>JAOHFM010000017.1 GCA_028098005.1 Psychrosphaera sp.
CAGAAGATAAATGGGGTTGGTTAACGCCAGTAAAATAGGCTAAACCCTCAACTCCTATTAAAACCGCATTTATTTGCGGTTTTTTTTGCTTTGTAATTCAGCTTGTTAATTATTGGCTATACTCCAATTAGATTTTACATTCTTGGAGATGGTATGAAAAAAGCAAGTGGAGCACTTTTAATTTTACTTGGCTTATCAGCAACACAGGTTGAAGCAAACAATAAAATTAGAATTTCAGGCTTCGGCAGTATTGTTGGCGGTATTGTTATTGATGGTGATGGCTATTGGGCGAGGTTACCTGAAGGTGCGGGGCAATATAGCGACGGTATCGAGTTACAAAGTGAGTCAAAAGTGGCCGTTCAAGCAAGGTACGCTGCTACCGATAAGCTAAGTGTAACTGGTCAAGTGTTGGTTAGAGGAGTGAATGACTTTGAGCCAAACTTAGAGTGGTTATATGCAACTTACGATATTACCCCCGACACTAGCATTAAAGCTGGGCAAATGAGGTTGCCGGTTTATCATTTTTCTGACTATATGGATGTTGGGTTGACTTACCCTTGGCTTAGAGTTCCTTCCGATGCATATTCACTAGCGCTTACTAATTATCAGGGCATAAGTATTGATATGAACTTTGACTTTGATGAAGTGACCTCGCATTTAAAGTTGTACACCGGTAAAAAAAATACCAACCCAAATAAATTAATTACGTTAATTGATCAGTACAAGGGTGAGCAACTTTATGATGAAAATGGCCACTTTAGAGGTTTAAGAGCAATCCGAACCACTAAAGACTATAGAGATATGATGGGGATTGTATTTGATTCAAATTATGACGCTCTAACGCTTAGGGTGTCTTATTTGCAGGGGGAAGAGAATTTCACGTCTTATGCGGAAGGGCAATATCCGTCAAACCCTGCATTTGGTGGTGATTGGGTCGATACTAAATTTTTAGACATATCACTCCAATACGAGCAAGACGAAATACATACAATGGTTGAGTGGAATAACTATGACAATATTTATTCCTCTTGGTTTGTATCATTTGCATATCGTGTAAACGAACATTGGACTCCTTATATTTTCTACTCTCAGTTTGAAGGTGATTTTAAATTTATAGCACCAGGCGGAATAAGTGCTGGATTTGAAGATGCAGAATTTGGCAGCTTAGACGATAACTATAGCTCTATTGGTGTCGGCGCTAGATATGATCTAACACCTTACACTGCCTTAAAGTTTGAATTGCTCCAGTTTAATGACAGTGGTGATGCCGCGGTGTACATTGATGAAAATCAAGATGGAAAAACCGACAGTACAGCATTCTTTGTTTCGCTAGACTTCATGTTTTAAGAGGAGTCAAAAGATGAAATTTTACAAATTAACATTAGTCTTTGCCACTCTACTTTTTGCATCATATGATTCTACTGCAGGCAGTGTGGTGATTGTAAATAAAGACAACAACAGTAAAGTATCTATTAGCGATATTAAAAAATTATACCTAGGAAAAAAAGGTGCGTTTAGCAATGGCAATAGAGCTAAGTTAACCACACTTGCTGCCGGAAGTAATATCCGACAAAGCTTTAATACTCAGGTGCTCAATAAATCTGAGCCGCAGTATGCAGCCTACTGGGCAAAGATGGCGTTTACTGGCCGAGCTGAGCCACCTGTTGAGTATAATACGTCAGAGCAAATTAAAGCCTTTGTTGGCAGCACGCCAGATGCGATTGGTATTATTGATGAGACAGAAGTAGATGGAAGTGTGAAAGTCGTCCTCAGTTTCTAAAGCAGCCTCAACAAACCCCCTCAGAAAGACAGTTTAGAGTATAGTGACCTCCAATAGTTGGACATTCCAGTTACTGGGGGTTTTTATTCGCTCCTCATTCAAATATATAAAAACTCAAACTAAAAGATAGAAATATAAAAAAAAGTTAAACTTTTTTGCATCGCGCCGCGACTATAGATACAAAGATAACGGGTTTACCAAAAAATAATGAATAAGGACTGCTTTGTTTCACAATCAAGATGACAAAACTCTAATTGCAAAGGCGCTGAATGGCAGTCAGTCGGCGTGGTGCAAATTGGTGAAACGTCATGAAAAAGCGCTTTATGGTTATACGCTAAGAATGACAAATAACCAGGCAGATGCCTTAGATTTAATGCAAGAAACCTTTGTGTCTGTTTGCCGAAACCTTACTGACTTTAAACAACAAAGCAGCTTCAAAACTTGGTTGCTTTCGATGGCTTATTACAAGTGTATGGACTTTTACAGACGTAAAAATGTCGCAATCCATGATGGTGAAGAGCCTGATGATATTGAAAGTGATGATTCTATTGATTGCCCAGCTATAAATTTGGAGCAGTTACAGGATAGCAAAGGATTAAGGTCGTTATTAAGTACTTTAAGTTTTGAGCAGAAGCTAATCGTAGAGTTAAAAATATTTCAGCAACTGACATTTGAGCAAATCGGGCATCAAATGGGATTGTCGGCAAACACAGTAAAATCAAAGTTTTACGCAAGTTTGGCAAAGTTGAAACAATTACTTAAAGGTAGTGATTATGCAGCATGATAATAAAAGCCACGCATTAGAAGCATTATTTGTCGCTTGGTCAAATGGTGAAACCTTGTCTCCATTGGAGTTAGAGCGCCTTACTAACGCTAAAGAATACCAAGATAAAATAGCGCTAATTACTGCGCTTTCAGCAAGCGGTAAGGCGTTTGATGAGTCAATCGAGGTACCTTCTTGGGACAGAGCTGCAACCTATACAAATCATCAACCGAAGAGTTTAAAGAAAGCAAATTTAAGCTGGTGGTCTCAAGGTATGTCAGCGGTAGCCATGTCTGTGTCTTTAGTGGTTTGTTTTTTGTTTGTCTTTGACCTAAAGCTGCAGTGGCAAGACGGTGAAGTAAATTTACTGACATCGACAGAACAAAAACAGCTGTGGCAAGAAGAGCAATCTCAGCATTTTCAGCAACAATTTAACGCACTAATTAATGAGAATAATGCTCAGTTAACCTTGGCAATGAAACAACTTCAAAATAACCAGACCGAGAGCAGCGTTAAGCTAGCAAATTACCTTATTGAGAGTGGTCGTACCGAGCGACAGCAAGATCTTGAACACGTTGTGTCCATCATTCAAAAGCAAAGAGCGGAAGACCTCATGTTTTTCCAATCAGAGATTGATGAGTTGCAATACAAATTAAAAGTAGCGTCCTTTGAGCGAGGCAGTTTTACGACTCGTGAAGCTCAAGTTGCTGGCGCAGAAGAGTAATTGGAGAGAGAAATGAAAAAAGTCATAAAACAGAAGTTATTACCGATCTTTGCCGCGATGTCTGCACTTGCCCTATCAACCAGTGTGAATGCAAAAGGCGAGCTATCGGAGCAACACTTAGACAATGTGAAACGCGATATTAAGCTAATGTCGACGATTCTAAAAACGTCATTGTCCGATAAGCTAGGCCGACACTCGGGACAAGTTTCAGCCAGTTACCTTGCTCATCAAGGTATGCTATTTGAAATTAGTGCCAATAACCGGTTTGCCGCTCCGAACATATTTATCAGCAAAAATGGCGATGTATTCTCGTCAAATGGTGACTCATCGTTTGTACCACCGCCGCCACCAAAGCCGGGCACACCTACTACGTCAAAGCTTGAACGCGACCTAGAAGAGCTTGTTGAAATCCGCATGGAAACAGAAAATACTGAGCACCTTTTTGAAATGAGCCATAGTGATATTGAAGACATTGAGTTTGAAATACACAAAGCAACAATGCTAGCGGAGTCGCTTAGTGGCGACAACATCAAGGCACGCAAAGAAATGCGAGAGGCAAAAAACGAACTTCGTAAAAAGCAACGAGAGTTGTCTAAACAAGCAAGTAAGTTAGAGCGTAAAGCCAGACAGGTTGAGCGCGAAATGAGAGATGCTGAATTAGTTAGCGATATTAACAATGGCGAATCTAATAAGCAGATTAAAAAACTAGAAGCGGAAATGCTAGGGTTGAAAAAGCAATTAAAAAGCGTCAATAACGAAATGGCTAAGCATCAAAAAGCCGTAAAAGAAGCGGCTCAAAAAGCCAAAGAGCAAGTAAGAAAGCAACAGCAAGAGCTAGCGAAAACCTATGCTTTTACAATTAGTGAATTGGTTTGTGATTTTGGTTCAGGACTAAAAAGCCTCAAAAACAATAAGTTTATGACTTTTTATGTGAATGATGCGTCACAGCTTTATTATGTTTTTAAACAAGAAGACATAGAACAGTGCAATAAAGGCAAAATCAATTACCGAAACCTGTTAGACAAAGCGGTTAAGTATTCAATTTGAAAAATGCGGACTTGAATTGAGCTATATCAAGTCCCAGTTATTAAACAACCTATAAACTTCTCTTATTGTGTTAGCCACCTTGTTTCAAAGGTGGCACTTTTTTGAGAGAAGGTTATGAACAATCAATTGCACTGGCTACAAAAATATAACGTGAATGGCCCTCGATACACGTCTTACCCAACTGCACTTGAGTTTAATCAGAAGATTGCTGACAACTTTCAAAGAGCCGCAGCAATGGCCTCTGAAAATAAGTCGTTATCACTCTACTTTCATGTCCCTTTTTGTCATCAGCTTTGCTTCTATTGTGGCTGCAATAAAATAGTTTCCAGGCACCAAGAAAAGTCCATAAAATATGTTGAAACTATGCTCCAAGAGCTAAAACGACGGGGCGATGCGTTAAAACATAAGCCGATCAATCAAATTCACTTTGGTGGAGGCACCCCAAACTTTTTAACGCCGGAGCAATTTGTAGAGATATTCACGACCATTGAGCAAGACTTTGTCATTGAAGAGCGAGCAGAGATTAGTGTTGAGTTAGATGTTCGTCACGTTGATAAAAAGTTATTAACTACACTCAAAGAGTGTGGTGTTAATAGACTAAGTTTTGGTATTCAAGACACCAATCCAGAAGTACAAGTGGCTATTAATCGAGTTCAATCTAATGAACTTGTTGGTACTGTATTGAGTTGGGTAAGAGAGATTGGGTTTGACTCTGTTAATTTTGATTTAATATATGGCCTGCCTCATCAAAATAAAGACGTGTTTGAACAGACATTAAAAGATGTGCTGATGTTTGATCCAGACCGCATTTCTTTATTCAGTTATGCACACTTACCTGCACGATTTTCATCACAAAGAAAAATAAAAGATGAGTGGCTTCCATCTGCTCAAACCAAACTAGAATTGATGTTATTTGCCAATAAGATGTTGTGCGGTAAAGGGCAGGACGAGGGTGGATATGAAGCAATTGGTTTTGACCATTTTGCCAAGCCTACTGATAACCTGGTCTCGGCACAAAATAACAATCAATTGCACCGAAACTTTCAAGGTTACACCATACTGGAAGATTCAGATTTACTTGCTATTGGCGCGTCGTCTATTAGCCATATTGGCAATGTATATATGCAAAACCCTAAAAAAATATCGGACTACTATACCGCTTATGCCTCAGGTGAGTATTTGCCAGAACTCGCGGGAAGAATACTTACGCATGATGATCTGATTAGAGCGAATATTATTCAGTCGTTAATGTGTAACTTCACACTTCAGTACAAAGACGTGGAAAGCCAATGGGGAATTGATGTTGGTAGTTATTTTAAGTCGGAGTTACAAAGCCTCAAAACCTTTGAACAAGATGGCTTGATCAAAACATCAAAAGAAGCCTTATCAATTAGCAAAGAAGCGCGCTTGTTTGTTCGCAATATTTGCATGACATTTGATACTTATTTGGCGAGCCAGTTAAACAAAAGACGATACTCTCAAGTCGTTTAATTTTTGGAGTTTCAGTTGCGTTTGAACCTTAGACTTACGATATAAAAACTAATTAGCACAAAGTCGTATTTGACCATTTCATTTTATGGCTTGTGTAGGCACAATGTCAGTCTTGTTAGTTTGGAATAGAAGTCTTTGATTCGTGGAAAATTTTCATCTCCAGTTTGGCCAATCCGATTTTATAATTGCCTTATTATTAATAGCCTCAATAGTGACTTTGAGGCTGTATTTCCGTGCCAAAAATAGTCTTCAAAGCACGGCTTTTCAGCTACAAGAAGCAAATCAAACTCTACAGCAACAGTCTCTTAAAGTTGAAGAGCTCACTCAAGCTCTTGAGGCCAGTGAACAGCGCACGTTAAACTTTCAAACCCAAACGCAACTTTCACACCAAAAAGTGGCCGCGTTAAGTGCTGAAATTGAAGGCTTAGAAACTCGAATTGACGAGCGTAACTTATCTATAGATGAGCTCAAAGATCATAACATTGCAATGCAACATCAGTTGCAAGCGAAACAACAAGAGCTGATGTCACTATCGTCGGAGTTAACGGAAATCAAAACTAGTCTGTTTGAAAAGCAAAAGAATTTTGAGCAACAACAGGCGCAAGTTGAACAGCAACGTGAACAATTAAAATTAGAGTTTTCTCATTTGGCGAATAAAATTCTAGATGAAAAAAGTCAGTCTTTTAGTCAATCCAATAAAACCGAACTCGACGCGATTTTAAGGCCTTTTAAAGAGCAAGTTGAAGGCTTTCAAAAACGAGTGAATGAAGTGCATAGTGAGTCTGTTAAAGGTCAAGCCACGGTTAGCTCTGAATTGAAAAAAGTGCTGGATATTGGTCTTCAAATGACGAATGAAGCGAACAACTTGGCAACGGCCCTTAAGGGAGATAAAAAAACCACGGGCAATTGGGGTGAGATTCAATTAGAGCGCACGTTGCAGTTGGCTGGTTTAATGAAGGGCGATCATTACGATACTCAAGAAAATAGATTAGACGAAGAGGGTAACCGCAGGCTGCCGGACTTTGTTATTAAGCTGCCGGATAATAAACACATTATTATCGACAGTAAGGTATCGTTAGTGGCTTATGACAAAGCAATAGCGGCTGAGTCAGATGCAGAAGTTAACTCTGCCTTGGATGAGCACTGCAATGCCATTAAAAATCATATTAATGATTTGTTTAAAAAGGATTATTCAAACTTAATTGGGTTGCGAAGTCCCAGTTTTGTATTAATGTTTATGCCTATTGAACCGGCTTACATTGAAGCAATGAAGCACAAAAAAGACTTGTTCAATTATGGATATGAAAAAAATGTTATCTTGGTTTCACACACCACATTAATGCCAATTTTAAAGACCGTATCAAATTTATGGCGAATAGAGCAGGGTAATACCGAAGCGAAAGAAATTAGCTTACGGGCAGGTGAAATATACAATCAAGTTTGTGTTGTGGCTGAGCGTTTACAAAAACTTGGTAAGTCATTAAATATAGTAAGTAATCAGTATAATGAAACCGTAAAAGGACTGGCGGGTAAACAAGGTTTGGCTGGAAAAGTAGAGCGGTTTAATCAGTTGTCTAATAAAGTGACTAAAAACATGCCACAAATTGAGCCCAACCATTCAGACTTTGAGCATGAGCGACTAGAGTTAGTAGCGGAGCCAATGGCGGACAATACGTCGTTAAATACCAGCGAAGAAAAAGGCGAGTAAGATGCAAGACCAGCAAGAAGCATTTAAGCAGAAACGAAAATTTATCGTTCGCTTGGGAAAAATGCTCCATAAATATGGCACACCCGCTTATCGATTAGAGGCGCACTTAATGACGCTTGCTGATGCGATAGGTTTGCGCTCGTCTTTTATCATATCGCCTACTTCAATGACATTTGTCTTGTGGACGGAAGGACACGAAGATGAATACACGCATGCAGCAAGGGTTGACCCCGGCGACTTAGACATGGGTTCGTTATCGCGTACCGATGATGTTGTTGATTTAGTGTTAGGTGGTGAGCTTAGTGTAGAAGAAGCACAAGAACGCCTTGATGAAATTGAATTTATGCCAAATCCTTATGGCCGTTTAGCAACTGGCTTTTCATTTGGCATGTCTGGTTGCGCATTTGCAATGCTAATGAATACAAGTTTGAACACGTCATTGTGGGCTGGTTTATTAGGTATTGTGGTTTACCTGTTTATTTTATGGTCGGAGCGCTCTAAAGGTATTGCCAACATGTTGGAGCCACTAGTGGCAATGATGTCGGCTATGGGTGCTTGTGCAATCGCAGCTTATGTCGACCCTGGCATTAATATTCATTTAGCTATTTTATCATCCATTATCGTTCTAGTACCTGGTTTAGCACTAACTATTGGTTTGCAAGAATTGTCTGCGCGCCACTTAGTATCTGGCACGGCAAAAGTAATGGACGCTGTCATGATGCTGTTTAAACTGTATTTTGGAGCATTTGTTGGCGTTGAACTTGGGAAGGAAATGTTTGGCAAAGTTGAGTTTGTAGCTCAAGAATTGTTGCCATGGTGGACAGCTTGGTTGGCAATATTTATTTTAGGCTGGGCGCTTATTATTGCTTTCAGAACTAGGCGTCGGCATATGCTTTGGTCACTACTGATTGGTTTTGTTGCTTACGGAACAAGTCACTACGGTTCAATACACTACGATGTTGGTATAGGTGCCTTTATTGGAGCCTTTATGGTTGGCATTTACGGAAACCTATTTACCCGTTTAGCCAACGCTCCTGCGGTAATTGTGACTATGCAAGGGTTGATTGTATTGGTACCCGGCAGTAAAACGTTTATCAGTTTAAATTCATACATTGTTGGCGAGGGCTTTGCCTCTGCAGAAACGGCAGGTCAGCAATCTCTAATAATACTTATGTCCTTGGTAGCAGGACTTATTTTTGCCAACTCAGCACTCCCTCCTAAGAAAAGTTTGTAACCTTATTAACCGCCATTTGATTAAATATTGTTCAATTGGCGGTCATTCACCGATTAAAATTTGCACTCCTTGGTTAAAAGATATACGTTAATTTTGTTGAATAAAAATTAAACTAAATCAACGTCAAACTGCATGAAGCAGTTTTAGACTATAAAAATAATAATTTAAAAGCATACGGGGAGCACTGTCTAAGGCCGCACAGAGGTTGTGCGTAGGGTCTTGGCTGGTACTGAGGTGGGTTGTACAGAATCCCTAACTGTTTTTCATTATGGAGGATTCTGTGTGACTGCTAAGCAATTAAGTTGGTTAGTGCCAACTGCCGTATTTGCTAATTCCGCAATGGCCGATGACATGCGTCTTAACCTTACCAAAGGGGTGACAGACATAAGTTCAAGTGTTTATGACTTGCACATGATCATTTTCTACATTTGTTGCGTGATAGCTATATTAGTTTTTGGAGTAATGTTCTATTCAATGCTCCATCACCGTAAATCGAAAGGCGTAACGCCTGCTAATTTCCATGAAAGCACCAAAGTTGAAATAATTTGGACCGCGGTTCCCTTCATTATTCTTATCGGTATGGCCTTTCCAGCCACAAAAACCTTGATAGAAATGGAAGACACCAGTGATGCAGATCTCACCGTTCAAGTAACGGGCTCACAATGGAAGTGGCACTATAAATACTTCGACCATGATTTAGAGTATTACAGCCTTCTTGCTACCGCCCCTCAACAAATTTCAAATGAACGCGAAAAATCCGACAACTATTTATTGGAAGTGGACCGTCCGTTGGTGATCCCAGTGGGTAAAAAAGTGCGTTTCTTAATTACCTCTGACGATGTAATCCATTCTTGGTGGGTACCGGAATTTGCCGTTAAAAAAGACGCTAACCCTGGCTTTATTAATGAGTCCTGGACACGTGTAAATGAACCCGGTATTTACCGAGGCCAATGTGCTGAGCTTTGTGGAAAAGATCATGGTTTCATGCCAATCGTTGTGATTGCAAAAGAGCAAGGTGACTTTGACGCGTGGATGAAACAAGAAGTTGAAATGGCACGCATCGCCAAAGAAGAAGAGCAAAAATTACTTGCTATGAATATGTCTTACGACGAGTTGATGAAAGTGGGTGAAAAAGCTTACATCGCAAACTGTGCTGCGTGTCACCAAGTTTCAGGTGAAGGCATTCCTGGCGTATTCCCAGCGTTAAAAGGCAGCAAAATTGCCATGGAAGACCTTGGTGCGCATATAGACATTGTTGTGAACGGCAAACCGGGCTCTGCAATGCAAGGTTACGGTAAGCAACTTGGTTTAAAAGACCTAGCAGCCATAGTGACCTACGAGCGTAATGCTTGGGGCAATAATACCGGTGACGCAGTGCAAGCTGCTCAAATTAACGCTTACTTAACCAGTCAATAGGAGGCATGTCATGAGTTCTATAGAAAATAGTGCAACCGATCATCACGACGATCATGAACACCATGGTGCCCCTAAAGGCATTATGCGTTGGATACTAACCACGAACCACAAAGATATTGGTAGTCTTTACCTGTTGTTTTCACTACTAATGTTTTTTATTGGTGGTGCAATGGCCATGGTAATAAGAGCCGAGCTCTTTCAACCGGGTTTACAAATTGTAGAACCTAATTTCTTTAATCAAATGACAACCGTTCACGGTTTGATAATGGTTTTTGGTGCGGTAATGCCAGCCTTTGTTGGCCTGGCTAACTGGATGGTTCCAATGATGATTGGTGCGCCTGATATGGCCTTACCAAGAATGAACAACTGGAGCTTCTGGATTTTACCTTTCGCGTTCCTCATTCTTTTAATGTCATTATTTATGGAAGGCGGCGGTCCTGCATTTGGTTGGACGTTCTACGCACCATTATCAACAACCTACAGTGGTGACAGCACGGCGTTTTTTGTGTTCTCTGTTCATATTATGGGTATATCATCCATCATGGGCGCTATTAACGTTATTGTGACCATTTTTAACCTTCGAGCGCCTGGCATGACGTACATGAAAATGCCGCTGTTTGTTTGGACTTGGTTAATTACGGCATTTTTACTTATTGCGGTTATGCCTGTATTAGCTGGCGCAGTAACCATGGTATTGACGGATAAGTACTTCGCAACATCCTTCTTTAGCGCAGCGGGTGGCGGTGATCCTGTCTTATTCCAACATATATTTTGGTTCTTCGGGCACCCTGAAGTTTACATTATGATATTACCGGCTTTCGGCATTATCTCTCAAATCGTCCCTACGTTTAGTCGTAAGCGGTTGTTTGGTTACTCTTCCATGGTTTATGCAACGGCCTCAATTGCAATATTGTCCTTTATGGTTTGGGCACATCATATGTTTACAACCGGTATGCCGTTGGCGGGCGAGTTGTTCTTTATGTACTTCACCATGCTGATATCAGTGCCTACTGGTGTAAAGGTCTTTAACTGGGTGGCTACAATGTGGCGAGGCGCGTTGACGTTTGAAGTGCCAATGATGTTCTCCATAGCCTTTATTGTTCTGTTTACTATAGGTGGCTTGTCCGGACTTATGTTGGCTATAACCCCTGCAGATTTCCAATACCATGATACCTATTTTGTTGTTGCTCACTTCCATTACGTTCTAGTAACGGGTGCCATATTTTCAATTATGGCGGGTGCTTATTACTGGTTACCTAAATGGACTGGACATATGTTTGATGAAGGCTTAGCTAAGCTTCACTTTTGGTTATCACTGGTATCGGTGAACGTTTTATTCTTCCCTATGCACTTTGTTGGACTCGCAGGAATGCCACGTCGTATTCCTGATTACGCCACTCAATTTGCAGACTTTAACGCCATTATAAGTATTGGTGGTTTTGCATTTGGTTTATCTCAGTTGCTGTTTGTTGCTGTGGTTTACAAGTGCATCAAAGGTGGAGAAAAAGCAACTGCTCAAGTTTGGGAAGGCGCTGAAGGTTTAGAGTGGGAAGTACCATCGCCTGCTCCGTACCATACGTTTGAAACGCCACCGACCATTAAGTAAAGGTTGAGAGAGGTTTTTATGAGCGCACAACAAAATACTAAACCCGATCACTTAAAGTTGATCAAAAAGTTGGTTTTTACCGTGGTCTTCATGTTTGGTTTCGGTTTTGCGCTCGTGCCTCTTTACGATGTCTTTTGCGACATCACTGGGTTAAATGGGAAAACAAGTAATTCAGCAGCAACACAATCGCAAGTTGTCGATGTTGATCGACTTGTTACTGTCGAGTTTATCGCCCACACCCAAGGTCGTTTACCTTGGACTTTTGAGCCAGAGATTAAGCGTATAAAGGTCCATCCAGGTGAACACCATGAAGTTAATTTTTTAGTTTCTAATCAATCAGCAGGTGACATGGTTGTGCAAGCAATACCGTCTGTTAGCCCTGGGTTAGCAGCAACTTATTTTAATAAAGTTGAATGTTTTTGCTTTAACCATCAGCCGTTGGAAAAGGGCGAATTAGCCAAATTAGGCTTACAGTTTTATATCGACCCAGAATTGCCAGCGGAATACGGCACTGTGACGTTGTCTTACACCTTGTTTGACATCAGTGACAAACTTGAAGCGTCTGCATTTGCAGAGCTTTTTGCTGATTCAGAATAATAATGCTCATAGAGAGGGCAAATAATGTCTAGTGAATATCAAAAGTATTACGTACCAGCTCAAAGTCCATGGCCAATTGTTGGGGCCATAGGTTTATTTTGTATAGCCTTTGGTGCGGGTGGTTACGTTAACGACGTAACAAAAGGAGAGTCAGGTTTCAGTGGTTATTTATTGTTAGCCGGTATATTAACCATCATTTTTATGTTGGTAGGTTGGTTTAGAAACGTGATAGACGAGTCAATGAGTGGCATGTATAGCGCTCAAATGGATCGTTCATTCAAACAAGGGATGAGTTGGTTTATTTTTTCGGAAGTAATGTTTTTTGGGGCATTTTTTGGCGCATTATTTTATGCACGAATGTTCTCTGTACCTTGGTTAGGTGGCGGAAGTAATAATCTTAGTACGCATGAAGTATTGTGGCCCGCATTTGAAGCAATTTGGCCGCTTGTTAAAACACCAGACGGAACAACAACAGAAGCTATGGGGTGGACGGGTTTACCGTTATACAACACCATCATTCTATTAATCTCGTCAGTGACGTTACACTTTGCCCACGTAGGACTAGAAGAAAATAAACGTACCCAACTAAAAGTAGGATTGGGCGTCACTATTTTATTGGGGTGTATTTTCCTGGTGCTTCAAGTTGAAGAGTATGTGCATGCATATAGAGAAATGGGCCTAATGCTGTCTAGTGGAATATACGGCAATACCTTTTTCTTATTAACCGGCTTTCACGGTTTACATGTCACGCTAGGGACCATAATGCTAATTATCATGTTCTTTAGAATTGTGCTGAAAGAGCATTTCACACCTGAAAATCACTTTGGTTTTCAAGCGACTAGTTGGTATTGGCATTTTGTTGATGTGGTTTGGGTTTGCTTATTTATATTTGTTTATATTTTGTAATCAAAGCTTACCCTTTACTGTAAGGGCTTGGGTTAGGTTCAATAATGCCCAGAGCAAGCAATATAAGTAATAACACCATGAGTGCGCCGGTAAATAACAATCGGCGCCCTATAAAATGTGACATAGGCGGAGCTTTTTTGTCGCCTTTTAACATAGTAAACATTGCTTTAAATAAGTTGAAAATAATACTTAAAAGTAAAATGACGATGATGGCTTTAACTATAAATTCCATTGTCTTGCCTATATTTTAGTAGTTGGTTGTTAGGTTTATTGGGTCATGAAAAATTAATGCTTTTTTTTAAACGCTTCAAATTTACCCCATTGTCAGTATTGATTACTGTGACGGCATTTTTGATTTTGTGCAAGTTAGGCTTTTGGCAACTTGAGCGCGCAGAACAGAAGCAAATACTCCTAGAGCAAACGGTTGGTGTAGTCTTATCTCAGCAAGCGCTGTTGGAAAGTGTTACCTCTGGCGAGGTTTCTGAGTTGAATAATAAAGAAGTCGAAGTGGCATTAATACTTGATACAGAGTCAATCTGGCTAATAGACAATAAGATACATCAAGGCCAAGTGGGTTATGACATAGTTGTGCCGGCCTCGCTGAGTAGCACTATTGAAGATAAGAATACTTATCTTTTTGTCAATTTAGGTTGGTGGAAAGCGCCAGCCACCCGCGCTGAGTTACCAGAAGTTGTATTACCAAAAAAGGTAACCTTAACAGGAAGGCTTAAAACCACAGATTTGGCGCAGTTTACGTTAAGTGATAAATCGGGTGAATACGCTTTTCCTCAAAGGGTACAGTCGGTTAATGCGATTTTAGAATATTATAAAAAGCACGTCCCACCAATTGCGCCGGTGTTTTTGTACGCCAACTCAAACACCATTGCTAAACACCCACAACTTTATAAACCTGTTGTAATGCCACCTGAAAAACACGTTGCCTATGCGGTGCAGTGGTTTTTATTAGCGGCTGCAGCGGTCATTGTATTTTTATTCGCTAGTTTGCGATCAGGTAGTCAGTTAAACAAAAGGAACAATTATGAAGTCTAAATCATTTTTTGGAATATTTTTGGCGATGGCTGCGGTCCCGCTAGTTCTTGCTTATTTGGTATTAAAAATGGGTTGGTATACGCCAGCAGCAACCAATAAAGGTCAGTTTTTGCAAAGTGAAATTGTATTACCTATTAAAACTGAATCGCCGATGTGGAGCATAGTTTATCAGCCAAAAAATACAGGCTGTGATCAGTTTTGTGAAGAACAGCTATATGGGTTAAATCAAACTTACTTGGCGCTAGGCAAGCTACAAAAAAGAGTAAATGCTTGGGTATTAACAAACGAAATGCCTTTGCAGGACTATCCAGCGACTAAAGCTTATTCTGCGAGTAATAAAGACTTAGACAGTGAACATATTTATGTAATAGATCCAATGGGTAAAGTTATTTTGAAATACCCAGGAAGCCAAACTCGTGAAATCACAATTAGAACCAGCAAAGACATACTTTCTGATTTGAAAAAGCTGTTAAATTATGCTCGTATAGGTTAATAATTAAACATCCCGACTAATAATAAAAATAAGGGTTATGATGCTAAACCTTCGTTATAGATTATCAATTTTATCATTACTTTTAGTATGTGTAGTCATTGTATTGGGTGCTTATACTCGGTTAACCGACGCTGGTTTAGGTTGTCCTGATTGGCCTGGATGTTATGGCTTCCTAACTGTACCTACTGAAGCTGCTCATATTGAAGTCGCTGAATCGGCTTATCCAGAACGACCGGTCGAATACCACAAAGCCAGAAATGAAATGGTACATCGCTACTTTGCTGGTGGACTAGGCATGTTGGTGCTATTCATGTTTGTTTTAAGCACAATGGCAAGGCAGCACGTTAAACTGACCGGATTGTTATTGGTAACAGTGGGTTTTCAAGCGGTGTTAGGAATGCTTACCGTGACCATGAACTTAATGCCACTCGTCGTAATGGGGCACCTATTGGGCGGTTTCACAACCTTCTGCCTAATTCTTCTTTTAACACTCAAACTCCGAACGGAGTGGCTAAACCAAAGTGATATTTTCCATGATGTACCTGAGTCGGTAAACGTTTCTGAGGGACTAAAAGGTTTAGTTAAAGTAACGTTTTTACTTGTTGTAATACAAATAGCACTTGGTGGCTGGACGGCTGCAAATTACGCAGCAGTTGCATGTACAGACTTACCAATTTGTGAACCCGGCTGGCAACAAAAATTTGATATTGGTAGTGCGTTATCAGTGCCAACAGGCTACGAAGATTATGAGTTTGGAGTGTTTCCTTACGAAGCAAGAATGACCATTCATGTTTTGCATCGTTTTGGCGCAATGGTCGTGACGGCGAGTATTCTATTTTTATTAGTTCTATTATTCCGACAAACCCAACTTAGGCCGTTTGGCATAGTGATTGCGCTGCTCACGCTTGCTCAAATTACGCTAGGGGTTTCTAATGTTGTTTTTCACCTTCCTCTATACGTAGCCGTTGGTCACAACTTTGTTGGTTTGCTGCTATTGGCAAGTCTACTCGCGTTGTGGCATTACACAATGAGGCAATATAAGTTACATCAGCAGCTAGAATTCAACAAAGCAGCAGATAAAAATCCCAATAATAACAGCATTATAATGCAACAAGGGGCGTAAAATGGCTTACTCAAATACTATATCTAATTCAGTTAGTTCTTTTTCAGGTTTAGTAAAAGATCTATATGAAATCACTAAACCTAAAGTCGTTTTTATGTTGGTCATAACCGCAATTGTGGGCATGGTTTTAGCGCAAGCTGGTTGGCCACCTTTAGATTTATTAATAGTATCTTCAGTTGGCATCGGTTTGTTATCGGCGGCGGCAGCGGCGATGAATCATATTGTAGATCAAAAAATTGATGCCAAAATGGCACGAACATACAACAGGCCTATTGCTAAAGGTCGCGTAACAAACCGTTTAGCCATAATATTTTCTTTTTCGTTAGCAGCATTTGGTTTTGCTTTGTTGTACGCCTTTGTAAACCCTTTAACCGCATGGTTAACATTAGCTAGTTTGTTTGGATATGCCGTGGTTTATACCTTAGTGCTCAAAAGGCTTACTCCACAAAATATCGTCATTGGCGGATTGGCCGGTGCAATGCCTCCACTTTTAGGTTGGGTTAGCATGACGGGTAATCTACACCCTAATGCCTTTTTACTAGTGATGATTATCTTTACGTGGACCCCTCCTCATTTTTGGGCCTTAGCTATTCACCGAAGAGATGATTACGCGAGGGTCAATATTCCAATGTTGCCAGTGACTCATGGTTTGGCATTTACAAAAAATTCCATTGTTTTATACACGGTATTGCTCACGCTGGTCTGTTTTTTACCTTATTTGGTCGCGATGTCGGGGTTAATTTATTTAATATCAAGTACAATCCTAAACTTGTTATTTCTTAAGTACGCGTGGCAATTAAAAGTAAGCGACGATAAACAAATAGCCATGGACACTTTTAAGTTTTCCATTTGGCATTTGCTCGTTCTGTTTGTTGCACTACTTGTAGATCATTTTTATATAATTAGACTTTAAAACATGACAAAAACTCAAACTGTGGTCATTTCGCTTTTAGCGGTAATTGCGTTTTCCGTTGGTATCTATTCATCCTTGGGAAATGATACTCGCGTTTCAAAAAACACTCACTTGTATACACAACCTCGAGAGCTTAAGAGTTTTGAATTAATTGACCATAATGGCCAGGCATTTTCTAATAAGGATTTATCTGGGCAATGGAGTGTATTGTTTTTGGGGTATTTATCTTGTCCTGATATATGCCCTACAACAATGATGAAGCTGAGTCGCTTAATACCTGAACTAACCAAAGTACATAAAAATACTCAGGTACTGTTTTTGTCCGTCGATCCAAAAAGAGATAAAGTTGATAACATTCAGCAGTATACAAATTACTTTCATGAGTCTATTTTAGGTCTTCGAGCAGAGCATAAATCTTTATATCCCTTTGTTCGAAACCTAGGGCTGATGTACTCAATTCCTCCTGAAGAAGTATCTGACGGCTACTTTGTTGATCACAGTGCGTCTGTGGTTCTTCTAAATCCTAACGGTCAAATACACGCCATGTTTAAACCTAAAGTTGAGCTTGGTGAAATACCTTCAATTGATCCTGATATTTTATTAGCGGACTTTAAAATCATCACAATGGATTAAAAATCGGTAAAAAAGCCAAATATCTGGAAATATTGATTTTTCATACTAGGCTAAATTTAAACGATTTTTATAGAACTCCATTGAGACGATGAAACTTGCATCAAAATTACACATTAGTGACGCGGAAGCGCTCAGTAAATCTTTAATTGAACTGCTGTCTTCAGAACAAGAAATCTGTATAGACATAAGTGATGTTATTGATGCTGACACGGCTTCGTTACAGGTTTTGTGTTCTTTGCAAAAGTCTCTCGCGTTAACCGATAGTGCAATTGTTTGGAAAGGCGAAAGTGAGCCTTTATCCAATATTGCAGCACAAATCGGTATCAAAGAGTTTCTAAAATTACCTAATTGAACTCAAGTTTGAATGTATAAGGTGACTTTATGAAAAAAATTCTGGCCGTTGATGATTCTGCTTCTATGAGGCAGATGGTTGGCTTTACATTGAAGAACGCTGGTTATGATGTAACTGAAGCTAAGGATGGTCAAGAAGCGTTAGATTTGGCCAGAGATGCAGAGTTCGATGTCATTATTTCAGATGTAAACATGCCAGTAATGGATGGTATTGAGCTTGTTCGAAACCTTAGAACACTACCACAGTTTAAGTTTACACCAATTCTTATGTTAACAACGGAGTCTGGCACTAATAAAAAAGGCGAAGGTAAAGCCGCTGGTGCAACAGGCTGGATAGTTAAGCCCTTTAATCCAGAACAGCTGTTAACCGTCATTAAAAAAGTCGCTCGTTAAATCTGCACACTTGTAAGATGGGGTTGCTATGAGCATTGATCTCTCACAATTTTACGAAGTCTTCATCGACGAAAGTTTTGAAGGCCTTGAAACTATGGAATCCGAGTTATTAAACTTATCCCCCGGTGACGTAGATAGTGAAATTATTAACAATATATTCAGAGCCGCACACTCTATTAAAGGCGGCAGCGGGACGTTTGGCTTTAACGCCATTGCTAATTTTACTCATGTAATTGAAACGCTTTTAGATGAAATACGCAATGGTGAACGAGAGTTAGCGGCGAATCATATAGATTTAATGCTTAAGTCCATTGATTGTTTACGGGAGATGTTGCGGTCTATACAAAATGATGAGGATCAAGAGTCTGAAGACGCAAATGTTCTTAGGGTTCAATTTGAAAACATTTTAAAAGAGTCAAACCCCGATCCTGACAATGCTGAGTCTGATGTAGAAGTGATATCGAATACTGACTCCACAAGAAAGCAGGTGAAGATACAGATAACAAATTTCTTTGAAATTAAGTTCACGCCACAGTCTCATGTATTCAAAACAGGAAATGAACCACTATTCATTTTTGAAGATCTAGCGGAACATGGAGAGATGTCAGTAGATGCGGATATTAAAGGTATCCCTCAATTGGATAATCTTGTGGCTGATGATTGTTATCTAGGCTGGACAATCAATTTAGATACCAACAGTGACGAAGAGGCGGTTAAAAGTGTATTTGAATGGGTAGAAGATGATGCTGAAATAGACATTAAATTAGTTGCCCAGTTTGAAGACGAAATTGAAGTCGAAAGCGAGCTTGAAGAACCGGAATCTGCAGCGCCTGTTCCTCCAGAGGTACCTTCAACAGTTGCGCCAAACTCAGAACCCTCACCGAATATATCGGAACCTAGTAAGGCGACGGTTGGCTCATCTAATAAGTCTGAATTTAGACCAGTCCAAAAACCGGCCGTAGAGAGCAAAAAAGAGTCGACTAAACAAGAGTCTAGTTCAATAAGAGTGGGCACCGACAAAGTAGACTCGTTAATCAATATGGTGGGCGAGTTGGTTATCACGCAAGCGATGCTGAACGAGTTAGGGGAAGATGAACAGTTTGATCATGCAAAATTGCTTGCGCTTCGTGAGGGACTTGCTCAATTGGCACATAACACCCGAGATTTACAAGAAAATGTTATGCGCATTAGGATGTTACCAATCAGTTTTGTGTTTTCTAGGTTTCCTAGGTTGGTTCGAGATATATCTCAAAAGTTAGATAAAAAAGTAGAGCTTGTTTTAAAAGGCGAGGGTACCGAACTAGACAAAACGGTCATGGAAAAAATTTCAGACCCTATGGTTCACCTAATAAGAAACTCATTAGATCACGGCCTAGAGACAACGGCAGAGCGACTTGAAGCTGGCAAGAGTGAGGAAGGTAAAGTGATTCTCAATGCTTACCATCAAGGTGGCAACATTATCATTGAAATCATTGATGATGGTAGAGGATTGAATACAGAAAAAATCAAATCAAAAGCTATCGAAAATGGACTTATTACAGAAGATTCCGTGTTAAGTAACCAAGAAATTAATGAGCTTATCTTTAAACCTGGATTTTCTACGGCTGATGAAGTGAGTGACATCTCTGGACGGGGTGTGGGGATGGATGTTGTTAAACGCAACATCAATGCATTAAATGGCACTGTTGAAGTAGTTTCCGAACCAAATAAAGGCTCTACATTTACGATTAGGCTACCTTTGACCTTAGCAATACTGGACGGTCAATTGGTAAAAGTAGGGAATCATATTTACATCATTCCACTAGTTTCAATTGTTGAGTCATTACAAATAGACATGGCTAAAGTTAACTCCGTTGGTGGAGGGATGGATGTATTACGACTACGTGATGAATACATCCCTATATTAAGAATGCATAAGTTGTTTAATCATCCTGAGGCATGTCAAACCTTACAAGGTGGGCTACTGGTTGTTGTTGAAAGTGACAACGAAAAAGTAGGCTTGCTGGTTGATGAGTTATTAGCACAGCAACAGTTTGTTATTAAAAGTCTGGAAGAAAATTACAAAAAGGTAGATGGAATATCTGGTGCCACCATATTAGGTAGCGGTAGCGTTTCGTTGATCATTGATATTTCTAGCGTAGTTAAAATGGCTGGACTAAAAAGGGCTGGTCACGTTGGTTTAGACTTCGACAAGCCTTTATCGGAAGCGGTGTAGCATGAATGAAGTTCTGTTAGGTAATCAGCACGGTGAAGAAGGTAATATTGATTTAATTCAGTACCTTACTTTTATGATGAATGGTGAAGAGTACGGCATAGAGATTCTAGCAGTTCAAGAAATTAGAGGCTGGGAGTCGATGACCAGTATTCCCAATGCTGAAGACTATGTAAAAGGTGTTATTAACCTGCGAGGGACAGTGGTTCCCGTGGTTGATTTGCGCGTTCGATTTAACTTAAAAGATGTTAAATACAATGAGCTGACAGTCATCATTATTGTAAAAGTAATGATTGAAAAAAAGCCAAAGATTATGGGCATTGTTGTTGATGCAGTATCAGATGTTTATAACATCGAAAAACAAAAAGCCAAAAAAGCACCAGACATTGGTGACTCTGAAACAAAAAACTATATTGAAGGCCTAATAAACGTAGGCGACAAGATGGTTGTCCTTTTAGATCTAGAAAAAGTGTTATTAATATAACAAGGCAGGTGATGGTATGGGTTTGTTTAAAAATTTATTGGGTTCCTCTTATTCCACAGAACGACTTGTTCTAGATGCACTAGACAAGTCACAAGCTGTAATTGAGTTTTATCCAGACGGCACTATTAAAACCGCCAATAATAACTTTTTAAATGTGCTTGGTTATCGACTAGAGGAAATCCAGGGCCAACACCACAGTATGTTTGTTGATAGCCGGCAAGTTGCTACTGATGAATATCGTAGGTTTTGGCAGGACTTGGCTCGAGGAGAGTTTAAGTCTGATGAATTTAAACGAGTCACTAAATCCGGTGATGATATTTGGATTCGCGCCACTTACAATCCAATTGTTAACAGTGAGAACAAAGTTTTCAAAGTTGTTAAATATGCCTCTGATATCACAGAGCAAAAAAACAAAGAGTCAGAATCAAACGGCCAATTGAATGCAATTCATAAGTCACAAGCGGTCATAGAGTTTGAAATGGACGGCACTATTATCACCGCCAACTCTAACTTTTTATCCACAATGGGCTATTCGCTAGAAGAAGTTAAAGGGCGTCATCATAGTATGTTTGCACCTGAAGGAACGGCAGAAAGCAAAGAATACAAAGACTTTTGGGCAAAATTAAATCGCGGTGAATTTGACTCCGGAGAATATAAAAGGGTTGGGAAAGGAGACAAAACTATTTGGATCCAAGCCAGCTATAACCCGATTGTGGACTTGGATGGTAAGCCTGTAAAAGTAGTTAAGTTTGCTACTGATATTACTGAACAAAAAGAAATGGAAGAAGTTGCACGTCAAGCGGGTAACTTGGCACAAGCACTTACCTTGTGTCAGGCGAACGTTATGATTGCCAACAATGAATTAGAAATTGTTTATGTGAACAATGAAGTTACGAAAATGTTTCGTAAGCGTGAAAGAGAAATCACTAAGACTTTACCAAACTTCAATGCCGATAAACTAATTGGCACCTGCGTTGATGACTTCCATAAAGACGCTTCTCATCAACGTAATATGTTAAAGAAACTTTCGGAACCCTATCAAACGAACATAAAAGTTGGAAAGTTAACCTTTGAACTATTCGCATCTCCATGGGTGGACTCTAATGGCAATCGCCTTGGAACAATCGTGGAGTGGATCGATAAAACCAATGAAATGAATATCCAAAAAGAAATTGCAAACGTCATCGATGCTGCAACCAGTGGTGATTTAACGGTTAAGATTACAGAAGATGATAAAGAAGGCTTTTTCAAAGAGCTGTCAAAGGGCCTAAATCAAGTGGTAGGTATTGCTGGTGGGGTTATTCAAGATACAGTAAATATTTTTGATGCACTGGCACATGGTAATTTAACACGCCGCATTGAAACAGATTATCAAGGCATGTTTGACAAGCTAAAACGCGATGCAAACGCCACGGTTGATAAGCTTACAGAAGTGATTGGGCAAATTGATAGATCCGCCACAACCGTCAGTTCAGGTGCAGAGGAAATTGCTCAAGGTAACGCCGACTTGAGTCAACGAACGGAAGAGCAAGCTTCCTCGCTTGAAGAAACGGCTTCGAGCATGGAAGAAATGACAGCGACCGTAAGACAGAATGCAGACAATGCTCAAACAGCGAATGACTTAGCCGAAGAAGCGGCTAGTAAAGCGGAATCAGGTGGTTCAGTTGTTGGGCGCGCTGTAGAAAGCATGGCCGAAATTAATGAGGCAAGTAAGAAAATTGCTGACATCATTGGTGTAATAGATGAAATAGCGTTCCAAACAAACTTACTTGCGTTAAACGCTGCCGTTGAGGCAGCTAGAGCGGGTGAACAAGGTCGAGGTTTTGCTGTTGTAGCCGGTGAGGTACGAAACTTAGCTCAACGTTCCGCTGCAGCTGCAAAAGAGATCAAGGACTTAATTAGAGACTCTGTTTCTAAAGTTGAAGATGGTACGTCGTTGGTTAATCAGTCAGGAGAAATGCTTCAGGAAATTGTTAAAGCCGTTAGAAAGGTGAATGACACCATCGGTGATATTAGTGTTGCATCTGTTGAACAAACATCTGGTATAGAACAGGTCAATAAAGCCGTTTCGCAAATGGATGAGATGACGCAACAGAATGCTGCATTAGTCGAGCAAGCATCTGCAGCCGGTGAGTCAATGTCGGAGCAAGCCCGTTCTATGAGGGAGTTATTAACCTTTTTCAAAATGTCTGAGTCACAATTAAGCGCCGCGCCTAGATTGACGCAAAGCAATAACCATAAAGCTATTGCACAGCCAGCAAGGTCAGAAATTAAGTCTCCGGTTTCCTCACAACCGAGTGACGATGAAGAGTGGCAGGAGTTTTAGTTTAGTCAAATTTGCTTGGAATACTGATAACAGCAAGGAGTCGGTGATTGGATAATAAAGAGTTTCTTATGACAAATAAGGACTACAGCTTCATAAGTGAGCGAGTTTATGAAGCCTGTGGCATTGTCTTATCTGAGCAAAAAAAAGACATGGTATATGCTCGTATTTCGCGAAGAATACGAGCAATAGGGCTAAGCTCTTTTGCTGAATATATTACTTACCTTAGTGAAAATGAGTCGGTTGAATTTGGTGAGTTTATAAATGCTATTACTACAAACTTGACGTCATTTTTTAGAGAAAAACATCACTTTAGCTTTCTAAAAGAAACAGCTTTACCCGAGATAATCACAAGACATCAACATGACCAAAGAGTGAGGATCTGGTCAGCGGGTTGCTCACTTGGTATGGAGCCCTACTCAATAGCAATATGTTTAGATAAGCTTATTCCCAGTAATTGGGACTTTAAAATACTTGCTACAGACCTAGATACAAATGTCTTAGCGTCAGGCCGAGAGGCTGTTTACTCTGGTAATCAGGTTTCTGGCTTGAGCGACAAAGAGCTTAAAAAGTACTTTCTAAAAGATGGAGGGTCTGCGCGATACAAAGCCAAAGAGCACATCAAGAAAAATATCAGTTTTAAACAACTTAATCTTCTAAAAGAATGGCCAATGAAAGGGCCCTTTGACGTCATATTTTGTCGCAATGTAATTATATACTTTGATCATGAAACAAAGGTGAAGCTTTTTAACCGGTATGCAAAACTACTCGCGCCTGGCGGATATTTAATTTTGGGCCACTCTGAGTCTATGGGTAGAGAAAATTTGCAATTTAAAGGGCTAGGGCAAAACGTTTATCAGAAGATAGTGCAATGAGCGCAACGCAATTTAAAGCAACGCTGCCTGGTTTTGAGCAAATTAAGCGATATGTAGATAATGCGAGAAATATAGTCGTCGCGAAAATTTTACCAGGCGAGTTTTATGTCACTAAAGAGCATGAGGCAATTGCAACCGTTTTAGGCTCTTGTATTTCGGCTTGTATTTGGGACGAGTATGCCGGTGTAGGTGGTATGAATCATTTTATGTTGCCCTTAAAGGGGAATGATCATAGCCAAGAAATGTGGGAGTTTCATGATAGTTATAGCTGCCGCTACGGTATTTGGGCTATGGAATGTTTGATAAATGAGATAATAAAAAATGGTGGGCATCGAAGCAGAATGAAGGTTAAGCTGTTTGGAGGTGGCAATATTATAAAAGAGATGCAAACTCCTATAGGAGAGCAAAATATTGCCTTTGCGAAAGACTTTATTTTGAAAGAAGAGTTGCCGCTAGTTGCTTCTGACATGGGTGGGCCTTGGCCACGTAAGGTGCTTTTTTATCCTCAAGAAGGGAAGGGATTGGTTAAACGTTTACAAAGTATGCACAACGATACGATTAAACTCCGTGAAGTTAAGTACCGATCCAAAATAGAAACACCAAGGCATGAAACGTCGGATATAGAATTGTTCTAAAAGGTAAATCAATGATTAAGGTTTTAATAGTAGATGATTCTAAACTTATTAGGATGATTCTAAATGAAATAATCAGCGCCGCGCCAGATATGCTGGTGGTAGGCGAAGCGGAAGATCCGCTTCAAGCCAGAGAACTCATTAAGTCGTTGAACCCAGACGTGCTTACGCTTGATATAGAAATGCCGAAAATGGATGGTATTACTTTTCTTAAAAACTTAATGCGATTAAGGCCGATGCCCGTAGTTATGTTGTCAACGTTAACTGCGGAAGGTGCGCCAATAACGCTAGAGGCTCTTGCTATTGGGGCAGTCGACTTTCTAGAAAAGCCTAAAGTAGACGTGAAAGAAAGTTTGGGTAGGTATGCCGATATTCTTGTAGATAAAATAAGAGCTGCTGCAGGTGCTAGACTTGCTCAGATTCTTCGTTCAAGAAAAAGGGTTCAAAAAGAAAGCGACAGCCTTATTGCGCCTGTAATTGAATACAGAAAAAACCACCTTATTGCAATTGGCGCCTCAACCGGCGGCACAGAAGCGATAAAAGAAGTTGTGGTTAATTTGCCAGCCAATTTCTGCCCAATTGTCGTGACCCAACACATTCCGCCAGTATTTAGTAAAACGTATGCAGAACGATTAAACAAAGTATGCAAAATGACGGTACATGAAGCCAGTCATGGGCAGATTATTGAAGCTGGGCATATCTATATTGCCCCGGGTGACAGGCATTTAACTGTGCTAAAAAGAGGCAGTAAGCTGATCTGTCAGCTTGATGACTCTGAACCAGTAAATAGACACAAGCCCTCCGTCGATGTTCTATTTGATTCCATTGCCAAATACATGGGTAAATATAGTTCCGGCGTTATTTTAACTGGAATGGGCGCTGATGGTGCCAAAGGGCTGATGAGGCTGAAAGAATCTGGTGCTTATACCATCACTCAAGATGAGAACTCCAGTATCGTTTACGGCATGCCAAGAGCGGCAAAAGAGTTAGGGGCAGGAAAAGAAGAGTTATCGCTAGATAAGATCGCTAAACGCCTAATGGAGTTAGCGACCCGTTCGGTTTAAGTTCAAGTA
The DNA here is from genome assembly GCA_028098005.1 of Psychrosphaera sp. The sequence continues at coordinate 25,828 of JAOHFM010000017.1, forward strand.
GCAGTCGGAGCTGGAGTGAACAATTGTCTATTTAATTTAGCTCAACAGCTAAGTCATTAGGTAAGGTTATCCATAGCTTACTGGTCCAATAAAAGCGGCCGCTATTTTTAATAGATGGCGCAGTACAGTTATATTTTACACGGCCTGTTTGAAGAGATTTAGGCGCAGCAATTTCAAACTCTAAATCAGAAATCCAAGTTGGTTTTACTGGACCTGACTGACCGGTAATAAAGCAAGCAAGTTGGCTTTTATAAAAATCTTTACCTTTAAGCTTCACTCTCCATAAAGGTCCTTGGTTACTCTCAACCACCTCTATGTTACGTACTAAGGTTTCGGTTGGTGACTGCCTTTCAAAGTCAAACGCAATGCTTCTAAGTTTATTCTTAAGTGTTTTGGGATTGGCATAAATGCCATTGGCTGGAAAACGAGTTAGTGCAAGTAAGTCGCTTGTTTCATTAATGGCCCCTGAATGCTGAGCAAACCCTACAAAGCCTAACTTACCTAAAATTGCTTTGATTTCGTCAGAATATTCACCAAATGGATAAGCGACCATCTTATGATTTTGTCCAAGCTGCTCCTTTATCATTTCTTCGGCAACCAATATGTTTGATTCAATTTGTTGATTCGTCAGCCCATCTTGTACTAAATTTTCATGTTCAAGAGTGTGATTCATAATATCAACACCATGTTCCGTTAACGTTTTTAGTTGTGACCAATCCATATATAGCTTGCTTGGCTTTACCATTAACGGATTTACAAACACGGTAAAAGGCCAGTTTTTTTCTTTAAGCATAGGAAAGGCTGTGTCATAAACATTCCTAAAACCATCATCAAAAGTAATTGAAATCCAATTTGGGTTAACTGGTTTATTGAGTTTAATGGCATCTACAATTTGAGTTAAGGGTACAACTTCCAGACCTAGCTCTTCAATCATGCTTAAATGTTCGGCAAACTGTTGTGGCGATACACTTGTAGATTTTGGAGTAGTTTCACTAACATGATGGTAAAGTACTACCGTTGCGGCGGAAGCAGATTGGTGCCAAAACAAGTTAGTCATCGCCGTTAACATTAATAAAACACTAATAGGCTTAAGTAATAATCTAATCATATGTTATCTCTATTCCAATCCTCTGCGTGGTCAGGCACCCGCATCAATTTAAAAATTTGGCATTTAGCCTGGCCTATGATTCTAGCAAATATTAGCATTCCTATGTTGGGATTTGTTGATACTGCGGTTATTGGGCATTTACCAGATAGTCAATTTCTTGCTGGTACGGCGTTAGCAGGTTTATTTATTTCGGTGATATTTTGGTTGTTAGGCTTCCTAAGGATGTCTACCACGGGCCTTGTTGCAAAGGCCAGAGGTGAAAAATCGGC
>JAOHFM010000018.1 GCA_028098005.1 Psychrosphaera sp.
AGCTCAAATTGAACTAGCTACAGAAAATGGTTGGCTTAAAAACGACTAAATAAATGATTGATAATTGCACTCCTAAAAATCCCTTGTTATGTTTAGAGAAAAACAAGGGATTTTTATGTATTTATCATCTAAAAAGCGACACTTTAAATTATTAGCAGTCGCCACACTCGCTGCTTTATATGCATTTAATACCAGTGCTAAGCCTATTGACGCGAAAACATTAGAAGAACTAACTTCGACTAAAAGTATTGTTGAGCTCCAAGAATTAATGAAACAAGGGGTGTTTAGTAGTAAAGATCTTACTCAATTTTACATTGATAAAATTAAACGTGACGATCATAAATACAATAGTGTAATTGCATTGAACCCCTCAGCGTTAGCGATCGCAGAAGAATTAGATAACCGCAGAAACGAACTCACAAAAAAGTGGCCTCTATTACATGGTATGCCAATATTATTAAAAGACAATATTGAGGCTTTTGAGCTCCCGACTACAGCTGGTTCATTGGTTTTAGCGAACAATAAGACTAATCGAGATGCTACACTAACAGAGAATTTAAGGGCCTCAGGCGCGGTTATTCTTGGCAAAACAAATCTGAGCGAATGGGCAAACTTTCGTTCGGAGCGCTCATCAAGTGGTTGGAGTGCCATTGGCGGCCAAACTAAAAACCCACATGATGTAACTCGAACACCTTGCGGATCAAGTTCAGGTTCAGGGGCCGCTGTAGCAGCCAATTTTGCTATAGCAGCAATAGGTACTGAGACTAATGGCTCTATAACTTGCCCTGCTGCTGTTAATGGAGTTGTTGGTATAAAACCTACAGTAGGCTTAGTTAGTCGTTTTGGGGTTGTGCCCATCTCACCGGCACAAGACACAGCCGGTCCTATGGCTAAAAGTGTGGAAGACGCTCGTCGGGTATTGATGGCGATGCAAGGACCAGACGTAAAAGATACTATAACCCAGTCAGAGAGTTTAATTGAAGTCATTGAAAGTAAATATAACGTAGACCTTAAAAAAATTAGGTTAGGTGTGATTGACTCTGGTGCAGAAAGTCATGAGCAAGTAAAAGAGTTATCACTAATCAAGCAACAAAAGCTAAAAGAAGAGGGCGTTACACTGGTTTCAGATTTAAGCTTTGAAACGTATGATGGATTTTGGAATGACGGATATAAACAGCTTTTACGTGAATTTAAGACTTCATTGAACCATTATTTTGCAAACTTACCGGGCGATGCTCCAAATGATTTAAACTCTCTAACTTTGGCAAGCGTTATTGAGTTTAATAAGAAAAATTCCGATAAAGAAATGAAATACTTTCAACAAGAAATCTTTGTTAAATCGCAAGAAACCGCAGGTATGAATACAGACAGATATAGAAATCTTAGAAAAAAGTTGAAGCGAGTAACTGGCAAAGAAGGCATTGATGCGCTGTTAAAAAAGCATAACTTAGATGCTCTAATAGCCATAACTAGAGGGCCTGCTTGGAAAATAGATAAAATAAATGGCGACCATAGTAATGGCGGTGTATCTACATTTTCTGCGATATCTGGTTACCCACACGTAACAATTTCATTAGGAAAGTTGCACGGTTTGCCAATTGGTTTGTCAGTTATGACAAGTGAAGGGCAAGATAACAAAGCGATTAATATAGCCGAAGCTTTGGAAAAGGTTCTGTAAACATTGTGTTAACTCCAGATGATTACATTTAGAGTTACTTTCTTTCATTTTTATTACATAACCACTTCCCAAATTAAGGGAGTGGTGGTAGTATGCTCGCCCAACCAAACAGTAGCAAATATTCCGATTTGCTAGTCTGATTTCTTAAAATTTGAACGTTACATGTGCGACTCACCTTAATATGAGCCGTGCGTTTTGTTGCGCGCAATTTAGTTGGGCTTTCATCTCTGTTCATTGGTACTGTTATTGCTTTTAACTTCTTTATGAGGACATACAATGAACACATCTAATGGTTCGTTATCGCGTAAGCGTAATTTCAATCCTATTACTACAGCGTTGGCGTTGGCGCTAGTTACACCAAGTCTTTATGTTGCGAATGCAACGGCTGAAGAAGTTGAGGAAAAAGCTAAAGAATCAAAAATGGAAGCAATCACTGTAACGGCAACTAAACGTTCACAGGTGATTTATGAGGTTCCAATTGCGATGAGTGCGTTCAGTGGAGACGCACTAGACACTCAGGGGATTACAGGAATTTCTGATGTAGGTAAATTTGTCCCTAATTTAAATATCACCGGCTTTTCTGCTGGTCATACTTCATCAGCCAATCCGTTTATTCGTGGTATTGGTCTTCAAGATCACCTTATCACAACCGATCCAGGCGTAAGTGTATACGTAGATGGTGTTTACCTTGGTCGCCAGGTAGGCCAAAACTGGAACCTACAAAATATCGACCGTATTGAAGTTTTACGTGGACCACAAGGTACATTGTATGGTCGTAACTCAATCGGCGGTGCAATCAATATCATCACAAAACAGCCGGGTGCTAAACCGGTAACTAAAGTATCAGCAGAAGCCGGTACTCGTGGTCGTCTTAAAGGTGATGTTTTTGTTAACCGTGAATTAAACGAAAAAGTAGCGGTTAACTTTAGCGCTGGTTTTAATCGTCGTGACGGTTTAGGTGAGTTCATTAATTTGCCAGAAGCGAAATATGACGTTGGTGAAAGCCGCGAAATGCACGGCCGTTTTTCACTTAAATACGACGTGAATGACGACTTAAAAATCGTAGTAACTGCTGATGCAAATGATGGCGAAGGTGGTTTGCGCCCATATACGACAAAAATTAACGAAGTTCCAAATGGTGCTTACTACACGGGTGAGCGTTTTGGCTCTCCATTACCATCAGGTCCTCTTAGAAATTCTGATGTAGCAGCAGACCCATTTGATAATGCGACTGGAACAATCGAAGTAACAGAAGTAACAAATAGTGCAAGTGGTGTTTCTTTTACGGCTGATTACAATATCTCTGATACGTTAGGCTCAAAGTTTATTATTAGTAACCGTACGTCTGAGTATAAAGCGGGACTAGACGATGATGCGACTATTTACGCGTTAGACCATTATCCAGAACGTGGTGAGGCAGATCAAACTTCTGTTGAGTTGCAACTAAACGGATACGTTGGCGATGTTGACTTTGTATCAGGTGTATATTGGTTTACTGAAGAAGGTAGCAACCGCCAAGGTGAAGACTCTAGCTTCAATGGTGGTGGCAACACGCTAGAACTAGATCAAAAAACCACAAGTAAAGCGGTATTTGTAAACGTAGGTTACGATGCAACAGTCGACCTTCGTATTTCTGGTGGTGTTCGATACACACAAGATGAAAAAGAAGCGACAGCTAACGTAGGTATCGGTCCAACATTTGCTGAAGATGACTGGAGCGAACTGAGCTACGATTTATCGGCTAACTACACAATGGATAACGGCTTAAACATTTATTCAAGCATTCAAAGTGGTTATCAAGGTGGCCAGTTCCCTGCAAGGCCATATTGTTTATTTGGTGACCCAGCTTGTTTTGTTGCTTCTGATAACATCACAGCGGTTAACTACGAAGTTGGCTTGAAGGGCGAAGTTAATAGCGATTTCAACATGAGCATCGCGTTGTTCAATACTAACTACGATGACTTACCATACCAAGTAAATACAACCTCTGAGGCTGGTTTTGATACTGCTAACTTAGTGGTTTCTCAAACGTCTCGCGGTATTGAGTGGGAAAGTACATGGTACGTAACAGATGCGCTTTCTTTGCATACGAGTGCTGGTTATATTGACGTAGATGTTGACGAAAAAGATGGCGTTAAGCCAGTTGCTCCATTGACACCTAAGTTTACAGCATCAGTTAGCCCTAGTTATGCTTTTGACCTAGAAGACGGTTCAACAATCACTACACGTATTGACTACTCTTTCCGTGATGAAATGTATGGAGAACCTAGCTCTGATGAAGGTCGAATGACAACGGTTGAATCTCGTTCTCTTGTAAACTTTGACGTTTCTTATGCGCCTGCTGGTGCAAACTGGAAAGTTTCTCTGTATGGTCGCAACGTGTTTGATAAACGTTATGATGATGCAAGACTAAATACTGGTGACTACCTATTAGTTATTAAGAGCAACGATGCTAGCGAGTTTGGTTTACGTTACACAGCTTCTTATTAATTATTAGCGTTTTAGTTTAGACTAGAAGCCCAATGTATTCTTTACGTTGGGCTTTTTAATTTTGGAATCCAACATGAATAATCAACCTAATAACCCTTTACATGGTTTAAAACTAGAAACAATAGTCACCGATTTGGTAGACCACTTTGGTTGGCAAGAGCTCGCAAGTCGCATTAATATTAATTGTTTTAAATCTGATCCATCAATTAAATCTTCTTTAAAATTTTTAAGAAAGACCCAATGGGCACGTGACGAAGTTGAAGAGCTTTATGTGTCTACTTTTATCCAGGCGGATAAGCAAGATGCAACGTCGCCTTGGGGGCCCGTTTAATCAGCGTATTTTTTGTGTATTTTTAAAAACTCTTCTTTATTGTTGAAGTAAATAGTGATCAAATCAGGGTCAAACTTTTTACCTGACTCTTCTAGTAGCAAAGCATCTACTTGCTCTAAACTCCAAGCGGGTTTGTAACATCGACTAGTCATAAGCGCATCAAATACATCGGCTAACGCCACTATACGGCCAAAAATATGAATTTCTTTACTTTTTAAACCTTTAGGGTAGCCACTGCCATCCCAGTTTTCATGGTGTTGAGACGCAACAATGGACGCTGCCTTCATGATAGGCAAGTTGGAAGAAAGAAGTATGCTGCCGCCTAAGTCAGCATGAGTCTGCATTATTTTCCAGTCCTCACCTTCTAGTTTGCCTGGTTTATTTAATATTCTATCGGGGATGCCTATCTTTCCTACATCATGTAGCGGCGCCGCTAAAAATAACTGTTCAATATCTTCATTACTTAAACCAATGTGCTGTGCAATTAATTTAGAATACAGTGCAACTCTTCTGACATGATGGCCCGTCTCTTTTGAACGCGTTTCGGCTACTTCACATATTGAGTATACAATCTCTTCTTGAGTTTGTTTGAGTTCATCGTTTAATCTTATATTTTCTATGGCGATTGAAATATTTCTGCAAAACACCTCAAGTATATTTGAGTCAAATTGCACAATGTCGGTAGCAATTTCAAGGTATAAAACTAGTTCATGTTTTCCTACAGTACTAATATAAAAAGTTTGATTATTCTCTAGAACCATCTTGTCTCTAGGCACAACTCTCGACTCTAGTAATTTACTGATTTTTACTCTTAATAATTCATCATTAGTTTTGGCGGTTCCATGATCTATGCAAGCCAAGAGCCTAACTTGCTCATTTGACTTGGCAGCAAATGCTGTAGTGCTTTGAGCCAATACTACTTCTGCATCGATATGCATCATTGCAGCTAACTGCTGCAACGCACCCTCGGCAAACCTCTTTAAAGAATTCTCCTGCAATAAAGAAGACGTTGCTTCAATGATTCTTTCTAAGCCGATTCTAGTGCGGTTTATAGCTGTTATATCGCGATAAGACCGCAAAGCAGAGTATATGACTGTGTTTAACTTTTGATTGGTCAGCTCTGTTTTTTCTTTATAGTCGTTGATGTCATATTTTTTTATTACTTCGTACTCTGGGGCTTGTCCAGGCTGTCCAGTTCGTAAAATAATTCTAACATCGTGATTACCCATTTCACTTCTTATAAAGTCTACTAAATCTAAGCCAGCTGAATCCGTTTCCATCACAACATCAAGCAAAATAACTGCGATGTTGCGTTCCTTTTGCAGAATACTTTTTGCTTCCTCACCAGAATAAGCGTTAAAAAAATTTAATGGCTTATCTGCAAAAGTAAAAGTACTTAGAGCTAGTTTGGTTACGGTATGAATGCTTGGCTCATCGTCTACAATGAGTATTTGCCAACCATTTTCGTCAAGTTTATTTTCTACAAATTCTTCCTGCAATTCCTCAATGGAAAATAGCGGGGTATCATCATTTTCTATCATAGGGACTGCCTATATAACTTATTTTTATAAACTTAGTCGAGGTTTCGCGCAATTACCATGTTGATCAAGAAGCATCGATTGTTAATTGTCATTTTGTTATTGATATATCGTCACTTTTCTATTAAATATATTTTAAATATTTACTCTTAGTTTATAAGCAAGGCCATTAAGTTGATGAAATTAATAAGTGTGTTCTTACAATTTTTTTATTTAGGGTTAATTAGTTTTGGCGGGCCTGCTGCTCATATTGGCTATTTCCAAAAAAACTTTGTCGAAAAACTAAAATGGATAGAACCCAAAACATTCGCAGGGTTTATTGGCTTGAGTCAGTTTTTGCCAGGACCCGGTTCTAGTCAAGTTGGTTTTGCAATTGGGCACGAAAGGGCAGGTATTTTAGGCGGTATTACTGCTTTTGTCGGATTTACATTACCCTCATTTGTCATAATGTTTTTGCTTTCTACTGTGGCGAATAAAGAGTACTTAAGCCAGCCATTATTTTTGAATGTAATTCATATGCTTAAAGTTTTAGCGGTAGTGGTTGTAGCTGATGCCATATTAACTATGTTTAGAAGTTTTTGTAAAAACGGAATTACCGTATTCATTGCAGTTTTAACGGCTGTAATTACTACGTTAACAACAGGCTTAGTTTTACAGATCCTCGTTTTATTCTCAGCAATGGCAGTGGGCTCTATTTTTAGTCATGTGATCACCAAGGGTTTTATGGAATTTAATGACGTTCAAAGCAGTGAATTGCCGTCTTTAGCACGTGAATGTAGGAAAATAAAATTAGTGGCTTTGGTTGTTCTATTTGGGTTGTTGTTTATATTACCTACTGTTTCTAGTGTTAGCAGGGAGCTTGGCCTTTTCTCAGACTTCTTTTATGTTGGTAGTTTAGTATTTGGTGGAGGCCATGTTGTTTTACCCATGTTGCAAGAAGTTACGCCTAGCATGAACAACGATACGTTTTTATTGGGTTATGCAACTGCTCAGGCTATCCCTGGTCCAATGTTTACCTTTGCGACATACCTTGGCGGTGGACTATTTGTTGATTCGGTTTTTACTGGCGCATTGTTAGCCACCATGGCTATCTTTTTACCAGGTTTTTTACTAATTATTGCATTTAAAGATAGTTGGAAGGGCTTGGCTAAGTTACCGAGAATTTCCGGTGCAATGGTGGCCATAAACGCTGCGGTTGTAGGCCTTTTAATGTCAGCGTTTTATAAGCCTGTTTTAACAAGCGCTATTTATAGCCATTGGGATGTTGTGACGGCGTTAGTGGGCTTTTGGGCTGTCAGGTACGCCAAACTGCCTGTCATCGCAGTAGTTATTGCTTATGTGGCAATTGGATTTGTTAAAGCGTTATAAGAGCTTTTGCAATGAAAGGTGAGCGGTTAGGTGATTACAGGCAACCATTAAGAGACTTTGCAGTTGAGGCTCGACGATTGTGCCATTTTCCATCATTTCTTTTAGGTCTTGGTTGTTTATTGCAATGATTGCTTCGAAGTACGAATCGCCAGTTGCACACTTTTTGAGGCCAGTTAACCCAGCTTCCGATATTTTAATCCAGCTATCGGAGTTTTGCTGAGGTAACGCTAAAAAAGGCTTTTCTGGCATCAATGTGATATGGATATTTATTACTTTAGACTCATCTGCAAACCACTGTGCTGATAACGCAACAAAATTAATCCAAGCCTGGAGCTTTTCTAATAAAAACGAAGACTTATCATCATTTTTGTCAAATAGCGCCGACGTTTTAACGACGATAGGTAAACTTTCTTCCATTTTAATATCCCATTTTGTTTAAACGTCGTTTACGCTTTGGTGACTAAAACTAATAGCCTGTTGAGTCTTTTGACTCTTTATTTTCAGTACCAGACAGTGTCGCGGTTAAACTCTTTAGTAGCCCGCTTGCCCCAAATCTGTAGTTAGCAGCCGTTACCCAATGTGGCCCCATGATTTGCTCAGCTTGTATTAAGTAGTTTTGCGCGTCTTGAGTAGTGCGAATTCCACCCGCTGCTTTGAATCCAACCTTGCTACCATTTTCTTTAATAACATTTAGCATTACATCTGCAGCTTCGAGCGTGGCATTAACTGAGACTTTTCCGGTGGATGTTTTAATAAAGTCGGCGCCGCAATCTATCGCAAATTCACTGGCGGCTTTTATTGTATTTAAATCGCCTAATTCACCAGACTCAATAATTACTTTTAATACGTTGTGATCTGCACAAGCTTGCTTGCTTTGCACTAATATTTGTTCACAGTGTTTTAACTCACCATTTACGAATTGTTTATAAGGCAACACCACGTCTATTTCATCAGCCCCGTCAGCGATAGCTTGTTCGGTTAGAGCAATAACCTGATCTACGTTGTCCGTACCATTGGGAAAGTTGGTGACGGTAGCGACTTTTACCGACTTTAAACCTAATTCAAGTAAGGTTTTTTTGCGATTGAAACAAATTGCGGAAATACACAAACAGCGGCCACATGACCATGATCGGTTATTGCACTTTGGCAAAGCTCAATAATGTTTTGCTCAGTGTCGTGGTCATTTAATGATGTTAAGTCCATCAAGCCTAACGCTTGATGGGCATAGGCTTGATGATCTTTCATTATGCGTCTGCCAATAAATCTTTTAATAGTGTAGTAAGTCGTTGCGCAGCCAATTGACCTTGCTCTAGTGTTTCGTCATGACTTAGGTTAGTTGCTGATAAGCCAGCTGCCAAGTTTGTAATGGTTGATATTGCACATACTTTTAAACCGCAGTGCCTTGCAACTATAGCTTCTGGAACTGTCGACATGCCTACTGCATCAGCCCCTAGTGTGCGTTGAGCACGAATCTCTGCTGGTGTTTCGAACGTCGGGCCTGAAACCCATATATAGGTTCCACGATATAGCGTTAAACCAGACTTTAATGCTGCCTTTTCAACACGTTCACCAATTTGACGGTCGTAAGTTTGAGTTAAATCTAAGAAACGAGGGCCTATTTCATCATCGTTAGGACCAATTAATGGGTTAAAACCTGAGAAGTTTATATGGTCTGTAATTAACATGATGCTACCTGGACCCATGTCTTCGTTTAGAGAGCCCGCAGCATTAGTCAAAATCACTGACTCACATCCTAGTGCTTTGAAGCTTCTTACCGGAATGGCAATCTTCTCGAAAGAATGACCTTCGTAATAATGAAAACGGCCTTGCATACAGATTACGTTTTTTCCACCTAACGTACCTGCTACTAATCGGCCTGTATGACCGACAACTGTACTTTGTGGGAACTCTGGAATGTCTGCATACGGTATACTGATAGGATCCATTATTTGATCGGCTAAATCGGCTAAACCGCTACCTAAAACAATAGCCACTTCAGGTTTAAAACCATTTAGTTGTTTTTCTATATATTGAGCACTGATTTCAAAATCTTTCACGTAATTGTCCCGTTAATGTCTATATTTTCTGATCTGAAAAAGCACGCCATACTTTGGGTGGTCTAAATAGTGTAGATCACCTGAGTAGGTACGTCTTAGTTGTTTGAATGGGAAATTTTGTAGGTATTGTATTTCCAATAATGAGCCATCATTCGTAATAGAAGGATCTTGTTCATTAAATTCGTTAAACTCGGAGACTGCTTTGTCTTTGTTTGCAGCTGATATTAATACGTTTTGTATGTCATTGGTCAAGTTATTTTCGAGCAATGAAGCTTCTAATGACGATTCTTTAGCCAACACCTCATCAACATCGACGATTTTTGTCATTTTTTGGCGATAATTTAAATTCGCATCAAGATATAGGTAATGATCTAAGTGTACTTTAATTGAGCCGTCTAGTTGCCAAGTTTCCATTGGGAAGTTTTGTTTTTTGGGCATTACTAATTGGTTGGTGACTGGATCAACTGCTGCGCCAGACTCAAGCTTATTTAAAAACTTATCAACGTTACTTTTTACCGAACTTATCATAAGTTGGCTGCTAGATTGTGACGTGGAGTTGTTTGGCTTATCGTTTGCTTTTGCTTGTGTTGGCTTTTTATTCAGCTGATGACCGTCGTAAGTAAATTCATCGGTATAGTTATCACCCGCTCTTAGGTAAACAGATACCGCGCGTGCAGGCGAGAGTCCGGGTTGTCTCCAACCGATATGTAAGAGCGTTTTTGTGCCCCAGTGGTTGTCTATCTTTTCAGCATGCCCTGATAATGCCAGGTTTTCTTTATCTAATAGATAAACGCCTCTGTAGTCGTCGTAGTCATAACCAGACATCTCTCTTGGCGCTTTTTCCCATTTAATATTGGTATATAGATTTATAGTGCCTTGTGCGTCAACTTTGTGGCCAAGAAAGTCAATATCCTCTGACACAAGCCAATAATCATTAAGCGACTCGCTTGGCAAAAGGCATAAGTTATCTGGGATTTTCCAATTTTCGGATATTAGAGTCTGATAGCTAACGTAGTAATCAAAAAACTCCGTGCCTGAAAGTTGCGGTAATCCTTGCTTGTCACGTTGCTCATTAATATAAAAAGGGTCTAGGTTTTCATGACACCTAGGCAGACTCGATAATAATGGCGCTATGTTCGGTGAAAAATGGCTCGCTTGCACATCCCAGTACCTGCGAGGTTTTGCACTTTTTATGTGCTGATCAAAGTTTTCTCGCGTTGTTTTATTTGTGGTACGTTCAAAAATGATAATTTCAACATCAAACCAACGGCCATCTGCCGACTTAATGCCTTCTATAAGCTCATCGTTTTCTTTTCGTTCTGCAGGTGGACTAAGTTCATAAGGGTTTGTTGATTGCGTTAGTAAGCCTGTTAACTCGTTGGGTATTGTTAGGGTGCGTTTACTTGATTCTGTTGCCGCAAAACTTGATGTTGCAGTAAGTACAAGTAATAACGGGCTTAGCTTTATAAGCCTGTTTGTATTCGCAATGATTTTACGACTCAACAACTTCTATTCCTTATAACAGAGAAAAACCGGGAAACATATAAATAAGTTCCCAGTGTACGTTAGGGCTATTTAATCTTCTAGGTTTTTTGCTTATGTTCAAAGTCATTTAGCATAGCGTTTATAAACTTTAACCTATCTTCGGTATTCTTATTCTCAATGACAAACTTTAAGGTTTGGCCACCATCAAGTTTATAATGCTGCGGTTTTGATTGAATTAAACTGATCAAGAATAAAGGGTCCACCTTAGTTTCTTGTGAAAATTCAAATTTACCGCCTTTTGGACCCGCTTCTATTTTTGTAATGCCCAGCGCCTGTGCGCGCTGTCTAAACTCACTAATTTTAAATAAGTTTTTAGTGGCATCTGGTAATAGCCCAAATCGGTCAATAAGCTCAATTTTTATATCGTCTAAGTCGTTGGTATCTGCCGCCGTGGCGATTCGTTTATAAAGGCTCAACCTCATATTTACATCGTGGATGTAACTGTCAGGTAATAAAGATGGTATGCGAAGTTCCACCTCAGTTTGTTTTGATGTGATCAAATCCAAACTCAATTCTTTACCTTGTTTCAAAGCTTCCACGGCTTGGTCTAACATTTCCATGTACAGCGTGAAACCGATAGTTTGTATTTGGCCCGTCTGGTCATCACCTAGAAGTTCACCTGCACCACGTATTTCTAAATCATGAGTGGCTAACGCAAATCCAGCGCCTAGATCTTCAAGAGACTCTATTGCCTCTAGCCGCTTAACCGCGTCCTTACTGATAGCTTTTGGTGGCGGCGTTAATAAATAGGCGTACGCTTGATGATGAGAACGGCCAACGCGCCCCCTAAGTTGATGCAACTGTGCCAAGCCAAGCTTGTCAGCACGTTCCATAATAATGGTGTTTGCAGTAGGTACGTCAATGCCCGTTTCAATAATAGTTGTACACACAAGAACGTTGTAGCGTTGGTGATAAAAGTCACTCATAACCCGTTCAAGTTCTTTTTCGCGCATCTGTCCATGTGCAACCACTACTCGACATTCCGGCATGAGGGCTTCGATAGCCTTAGCTCTTTGTTCAATGGTTTCTACATTGTTATGTAAAAAGTAAACTTGCCCGCCACGATTGGTTTCCCTCATGATAGATTCTTTAATCAAATCATCATTAATTTGGCGCACAAAGGTTTTGATTGCTAAGCGTTTGGCTGGCGGAGTGGCAATAATCGAAAGGTCACGCATCCCACTCATTGCCATGTTTAAGGTTCTTGGAATTGGTGTGGCTGTTAATGTCAGAATATCGACGTTTGCACGGAGCTTTTTGATTGCTTCTTTTTGTTTAACGCCAAACCTATGCTCCTCATCAATGATCAAGAGGCCAAGATCTTTAAATTTGATGTTTTCTTGTATTAACTTGTGGGTGCCAACTACAATATCTACTTGGCCATTTTCTAGCTGTTCTAAAACCGCCGTTTGTTGTTTACCGGTTTTAAATCTAGACAAGACCTCTACCTTAACGGGCCAGTCAGCAAACCTATCAACAAAGTTTTCATAATGCTGTTGTGCTAGCAAGGTTGTTGGCACTAACACGGCTACTTGTTTTCCATCGTTTACCGCTATATAAGCTGCACGCATGGCTACTTCAGTTTTACCAAAGCCAACATCACCACACACGAGTCTGTCCATTGCTTGTGGCGACTTCATGTCATTAACAACAGCGTTGATAGCAAGTTGCTGATCTTCAGTTTCCTCAAATGGAAATGAAGCGGAAAATTGTCGCCAGCCATCTCGTTCTAATTCGTATTTGTATCCAGGCTTCGCTTCTCGTTGCGCGTAGATGTCTAATAACTCTGCTGCAACATCTTTTATTTTTTCAGCGGCTTTTTTACGGGCTTTTTCCCATGCGTCGGAGCCTAGTTTGTTGAGTGGTGCAGACTCAGTTTCGCCACCTGTGTATCTTGACAGCAGGTGTAGGTTGCCAACAGGAACATACAACTTGGCTTCATTTGCATACTCAATGGTAACAAACTCGCTGGTTAGCCCACCCGCGTCAATAGTTTCTAAACCTTTATAGCGGCCAACACCATGCTCTATATGGACGATGGCTTGGTCTACTTTTAATTCAGCTAAGTTTCTTACTAGCGCATCGGTGGAAATGGACTTTTCACGTTTATTTCGTTTTCGTTGCGTAACTCGCCCGCCGAGTAACTCGGTTTCAGTAACAAAAGAAATAGGCACTGATTCATTGTTGTGGCTCGTAATTAAACTAAAGCTGTTTTCTAAGCTAGTAATTACAATGCCGATGTCACTGTCGGATTCAACAAAGTCATTTACTGACTTAAATTGGATTGGTTTGATATGGGCTTGTCTTAATAGCTCTAGTAATGTTTCTCTTCGTCCAGCTGATTCAACACTAAACAAGACTTTACCGCGTTGTTCCTTTTGCGAAACAATATGTGCAAGCACTTTAGTAAATGGCTGCTTGAGTTGTGAATCTATGGAGATGTCATCAATGACTTGTGTATTTGCATTAAATTTACCAGCGCCTTTAGTAACGCCATTTTGTATATTAATTTGCGGCCAATGGTTCATTTCACCAAATAGTTCATTAAGCGCTAGAAATAGTTTGGCGGGCTCTAATAATGGTCTTAATGGGTCTACATTCAGGTTGTCGTGACGTTTTTGTGTTTCACGTAAATATAACTCTGCTTGTGCTTGAATATCGCCTACTAAAACCAGGTGGCAGTTTTGAGGGAAGTAATCAAAGAGTGTGTCTGTTTTTTCAAAAAATAGCGGTAAATAATACTCTATACCTGCCGGGAAGCTTCCCTCAGAGACTTGTTTGTATAGACTGCCTTTTTCATTCCTAACGGTAAATTGATCGCGGTAGTTTTGTCTAAAGGCTTCTATTCCTTCTTTATCGAGCGGAAATTCATGAGCGGGTAACAGGTTTATATTTTCAACTTTGTCTTTACTGCGCTGAGACTCAGTATCAAAGACTCTAATAGAGTCTATTTCGTCATCAAAAAAGTCGATTCTAAAGGGTTGATCACTGCCCATCGGGTAGATATCTAAAATGGAGCCCCGTACTGAATATTCACCATGCTCAATAACTTGCTCTACATTCCGATAACCATTTTCCTGAAGCTGCAACGCTAAGGCTTGTATATCTTTTCTGTCACCAGCTGAAAATACAAAACTATTGCCCATGATATAGGTTTTTGGGGCAATAAAGTGCATGAGTGTACTAACAGGAACAATAACCACACCGCGCTGCATGTTCGGCAATTGATAAAGCGTTAACAACCTCTGGGAAATGATGTCTTGATGTGGGGAAAACGTATCGTATGGTAAAATTTCCCAATCTGGGAATGTAAACACAGGATGGCTATCTGAAGGTAAAAGGGTGGTTAGCTCACTTTCTAGCCTGTGTGCAGCTGGAGTATTTTCTGTGACTACTATTGTAACGTGGTCGGAATGAAATGCAGCCTCTGCGATAGCGAGGGCTTTACTGCTGCCCGCTAATCTTGACCAAGTTATTTTATCTGCTTTTTTGTCTGATGCCGATTTAACCTTCGGCAAAGGCAGTTTTAATAATTGTGGAAGCACAACAATCCCTTTAGTTTAATTTCAAGTCGCGGTATGGCGCTCTGTTAGTCACGATAAATTTTTAGTAAATCGCTGTAATGATCAATTCGTCTGTCACGCATGAATGGCCAAATGCGTCTAACAGACTCACTTCGAGTTAACGATACGTTGGCCGTTAAAATTTGATCATCACTATCGCCAGCATGAGCTAATATTTCACCTTGTGGACCCGCAATAAAACTATTGCCCCAAAATGAAATGCCTTCACTTTGGCCACTTGGATCCAATTCTAAACCAACTCTATTACAAGAAATAACGGGTAAACCGTTGGCGACGGCATGCGCTCGCTGAGAAATTACCCATGCGTCCAGTTGACGTTTTTGCTCTTTCGCATCATCTCTTTTGTCCCAGCCAATGGCCGTGGGATAAATGAGAACATCTGCACCCGCCATTGCCATGAGTCTGGCCGCCTCTGGGAACCACTGATCCCAACATACTAAAACCCCCAATTTGCCAACGGAGGTTTGAATAGGTTCAAAGCCTAAATCGCCGGGTGTAAAGTAGAACTTTTCGTAAAAACCAGGATCATCAGGTATATGCATCTTACGATATTTACCTGCAATAGAGCCATCAGTATCCATGACTACCGCAGTGTTGTGGTAAATACCCACAGCACGTTTTTCGAAAAGAGATAAAACAATGACGACACCTAACTCTTTGGCTAGCTCGCCAAAGGCATTGGTAGACGGGCCGGGTATAGTTTCTGCTAAGTCGAAGCAGTCGGTGTCTTCTGTTTGGCAAAAATACAAAGAACAGTGTAATTCTTGTAACACAATCAATTTCGCGCCTTCAGACGCTGCTTCTTTGATGCCCTGGACGGTTTTATTTAAATTGTGTTGAACATCGCCAGTATTACTATGTTGTACTAAGGCAACGTTTAGGTCTTTAGTGTTCATAATTAAGCTCTAAAATTTCTTCAATCGATTTGCATTATTATAGTTTAAACAATGACGCCTGCGGGCATCTGCATAGTTAAACAATGTAAACTCCCAAACTGCTGAATAACGGCATTACAGTCTACGCCAATAATGTCATGGTTAGGGTGTGCCTTTTGGATTACGTTTAATGCGGCTTGGTCATTGTTATCATTATACGTTGGCACCAAAACAGCACCATTTATTATCAGGTAGTTGGCATAGGTAGCCGGTAACAATTCGCCATCTTCATTTGATATTGGGCTAGGCATAGGTAAAGGAAACAGCGGGTATTTATCACCGTTCATATTAACAAAGTGCTTTAGTTGTTTTTCCATCTCATGTAATTCTGCATAATGAGATTCTGATTTATCTTTACATTGAACGTAGACAATACCTTCGGGTGCAAAACGCGCTAAGGTATCCACATGTGCATCGGTGTCATCGCCCGCTAAGTGACCATGATCAATCCACAACACGTTGTTCATGCCTAAGGTTGTTAACAATTGATGTTCAATTTCTTGTTTTGAAAGGTTGGCATTGCGATTTTCATTTAATAAACAAATAGACGTTGTCATTAAGGTGCCAAGGCCATCGCTTTCAATACTACCGCCTTCTAATATTAGGTCACTTTGTTGTGTCTGTTTTGCTTTGAAAAAGGGCTGTTGGAAAAGGTGCCCATTAATTTCATTATCAAGGTTTGCGCTATATTTTGCGCCCCAAGCATTGAATGTGAAGTCGAGTACTTTTGGGTTGCCACTGTCTGATAGTAATGAAATGGGACCGTGGTCTCTTGCCCAAGTGTCGTTACAAGGAGCTATAAAAAAACGAACATTAGAAAGCTTCACATCATTATGATTGAATAAATCCGCTATGTGTTCTTTTAAATCAATAGAGTGACAAGCAACAACTAAAAGTTGACGCGCAGATATGTGCTGAGCCAACTTTAAATATACGGCTTCAATATCTTGTAATATAGGCGCCCAATCTGTGTTGCTATGTGGCCAGGTTAACAACACAGCAGACTGTGTTGCCCATTCTGGTGGCAAAGTATATGGCATTAATTATTCTCGCTGTCTCTTTTTTGTGTTTTTTTCAATAGCTGTTTTGACTGTTGGTGTAAAGAGGCCCGCACAACGGTTTCTCTATCTTCATCTCTAATTTTGTGGAAAAGTATTGTATAAGTAATGTTTGAAGAATCACTATCTTTAACCACATCAATAACCTTACCTAAACAGTATATCGCTGACGCTTCATCATTAAAAAATAATTTACATACTAAGTACTCAGTTTCATTGTAAGTTTCTGACGACTTGAAAACAAAACCGCCGCCACCAAATGAAACGGTGCTATGGCGATCGTCACTTTCATCTTCAGCTTGGAGTATATAGTGCATCATTAAGTCTATTTTGCGGCTTTGGGCTTTTAAATAGTCGGCTAGTGGCTCAATAACATCGCCTAACTGTCTTAGCGGGCGTAACATGTTTTGTTCTACGCCTTTCATTTCAGAAGCAAGTTTATAAGGTAGGGGTATTTGCGCTTCAAATTCTTCATCGGTAGGGGTATTCGATAACACATCCCCTTTACTAATGTTGAATTCAATGGCGTGATTTAATTGGAAATACTCAGAAAACTGAGCGAAATCTTGTTCATTCATTAACGCTGACCTTATGTGATTGCAGAGCCTGCATAGCTTGTACTTTGTATATGAAACACATATTATCGAACCTTATGCATTCCTTCATCATTTATATTATAAAGATTCAAAACCTTACATGAATTTACCAATAAGTTTAGTCATAGCGCAGCGATACGCAAAAGCCTCTAAAGAAGGCAAGTTTGTGGGGCTGATATCATTATTTTCAAAAGCGGGTATAACATTAGGTGTTTTGTCGCTCATCGTTGTTATCTCTGTAATGGATGGTTTTGAAGGTTTATTAAAAGATCGTATTTTAGGTAGCGTACCGCATGTTGTTGTTACCGCCAAAGACAGTGATAAGTTGGCTAACTTAGAAAAAGACAATTGGCTTTCAAAACTGCCAGACTCTCAGCAAAGTTTGGTTGTACAGCAACTGCCATTAGTTAACTCCACGGCGATTATGCAACTTCCTCAAGATTTTAAAGGCCTAATGGTACAAGGTTTGGCCCTGGACTCCGGTATTCCATTAGGTTTGCAAGGCGCAGCAAATAACAACACCTGGCAATCACTGGATGAAAGCCGTTATGGCATAGTAATTAGCCGTTTTATGGCTTACGACAATGGTTTGAGTATTGGTGATAAGGTTCGAATAATTCTAAGTGGCGCGTCTCATTACACACCGTTAGGTAGGCTGCCAGCACAACGTAACTTTAAAATAGTCGGTCTGTATTCAACTGATAGCGAGTTAGACCAGCAACTCGTATTTACAAAAAGACAGGATCTAAATAAGTTACTTAAACGCCAGCCTGACAGTATGCAGGCAATACAGTTGGTATTAAGTGATCCCTTTGAAGCTAGGGCAATTGAGCATTCATTAATACAAACCCTAAATAACGAACCGTTTGAAATATCAAGTTGGTATAAAACGCACGGTAAGTTATTTGACGCAGTTAAAATGGAAAAAAACATGATGTGGATTATGTTAAGCCTTATTGTTGCGGTGGCCGCATTCAATATAGTGTCTGCATTGGTTATGATGGTTACACAAAAACAGGGCGAAGTGGCCATATTGAAAACGTTAGGCATGCAACCGTTAGACATTGCAAAGATATTTACCATTCAAGGTAGTTACAACGGAATTATAGGTGCTTTACTTGGTAGTGTTTTAGGCTCTGCTATTACTCTCGGTATTAATAAGTTTATGTTGGTCACCGGAATTAATTTATTAGGTGTACCCGGTATAGGTTTGCCGGTTGTTTTTAGTATAGAGAAAGTGGGTCTGATAGCTGTCTTGGCAATAGGTTTGTCGTTTTTAGCAAGTATATACCCAGCAATACGTGCGGCTCGTTTAGCGCCAGCAGATGTATTACGTTATGAGTAATTTAAGGAAGTAGCTGTGAATGTAATTCAGTGTAATGATTTAAAAAAATCATATAGTGGTGTTGTAGATACTGAGATTCTTAAAGGATTAAACCTAGAGATAAAAGCGGGAGAGCAAGTCGCTATTTTGGGGCAGTCTGGCTCTGGTAAAAGTACCTTGCTCCACTTAATTGGAATGTTAGATCAACCAACTTCCGGGACTATTCACGTTTTAGGAAAGCGTAATGACGATCTATCCGACAGTGACGCTGCTTTATTCAGAAACGAAAACCTTGGTTTTATCTATCAATTTCATCATTTGTTAATGGAATTCACGGCCCTAGAAAATGTGTCTATGCCGCTACTTATTAACGGCACAGAAAAGGGTGAAGCGGAAAAACACGCCAAAAACTTATTAGAGTTAGTTGGGCTTTCTCACCGGTTAAGCCACTTACCATCGCAACTATCAGGTGGAGAACGTCAACGTGTTGCCATTGCTAGGGCATTGGTGAATAAACCCAAACTCGTGTTAGCAGACGAGCCTACAGGCAACTTAGACAAACAAAATGCTCAGCAAGTGTTTGACCTGTTTCTAAAGGTTAACCAAGAACTAGGGACAACCCTAGTTGTAGTAACACATGACCAAGGGCTCGCAGAGCGCTTTGATCGTATAATTAAACTAGATGACGGCTTTGTAGTGGAATGAGCAATAATTCTAAACAAAATATTGGCTTAGCTTGGCAACTTGCAAGACGGTACTACAAGACTGGCGTTCAAAGTCCGTACATTAGGTTTATCAATAGGGCCTCGCGAATAGGATTTGCCATTGGCGTTGCCGCGCTCATCATTGGCCTGTCTGTCATGAATGGATTTGAAAGGGAACTCCGTAATACTCTGTTATCGGTTATTCCTGATATAGAGTTCAAATCGGTTGCCGGGTCGTTACCCGACTGGACAAAAACCGCTAAGCAAGTACAGCAACATCCTAACGTTTTGTCAGTGGCACCATTTATTGAATTAAATGCAATGATCCAGAAACAAAATAATATGGAGGCGGTGCTACTTAAAGCGATTCATGAAGATCTGGAAAGTACCGTAAACGTTACGTCTAAATTTATAATAGATGGTAGCTGGTTTTCCAAAGTAGACTCAGAAACATTGCCTCCGGCGGTTATTGGTCGTGGTCTCGCCAATAAATTGGATTTGAAGGTGGGAGATAGACTAGAGCTACTCATACCTGTTATCTCAGATACAGGACGTTTGTCATCGCCCAAGTATTTAAACTTTGTTGTAAATGGTGTTTACCAAATAGGTGGTCAAATGGATCACGGGCAGGTTTATGTACCACTTAGCGTAATACAACAAAGCCAGGGGTATAATGAATATGAAGCGCAAGGTATTAAAGTCTCGTTAACTGACCCCTTTGAGGCAAAACAGATAGCATCTGAAATTGGTAACGAAATAACGGATTATGTTTACATTATTGATTGGTTCAGAAGCCAAGGTCATGTTTACAATGATATTGTGCTTGTAAAGGACATTATGTACTTGGTGATGGTACTAGTAATGGCAGTTGCAAGTTTTAATATCGTGTCATCTTTGTCTATGGCGGTGCAGGAAAAGTATGGGGATATAGGCATATTAAAGACACTTGGTTTAACACCCGGCACGGTAAAGTTGACCTTTGTTATTATGGGACTACTCACTGCAATAAGAGGCATTCTTTGGGGTGTGCTTATTGGCTGTATTCTAGCGCACTTTTTGCCGAATATTTTTGGGTTCCTAGAAAGCGTGCTGAACTTTAAAGTACTAGATGGTGATGTTTATTTTATTGAATATTTGCCGAGTGAACTTCAATTTTTGCAGGTAGTGGTTATTGCAAGTACCGCCTTGTTCATAGCGCTGTTGGCAAGTTTATATCCGTCTAGCAAAGCCGCTAAACTTACCCCAGTAGAGTTACTAAGGTAAGTTATGTAACGAAGGCTTTATATTTTTAAGCCTTCAATTTCCAATGACACGTTTCGCCCGCAAAGAATGGAACTATTGGGTCACCATTAGGTAGTGTAATCGTTTCTGGAATCGTCCAGTCTTCTTTTACTAACGTAACTGTGCCGTTATTGCGCGGTAGGCCATAAAAGTCAGCGCCATGGTGCGATGCAAAACCTTCTAACTTATCTAAAGCATCTAGCTCTTCAAAGACATGAGCGTATAACTCCAGTGCAGACCAAGCGCTATAACAACCCGCACACCCACAGGCGTTTTCTTTTTTTGATTTCTCGTGTGGCGCAGAATCCGTTCCTAGGAAAAACTTTTTATTACCCGTTGCAACAACCGCGCGAAGCGCTTGCTGGTGGATATTGCGCTTTAATACTGGCAGGCAATAATTATGTGGTCTAATACCGCCAACTAACAAATCATTTCTATTGAGTAGTAAATGTTGTGGGGTGATTGTTGCAGCCACGTTGTCAGGGGCGTTCACAACAAAATCAACGGCATCCTTTGTGGTGATGTGCTCAAAAACTATTTTTAAACTTGGAAACGCATCGACAATTCTTGATAGGTTTCGGTCAATGAATTCTTTTTCTCTATCAAAAATATCAATATGATGGTCGGTTACTTCACCGTGTACCAACAGCAACATATTTTCTCTTGCCATCACTTCAAAGATAGGGAAAAGGTTATCTAACGCGCTAACGGCCGCGTCTGAGTTTGTCGTTGCACCCGCTGGGTAAAGTTTAGCGGCTACTGTACCAGCTGCTTTGGCGTCGATGATATCCTGCTCAGTTGTATTGTTGGTAAGGTACAACACCATCAAAGGCTCAAACTGACTGTCTGCTGGTCTAGCTTGCTCAATACGTGAGCGGTAATCATTAATCATTTGAGCATTAGTCACTGGCGGCACGAGATTTGGCATTACAATTGCGCGATTAAAGCAACGAGCCGTTGCAGCCACGGTTTCTTTTAGCATATCACCGTCTCGGAAGTGCAAATGCCAATCGTCAGGCGTTTGAATCGTAATTTGTGTCATAAATGCTCCATATGTAGATAAAGATAATAACGAAGTAATGATACTACTTTTCTAATTCTCGATTAATTCTTAACTGTTTTCGTTGTTGCCAAGATTTTTTCACTGAGTAACGCCACATCAAATCTATGCCAAAAAAGCCAATAATGGCGGCAACCGTGGCGGCTATTAGACACCCCGTAATAAATGCTGGACCAATAGTTGATAAACTGGTCATTAACCAATCCCAACTTAATTGAAACTTAAAAGGCTGCTTTTCGCCGCCTAATACCCACTCGCCCAATAAATAACATCCATAAAATAAAGGGGGCATAGTTAGAGGGTTACTGACCCAAACAAGAGCGACTGACAGTGGTAGGTTCACTTTAAACACGATGGCGCCAAAAGCAGAAAGCCACATTTGAAAAGGCACCGGAATAAACGCGTTAAATAAACCAATAGCAAAAGCACCTCGAGCTGAACGGCGATTTAAATGCCATAAGTTCGCATCATGTAATACATCGCCAAACATGTTGACGGCTTTATTTTGTTTAATTTTTTGGTGGTCTGGCAAAAATCGTTGTATGAATTTTTTTGGCATAATGTGAGCTCGGATCAAGATTTCTGTACTTGTCAAAAAGTGACGCTAAGTTACATTAAAAATTGGTCTTTGTAATTAGAGAATTAATACATTAGTTAAGGAAATTTGATTGAACAAATGGTTCGCAGGATTTTTAATCGGTTGTGGCCTATTTTTGTTCAGTCCACGTTTGTTTAGCTTTTATGAGTTGTTCATAAACATCATTATTATTTTTGTTCTATTTAAGTTTTCCATCCAAAATAAGAGCGCTATGCATCCTAGGGTCGGATTTATGTTAGTGGTTTTTATATCTTGCCTTTCCGGTATGACTTATCAAAATCTTGCAAGCACTTGGATAACACAACACAACCCCTTAACCTCGTTTATTGACACAAATAGGGCCGTAACGCTTACCGGTACCGTAACTAATGTTCAAATAGCTCGGCGCTGTGATAGCTTTGACACATACTGTATTACCAAGTCTCGGGTAATTGATTTGTCGGTTACTCATGTAGAGCATCACAAAATGGAATGGGTACAACCTAAACTGCTTGTACGACTCAATTGGTTTGAAACAAACACAAATGAACCAGAGTTTTTAAAAATGGGCAATGTCATAACTGCAACGGTGAAGTTAAAGTCAGTGGTGGGCTATGAAAACCAATATGGTTTTAACCGGCATACCTATTTAACTGCCTTGGGTTTTAAAGCGACTGGAAATATCATTGAACATAGTATTTTAAGTTCGGGTCGAGTATCGAAAAGGCAAAGTATCACCGACAGGCTATTAAAAAAAGTTGAAAGGTCGGCCTCTGATTTAGGCCTCGTTTGGAGGCATCAGGATATACTTTTGGCATTAGCAACAGGCGATAAGCAACTGCTTGAATACACGAAAAAGGATACGATAAACAAGCTAGGAATAGGGCACTTTTTAGCAATATCGGGATTGCACGTTGGTTTAATATTTGTACTCTTTAGTTGGTTTTTAAAGTGGCTGCTAAGAGGGACCATGTGGTTATGTATATTAACGTTCGGCAAAGGCTTAGGCACGAGGTTAAGCCAAAATATAGCGCCGTTTATATTGCCCAACTTATTGTCCCTCAGTTTTATCTGGTTTTACGTATTTATGATTGGCTTGCCATCATCAGCACTTAGAGCAGCTTTAGCAATTTCTTGTTGGGTTTTACTCAAAGCCGCTGGCGTTAAATTAGGAAAGACGACAATACTGCTCGGTGTCGCAACTTTAAGTGTTATCTGGTCACCATGGTCATTTTTAAATGTATCCTGGTGGTTAAGCTTTTATGCAGTGCTAGGCATTTTATTATTTTTACAGCTGGTTAATAAGGATAGGTGGAACCAAGGCTTTTCTCTGATCAATAACAGCAAAAATATTGTATTGATGGCGGTTCTTTTCCAAGTTTTTATGATTGTATGGATGGCACCAATAACTATGTTTATTTTTGGTGGTGTTTCAATTTCATCCGTTATTACCAACTTGATATTGGCTCCTATTTTCTCTTTTGTGATTATGCCTTGTATCGTTATCGCTACTATGACACTAGAGTTAAACGGGCCTTTGTCGTTACTGATGTTTTCTATCGCCGATGAAACGCTTATCTGGGTGTGGGATCTTTTTATTTGGTTAAAACTCTCAAAAGGGTGGTTTTATTTTTCGAGCAACAGCGCAGTCTTTCTGTTTTTTTTATGTGCCACTTTAGTTAGTAGCCTTCCTATGATTTTAACCAGTATTCGCTCATCAAACTTTGTCTCTTTAAAATTGGCTACGTTTTTCACGCTAGTACTTTGGGGCTGTTATAAATCTGCTGTTGACCATTTTATGCCTAGTTTTTCTAATAGCGATACGTTAACAAAAACATTAATTTCGGTTTTTGATGTAGGGCAAGGCAGTAGCTTATTAATTTCACCGCAAAGCAAAGGAGGCACTTATGTGCCCGGTAAGTTGGCAATGTTAATTGATCTCGGCCCTGTGTTTTACAGCGGAGGTAATGCAACTGAGGCTGTGATTACTCCAACATTAAGAAGGCGGGGGATTCGTGACTTAACTCAGGTAGTCGTGACGCATTTAGATACTGATCATATGGGTGATATTTCAGCAGTAAATAAGACACAAATTAATGAGGTTACATCTTTTAATTGTAACAATCTTGAGGATTTGCCTAACTTATTAAGTTCAAGAGATGTTGTAGTTAACCTGGTTTGGCCAAACATTAACACTTGGCCTGAGTTGCCAAAGCGCTGGTCAAGCTATTCTAAAAATAATAAAAGCTGCGTTATTAGAGTTACAGATGTTACGTCTGGAATAACTTTATTAGTAACGGGCGATATTACTCATCAGGTAGAGCAAATTTTAGTGGATGCTCATCACCAAAAAAAAATTAATTTGAAAACCAATATACTCATAGCGTCACATCACGGTAGTAAACACAGTTCATTCAAGCCATTTATTTATGCAACTTTCCCCGATATTGTTATTTTTAGTAGTGGCGTAAACAACCGATTTGGTATGCCTTCGAAAGAGGTTAAAGCCCGTTATGATCGTTACCAAATTGCTCAGTACAACACCGCCGATGTTGGGCAAATTGATTTGCTATTAAACCCAAAAGGCCAGCAAGTTGAAGTTCGAACTCAGCTCAATAACTGGTCACCCTTTTGGAAAAAACAAAATCCTTTTAGCTTTCATGGACAAATACGGTAGAATTAACCTAATTATTAGTTTCGTTTAACTTATCTCTGGATAGACTCTTGGAAGAAAACTACTCAACAACATTTAAAAGGCTAGCATCCTATATCAAACCTTACTCTCTTGGTTTTGTTATCGCGATAATTGGCATGTTAGGTTATGCCGGAATCGATGTTCTTTTTATATCCGAAATTCAAACCTTTATAGATGATGGTATTACTGATAAAAACAGCGAGGTTCTGGCAGCGGCTCCGTTATTTGTGATTGCCGTTTTCTTTCTTCGAGGCGTGTTTAATTATATGGCAACGTATGGCCTTGGCTGGGTTGGCTCAAATATCGTTATGAACCTCCGTCAAGAGCTTTACGAAAAAATATTAACATTACCAGTGACATACCACGATGCAGAATCAAACGGCAGCCTCATTTCAAAAATTACCTTTGACACTGAACAAATAGAAAATGCATGTAGTAAAGCCTTAATGACATTAGTCCGAGAGGGCGCTATGGTGATTGGATTGCTTGCTGTCATGTTTTACCACAGTTGGAAACTTTCTGTTGCTATCATAGTGTTAGTTCCTATTGTTGCGCTCATAGTTACTTATGTTACAAAAAGATTCAGAGTTATATCTAAGCGAATTCAATCAGCAATGGGCAATGTTACCCGCCAGTCAGAACAAATGCTGTCGGGACATAAAGTTATTTTAGCTTTTGGTGGGCAGAAAAAAGAAACCAAATCTTTCTTTGATACAAACAACCATAACCGCCAGCAGCGTATGAAAATGGTTGTCACCAAAACATTAAGCGTTTCTTCGATTCAAGTTATTGCTTCTTTTGCGTTGGCGGCGGTTTTATATATTTCTGCGCAACCTGAAATGTTAGGCACCTTATCGCCAGGAACATTTTCTGTTGTATTGTCATCTATGATGATGTTGTTGAGACCACTTAAAATGTTAACAACCGTGAACAGTGAGTTTCAAAGAGGACTGACAGCGGCAAAAAGTGTTTTTGAGGTACTCGATGTAGAGTCTGAAGTAAACAACGGTGAGATAGTAAAAGAGACCGTAAAAGGACACCTGACGTTTAATAATATTAGTTTCGCTTATGCAGGCACTAATAAAAATGTTATTACAAACTTCAGTTTAGACATCGAGCCGGGAACTACCGTCGCACTGGTCGGCAGAAGTGGCAGTGGTAAAACAACAATATCCAATTTCGTCCCGCGTTACTACTTTCCAAACGAAGGCCAAATCACCATTGACGGCAATGATATCAATGATTTCGAACTTGCAAATTTACGTTCTCACATTGCTTTAGT
Organism: Psychrosphaera sp.; assembly: GCA_028098005.1. Next base: position 26,104 of record JAOHFM010000018.1, read on the forward strand.
TTCGCAACAAGTTGTCTTGTTTAACGACTCCATTGCAAATAATATCGCATATGGCATGTCACGCGTTACTAGGAGTGATGTAGAAAACGCCGCTAAACTGGCACATGTACTAGAGTTTACTGATCAATTAGAGAATGGTTTAGACACAGAAGTTGGTGAGAACGGCGCTTTACTTTCCGGTGGTCAACGCCAGCGAATTGCAATTGCTCGAGCAATTTTAAGGGACTCTCCAATACTAATTTTAGATGAAGCAACCTCTGCTTTGGATACAGAATCTGAGCGAGCTATTCAAGATGCAATGCAACACCTGATGACAAATAGAACCAGTATTGTCATTGCGCACCGATTGTCCACTATTGAGAGTGCAGATAAAATTGTTGTTATGGATAAGGGCCGGATTATAGAGCAAGGTACACATTCAGACCTACTTGCCCAGAGTGGTGCATACGCCGCACTACACCAACTACAATTTGGTGAAGACTAAATGCAGCTTTCAATTATAAAAGTGCCACAGACTTTTTTATGGTGCTTACTATGAGTGGATTAGAAAAGGCGTGGTACTCGAAAAAAAACTGGGTTTGGTTACTACTGCCATTAGCGGCTCTGTTTTATTTTGTCAGTACACTTAGGCGAATACTATATAAACTTGGTTTACAATCTCAAATAAAAGCAAACGTGCCCGTTATTGTTGTGGGTAATATAACGGTAGGTGGCACAGGTAAAACTCCATTTGTCATCTACCTAGTCAAGTTACTTCAAACGTTAGGTTATACACCCGCCATTGTCAGTCGAGGCTATGGCGCCAACACGAAAGTAGGGCCAAGCTTTCCACGTTTAGTGAACTCCATCAGCGATCCGAGCCTTACTGGTGATGAACCAAATTTATTGGCCTTACGCACAGGCGTGCCTGTTATC
>JAOHFM010000019.1 GCA_028098005.1 Psychrosphaera sp.
TAACGGTGGGAGTTTATCGCTGATTTCAATTCCTGAATTAGGTGCTACAGGCTATGCGCTGCCACATATTATGTTTATTGCTGATCGTGTTGGCTTTCGCGCTCAGCCAAAAACCAGTGCCCTTTTTGACCAACGATACAGACGCGCCGTACACGAAACGGCCCACCAATGGTTTGGACACTCAATAGGCAATAGCAATCTAGATAATAGCCACCATTCTGACAGCGCGTTTTTAATTGAGTCTATGGCTAAATATGTAGAGTTGGTGCTGATAGAAAAACATCGTGGAAAAGCTGAAATGCAAGGCTTATTGAAATACGAATACCAGCGTTTTATGCAAGCTGAACGAAGTAATATTAATACACCAAAAAGCTTAATTGATGCCACTGAAAGTCATCATTCATACTCTAGAGCCACGCTCGCATTTGCGATTCTTAGGGCAGAGTTAGGCGATGAAATCATTATCAACGCACTTAAGCAGATTTGGCAGCACCATAGTTTCCCTAACAAGCCTGCGTTGTCTATGGACTTTGTTACTTATTTAAAACAACAAAGCCCCGCAAATAAACAGGAGTTAATAAACAATGTGTTACTGAGTACTGACCTCGCTTTTATTAATTGGGATGTTATTGGTCCCTTGACTGAAAATTAACGTTCAAGTCATAGCGACTCACTCAAAGCTAACTTATAACTACAGCCAGATTTAAACGAAACGTTAACTACAAATCATCGATAATTTGTCACGCTATGCTTCTTTATGAAAGTAGCGTGACAATCCTTCCTAAGTCTTACAATTTTATTATTCCAGCCTGTCAAAATTAAGTTTTTATGACACGTAATTATTTAAAAAAAACTGTCACATTAAAGACATAGACTCTCGTTCCATTAATTAATTTGAAATTAAATTTTAACCAAACCTAAACTTAACTTTATAAAATAATGGAACTTAAAATGGTCTCACCTAATGCAATAACTCAGAAGAAGTTACTCGCTAGCGCAATTTTATTAGCCCTTTCAACACAAGCGGCTGCAAACGATACTGATAAAGACAACAAAGACTCGAAAGAGATGGAAGAAGTTGCTGTTGTAGGTCAAAAAATCAGTTACGCCAACAATACCGTTGATGCCAGCATGATGGAGCAACAAGCTCCTTTAACTAGCGTCATTGGACTTATGGATACATTACCAGGAATTAGCATTAATGAAGGCGACGCTTTTGGTGGTGATGACTGGTCAACAACTATTAATATGCGTGGTTTTGCCATTGACGGCAGCCAGCAGCAACTCGGAATGACGGTTGATGGTATTCCAAACGGTGGCTCAAATTATGGCGGTGGCGCAAAAGCGAACCGATACTTGGACAGTGAAAATACGTTAACGGTAGAAGTTTCTCAAGGTACTGCAAACTTAGCTTCAGCTTCTTTAGATGCACTAGGTGGTACGTTTAACTTCGTGAGTAAAATGCCAGAGCTTGAAGAAAAAACAACGATTGCCTATACCAATGGTGATCACAACGCGCGTCGATACTTTGCAAGACACGAAACTGGCGAGATTTTTGATAATACCTTTGCTTATATCAGTTACTCAGACACTTCAACTAATCGTTGGGTTGGTGATGGCAATAATGGTGGCATGGCTAATCAACATATTGAAATGAAATTTATTTCTGAAATTGGTGATATTAATCTTACCGGTCGTATTTCTTACGATGACGTTGAAGAAGATAACTACAACAGCGTTAGCATTGAGCAATTTAAGCAAAGCCCTGATTGGGACCAACTAACTTGGAATTGGACAGGGGTTCCTCACTATGACCAAATGTTTGCTGAAGGCTGGTCAACGCTGCGTGAAAATACGTTAGCTTACCTAAAGTTTGACTACACGATCTCAAACACCTCTAGTTTTGATATCACGCCGTACTTCCATAAAAATAAAGGTCGTGGTGACTGGATTCCACCTTACCTTCAAGTCCCTGTTGATGCCAACGGTAACCCAACAACGGAAGGCGGTTCCAGCGCATTTAGTTATGGCTTTACTGATGCAGATGGCACTCCACTGGCACCAAACGCTGACTGTACAGCAAGTCTGTCATGGCCTTGGGCGTCAGGTCCGGGGTTAAACCCAGCGTGTTATCCAGCAGATGCCTTACCGGTTATGTCTTATCGTCATACTCATTATGAAAAAGAACGTTTTGGCTTTACTTCTAATTATATCGCCACTTTTGACAACCATGACATATCAGCAGGTATTTGGGTTGAAACGGCCAAACGTGATGAAAGCAGAGATTGGCATGAAGTGATCAATGCTGCTGTTTATCACCACTTTGATCAGACTCCTTATTGGGTGCAATACAAAAACACCTTCGATACCGATACATTTAAATGGTATTTACAAGATTCTATAAACTTTAATGACTTAACCGTTAATGTTGGCGTTCAACAGTATTTGGTGGATTTAGAAAAAACCGCTCACTTTGACACAACGGCTAATGCAAAAGTAAACAGTGACTCTGACGTCTTGTTTAGCCTTGGTGGTTTATATCAAGTTAATGAAAGCACTGAGCTTTTTGCTAGCTACAGTGAAAACTTCTCAGCGATTAGTGACAATGTACTAGAGCGAGACTCATCAACGTTAACAAGCATTGACCCAGAAACCGCTGATAATATAGATTTTGGTGTTCGTTATTTTGGTGAAAAACTCGATATTTCAGCCACTGTTTATAGTATTGAATTTGATAACCGAATCACATTTTTAGCACCTAATAGTGGCAACTCTGGTATCGATTACGGCATTGGCACTAACGGAAGCTATATAAACGTAGGCGGAATTGAGTCTCAAGGTATAGAAGTCAGTGCTAAATATAAAGTTTCAGATAGCTGGGAATTATACTCTTCATTTACCAACAATCAGTCTGAATATACTGACACTATAGAGTCAGAAGGCATAACAAAGGGTGACAATGTAAGAGATGCCGTTGAAGACATGTTTGTACTTTCAGCTAACTACTTTACTGGCAATCTAACGTTTGGAGCTTCATCTAAATATACTGGCGAACGCGGTGTTGCTGACAGTTATGTTGTGACGGATATCAACATGGCTTATCACGTTGATTTAACTGACGGTCCTTTCCAGTCATTTAATGTTGCCTTAGTTGTTAATAATGTTTTTGATAAACAATATTTGTCATCAGGCACTGGCTCTGGCACTACTTTCTACATAGGCGCGCCACGCACTGCAACAATGACGTTCCAAGTAGATTTTTAAGTTAAACTTTTAATTTAAACTTCTAATACGGACTGTTAACAGTCATGAAAATTACACGGGTTTAGCTTATCTAAGCCCGTTTTTTTGTTAATAACAAATTTAAATAAACAACGAGTAATCAAAATGTTAAATAAAACATTAATGCGCTTCTCTATTTTTGCCCTAACCATGTTCACCATGAATGCGCAGGCTTTAACAAAAGAGCAGTCTGTTCAAAAGCCAATCAGTAACATTTATTTTGGGTCTTGCGCTAAACAAAGTAAACCTATGCCTATTTTTGACGCTATCGTGAAAGATGACCCAGAAGTGTTTGTTTTTCTTGGTGACAATATCTACGGCGACACGGAAGACATGTCTGTACTTAAGGAAAAATATAACACTCTTGGTCGTCACCCTGGCTTTAAAAAGTTAAAAGCATCATCTGAGCTTATTGCGATTTGGGATGATCATGATTTCGGTGAAAACGATGCGGGTAAAGACTACCCTCAAAAAGAAGCATCCAGAAAGATAATGTTGGACTTCTGGGGCGAAGATAAAAGCTCGCCTCGCTATACCAATGCTGGCATTTATACCTCTTACACATATGGCACAGGTGACAATATTGTTAGAGTCATAATGCCTGACTTGAGATGGAACCGCGACACGTTGCACGACGTAGGAAAATTGAATTATCTAACCAGTCGCCGTGGTAAAAATATGGGGCCTTACAAACCATCTCCCGACAAAAACGCTTCAATGCTTGGTGAAGAACAATGGAACTGGCTTGAAGCTGAGCTACTAAAACCCGCTAAAATACGCATCATTGCGTCAAGTTTGCAGCTGATCCCAGAGTTTACCGGCTGGGAATCCTGGGCCAACTTCCCTTCAGACCGCTCAAGGCTGCTCAGTTTTATTACTGAGCACAAAATAAATGGCGTGTTAATGATTTCAGGAGATACACACTGGGGCGAAATATCTAAACAAGTCGAAAATGTTGGATATCCGTTATGGGAAATTACCAGTTCAGGTCTTAGTGAAAAGTGGAAAGACGTCAGTCCTAACAAGCACCGTGTTGGCGATTTTACTCATAATGTTAATTATGGTTTCATGAACTTTGATTGGGCAGCATCAGATCCTGAAATCACATTTGGTTTAAAAAATGTCGAAGGAAAAGTGTTTGCCGAACACTCCATAAAACTTTCGAGTATTACCCATCAGTAAAATTCGTTATTGCTTAGCTGTTTTTGGTATATAAAACTAGTTATTTATAACCTTTAATCCGAGTAATATCGCCCCTTCAATTATTACTTCAAGTATTTGTAGGGGCGCCATATGCTTACTCGTTTTTTTTCTCTAACTCTGTCTAAGCAAATCTTTTTTGCTTTTATGGCCTCTATTGCGTTTGGTTTACTCTTTGAAAATGCTGCGCTGGCCATAAAGCCAATTGGTACTGCCTATATTAACGCCATCAAAATGGTGGTTATTCCTCTGCTCTTCTTTTCTATCGTTTCGTCTATCTTTAGCTTTAGTGATCCTACAAAGTTAAAAAGACTGGGACTAAAAACCTTAGGTGTGTTTTTAGCAACCGCTTTTATCGCTAGTCTAATTGGTTTAACAATCGGTAGCGTGATTGACTGGAGCGCTGGAATAAACTTAATACCTACTGAAACAAAAGAAAAAGTGATACCGAGCATTGCCGAAGTACTCACTGGTTTTATTCCATCAAACATTATTGACTCGATGGCCAATGGCAAGGTTATCCCTGTTGTTGTATTTTCAGTTTTACTTGGTTTAGCCGTATTAAAAACTGGTGAGGAAGCAAACCCATTTAAACAATTTATTGTATCTGGCAATCAGGTAATGGCGTCGTTAATGAAAATGATTTTAGCGGTGACGCCTATTGGTGTATTCGCAATTATGGCCTCTACTGTTAGTCAATTTGGTTTAGATACTCTATTACCTCTTGGTCAATTCATTTTAGCGGTTTATGTTGGCTGTCTTATTCATATGGCGGTGACTTACTCGTCATTAGTAGCAGCGTTTGGAAAAATGAACCCGGTTACTTTTTATAAGCATATTTTTGAAGCACAGGTTACCGCGTATTCAACTTGTAGCAGTTATGCAACCCTGCCAGTAACGACCAAGGTGATTTCAGAAAACTTGAAAGTAGAAAAAGGTTACGCCTCGTTCGTTGCCAATATTGGTTCAAGTGCAAACATGGATGGGTGTGGCGGCATATATCCAGCCATTGCAGCTATTTTTATCGCGCACATTTATGGGATTTCATTAGATTATACCGACTATGCAATGATTTCATTTACTGCGGTTATTAGTAGCATTGGTACTGCTGGTGTGCCTGGCGCAGCGCTTGTTATGCTTACCGTGACACTAAATGCCGTTGGCTTACCACTAGAAGGCATTGCCTTTGTAGCGGCCATAGACCGAATTATTGACATGATGCGTACTGCAACCAACATTACGGGCGATGCGGCAACAGCGCTTGTTGTTGGTCAATCTGAAGGGTTAGTGAATCAAAGCAATGTTAAAGCTGAGGTGAAGGAAGACGTGTCAGACTTATTTGCAACCGAACAACAAAGGGTTAGCTAACCAACTGATTTAATTATCAATAAAAGACTTTAGGGCATAAAAAAAGCGGGAAGTTAACCCGCTTAAATGCTTATTAATTTAAAGGTAGTGTTGAGTGTTTTTGAACTACTCGCTTATTTTTCTACTTTAAATAAAACTTCTGGGTTAACCATCGTTTTCATTTCAAGCACATTGCCGTTTGGATCTTCAATAAAAAACGTTTCTTGTTCAAACTCATTACCCACAAAACGACGATATGGTTTGTCTAAATACTCTAAGCCTGCAGCCTCTATTCGCCCCTTTAGTGCTTGAAATTCATCTTCTTTCAAATGAATTCCAAAATGAGGAACAGCAACGGCGCCCATATCTACATCGTGACGAACCGTTGGCAATCTTTCTTTGCTTTCATGCAAGGTTAATTCATTTCCCCAAAAGTCGATATCTACCCAGCGACCTTCTTCAAAGTTTCCCGTTTTACAGCCTAAAACGTCACAGTAAAACTTCTTAGCAACAGACAAATCGCCTGCTGGTATGGCTAAATGTAAACAGTTCGACATAATTTTTCCTTGGTTCTAAATATCATTCTATTTTGTAATTTTCGTATTATACATATTTTAGGTTATTGGAATAGCGATCTATATCAACCATTCGGCATAACTTATTACCTATTTAAAGCACTTGAAGATTACATACTGATAGGTACAATAAGCGCTCAATTAATCTATTTGTGAGAAGATAATGGCCAGCGGTAGAAAAAAAGCATTTAGTGAGTCTCAGGCACTTGAAGCAGCAATGCATGTTTTTTGGAGCAAAGGCTATGTTGGCGCTTCTCTTTCTGCATTGACTGACAGTATGGGAATAAACAAACCAAGCATGTACAGTACATTTGGCAATAAAGAGGCTTTGTTTATAAAGGCCACCAGCTATTATGTAGAATCACAAATGAAACCACATCTTCAACATTTATACCAAGCTAATGTGCCATTGCTTACGCGCATAAAAAACTACATGTTGTCTATTGTTTCAATGCAATTTAACGAAGAAAGCCCAAAAGGTTGCTATTTAGTTTTGTGTCAATCGGAGTTAGCCGGAGGTGAAGTACCAGAAGCCGCTAGCGAACTTTTACAAGAGTTAGACGATTTACCTAAGGTGGTTATTGCCGACTTGTTAAATTCTGACTCGGAAGCTAAACAACTTGGCTTAGACATACGTTCTAATGAAATTGCCCTCACCCTTTATACTGTTTTAAAAGGTTCTGCATCAATGGCTAGGTCTGGTATTGCTCAAGAGCAAATGCTGCCAGTAGTGGACAATGTTATTGCTGGTTTAGTTACTCGTCATTAATGCACCAGCCAGTTTGCTGATCCACTATTCAACTTCTACTGATATTCAATACTGCTATTTGAATGTCTATTTAAATAGCGCCATTTGAGTTCCGCGCTCTAAATTCGCCCTAATTCTAACGATTCTAACGCTCTCAGCTTGCACTTTACCTTTTCTAAAATTAGCTCTTGACTCTCAATTACCGATCGGTACAATTAAAAAATACCAAACGGTACAAAATAAATTAAAGGACAATCACATGACAAAGTTAACGATACAATCTCTTGAGTCTGCACCTTCAGAAAGTAAACCACTGTTACAGAAGTCGCTTGATGCTTATGGCATGTTACCTAACTTACATGGTGTATTAGCCAGCGCACCTAGTACCCTTGACGCTTACCAACAAATGCATGAGTTATTTGTGAATACCTCTTTTGATGCAGAAGAATTAACAGTTGTTTGGCAGGGTATCAACGTAGAACATGGCTGTACTTATTGTGTACCTGCTCATACTGGAATTGCTCATTCAATGAAGGTAAGCCAAGACCTCATCAATGCGTTACGAGATGAACAACCATTACCATCTAAAAAACTACAAGCGCTATTAGATATGACCCTTGAAATTGTAAGAGAGCGTGGCCGTGTTTCTGAAGAATCACTAAAAGCGTTTTATGATGCGGGTTATGGCGAGCGCCAAGTGCTAGAAATTATTTTAGGTGTGTCACAAAAAGTAATTAGTAACTACACAAATCATATTGCGAACACGCCTGTAGATGCTCCTTTCCAACAATTTGCATGGGAAAAGAAAGCTAAGTAATTACTTGGTTAGTATCAAAGTATAAACACTTAAAAGGCGGGGTAATTCTCGCTTCTCATCGACAAAGGCATTATTAATGCGGAAAACCTTAGACAAGCTCATGCTGACTTAGAGTCAGGGAAATCTATCGGGAAGATAGTACTAGAAGGTTTCTAAAGCCTTCTAGAACCTAAACAACGTGTATTAGTAAAAAAAACGATTGTATCTTTAATTTAAAAGACAAGTTTACTTGACATAGGAATATGTGTCGTATAACTTTATCAAAAGTTAAGCAAACTTTACATTTAGTAAACCTAAAGGATGCATATCATGAATAAATTTGAACAAGCATGTATAGACAAAGGACTCGTTCCAAAAGATATTAAGAATGCCAATATTACTAACGCCTGGGCATTAGCTTGGGCGCTAAGTTTGGCTGGAATTTCATACGCTGCTGACCAGAGTTGGTACGACTCCATCGCCATTATTCTCGCTGCATTTGCAATCCACCTTGCCATTGGTATAAAGCTTATCTTTGTGTTTAGAAATTTCATCAAACAAGCTGACGAACTTGAGCGAAAAATACAACTAGATGCATTGGCCTTTTCTGTTGGTGTTGTCATTGTGTCTTTTTCTAGTTATTCAATTTTAGAGAAGTCATTGCAGATGCCAGAACTCACTCCTAGCATTATGATCGTCATACTCAGTGTTTCTTATATGGTAGGTATAGTTGTTGGTCGTAGGTTGGTTAGATGAACAATAAGTTAAAAGAGCTACGTGCAGCATTGAAAATGACTCAAGCGGATTTGGCAACCGCATTAGAAGTATCGAGACAGACCATTAATGCTATTGAAAAAGGCAAGTTTGATCCGAGTTTACCTTTGGCATTTAAGTTTTCAAGACTGTTTAAATTGCCAATTGAAGAGATATTTGATGACGAAGAAAGTATTGATAATAAAAGTGCTTAGAAACATTAAGCAACGATATAAACAATACATAATAAAAAAGCTTATTAATATCTGGGAAAGTACCAATTTATTAATAAGCTTTTATTTCGCTAATATGGATGTTTAAACTTTAAAACCAGTTAGCAACAAATTACGCTTTCTGACTAAGTTTACGTCTAATAGCTAAACCCAAAATAGACATTGATAAAATAAATATACTGGCTGGTTCACTTACGTTCGCGGCCGTTACATTTACCGTCATTCTTGTTTCCGCCAAAATATCAGCGCCTGTAATATCGGTTACAGTTAAAACAAAATCGTATATACCAGCAACTGAATTATCAAAAGGTTGCATTAACCACCCTATGTTCATAGAGTTTTGAGCGACAGAGTTATTATTGCCAATTGCGTTATCTGTGAATACAGATACTGGGTCAAAAGTAAGGAAGTTCTGACTGATGCTAGGGTCGAGATCAACTGCTAATGATATTAAGTAATTGCTAAATGTTTCGTCATTTACGCCATCGGTATTCACATTTATTGCAAACTCAAAGTTCCAAGCCGCACCAGGATTCCCCCAACGCGGATGCTCTCCCGCCAACATATTGTAGTTTCCAGCGCCGTCACTGTTATATTCACTTACGTAAGGCACCTTAGCTCTCAAAGCGACTTCAATATCATTTTGTGCATCAATTACAAAAAAACCATTGCCATTGCCTGAGCCAAAGATTACGCCAGGAGATATGTCACCGTCATAAATTAAATCTGATTTCGCATTATTTGAGAATATAAGTACAGTTAATAATGATATACAGGTAACTAATTTTACTAATTGTTTGGTCATTTTTATTCCTTAAAATTTAGTTTTTCATTATATTTAATATAATCCAAACTTGTTTACTGTTGAGGTACAGCAAACTTCATACCAGACAAAAATACATATAAAATCAAAAACTTAAATTGGTCTCAAAACAAACTGTAAAATAAACCGACAACTCATGCAATTAAATAGGGTTGCATATCAATGTGCAACTAAATAAGATTGCTTTATCAAATGCAACCTTATATAGTTTATTACGGAGGTGATTAAATATGATTGCAGTGTTAACGGGTGATGTTGTTCATTCTAGCAAAATGTCTAGCAAGCAGTACTCTCAAACTATTGACATGTTAAAGCAGCTAATTTTAACTGAAAAACATAAAAGTGGTGCCTGTGGCGACATATACAGAGGTGATGAGTTTCAATTGCAATACTCTAAACCTGAATATGCATTACAAAGCGCATTAGTTTTTAAACTTAGTCTGCCTTGCACACTTTCATTGGCGTATGGGAAATATGAGGTTTTTAATGACTCACCAAGTACCTCTTCTGGCCCAGTTTACATAGAGTCCGGAAAAGGTTTAGACAGCGCTAACCGCGGTGATTTGATAGTAAACTTCCCAACAGATAACAGTGTTTTGCAGAATACTAGCCCCCCTGCACCGTTCCATCCTAACGGCTTGTTACTATTAAATAACTTTTTAACACACACACTAAACAGCTTAACTAAGTCTCAATCAGAGTTATTACTGGCGTATATTAAAAATGGCTTTCCAGAGCACAAGTTCCTTGCAGAGCTGACAGGAACTAGTCGTCAAAATATCAGCAACAGGTTGAGTAGCATGGGCGCACATTTAGTGAGAGACTACGTAAATTACATAAACCAATTATTGGCCTAGTTAAACGGATTTAAAATGGAATTAATCATATTATTGATCGTCGCACACTTCATTGGTGACTTCTATTTACAACCAAAACAATGGGTTGATTGCCGTAATACCAACCATGCGCGTTCAAAAGGCTTGTATAAGCACATTGCGACACACTTTGTTTTAAGTGTATTTGCAGCCTTGCTAAACGACTTGTCAGTATTCACAATATTTTTGGTGGGCAGTTCTATTGCCGTTACACATTTTTTAGCCGACCTGTGGAAATCACATCAAGCACCAACATTAATGTCTTTTCTAATGGATCAGCTTATCCATATCATGGTTATTTTAGGCATTGGCTTTGCTGTATCTAACGTTACGTTTGAGCAATTAAGCACTTCTTTGGATGACCTATTTACAACTAGCAATGTCATTTTCGCTACGGCGTATTTGTTGGTTTGTAAACCGGCTTCTGTACTCATTAGTTTGGCACTTAATAAACACACGCAACATTTAGCTGAAGAAGCTGGTAATAAAGGCTTACAAGCGGCAGGCGCATGGATTGGTTACCTAGAGCGATGTTTAACCATTTCATTTATTTTTATGGGGCAGTTTGCAGGTATCGCATTTTTAGTAGCAGCTAAAACTATATTTCGCTTTGGTGATTTAACAAAAAACAACGACATGAAACTGACGGAATACATGATGTTAGGTACGCTACTTAGCTATGCTATTGCTATTTTTGTTGGTTGGAATGCCATTCACCTTATGCGGGTTTTATAAAATACATTCAGTTGCTTATTTTATCAAAAACCACCTTTAACGCTTTTCTATACAAAGAAGTAACTACCTGCCTTACTAATAAGCTACAGCGCTTTGGTCGTTAAGTCATCTAAGTGTTTTACAGAGCGGTCGACCCCGTTTTTGCTTGGCATAATTAACATATCACCTTCAATAAACGCATTGTAAAGCGGAGCTAATGGCCGTTTAAAATCGTTAATACCACCAGACCATAGGCGCTGGCCATTAAACTGACTGTAAACGCTGATAAACTCCTTAGTTTTTAATAGAAGTAAATTATCATAACCTTCAAGCCAAGTTGACTCCCAATTAACCTCTGGTGGAAGCTTTGTTTGCCAAGTCACGTTGCCATTTTTAACTTTAGTTAACTCGCCATAAGACTTAATTCGATACTTTGTTTCTTCATCACTGACCACTTCATAATATTGGTTTTTATAGGAAACCGTATAAAGCTCATTGTTATCGCCTAACCATAGGCTGCTAACTGCATGATCATTTGAAGAGCTTGATAAAGCGCCGTCATAAAACCAACATAACGTCTCATCAATTACCGCTGATTGAGTGTCGTGCATCGAACAAACTTTTATATCTTGTATCCCATTGTCCGCTTTTACTCTGAATGACAGCAAAGAAAGGCCATCGTCACTAATTAAAAATTGGGTGCCTCCGTGATAATGAAATATCACTTCTATAGGCTGTGGAAACAAAACCTGTTTTGCTGATACTTCTTTATCGCCTAGTTTGTAAGTATAAAAAGTTCTATGGGTCGATGATATTCCAGCAACTAATATAGAGTTTGCATTGTTAGAAAAAACGATATCGGTAAAAATGCCTTTGCCTTGCCAAATTACGTCTTCATTATGAATAATTGCAACCTGAACGGCCTTAGCTATGTCATTGCCATTACCGAAAAGTTCGTATTTAGTCAGTACTTTTACGTTGGTTTTTGGGTGCGTAAGTATGGCTTCTGGAGCAAAAGTAAGTTGTGACAGCAATACAGGTGTCAGCGACGACAAGTCTTTTTTTAGTTTAGAAGCTTGATTAGATGCAAGTAAGATATTCGAGTTAATTAAAAGTAAAGCAAGGACCGCAAACGCAGTACCTTGCCTTAACTGTCTTGTTAAAAAAGACATCGCTGCATTATTGACCGTCTTTATTTCTTAAGTCCATGATTGGCATAGCGCCCTCACCCATCATGGTAGAAGGTAACTTTCCGTCCCATGCTTGGGCTTCGGTCAACTTAACAATTAGCGGGTTGTTTTTCAGGGCTTTTGCTTTGGCTTCAATGGCTTGTGCTTCGGCTTTACCTTTCAGTAAAATTGATTGTGCTTCCGCTTCTGCGACTTTTAAAATGCCTTTTGCTCGCGCATCTGCGGTGTTTACCGCTCGTAAAGCTTCTAAGCGTTGGCGTTCAAGTTTATGCTCTTCCGCAGCCGCTAAGTTCTTTTCCGTTTGTTTGATTTCAATTGAATTAATGTACTTAGTTGGTAATACAATATTTTCTATCTGAATGTTATCAACAATAACCGGAAAACCCTCCATTTCAGCTGTTAGGCGACGCTCAATACCTTGGATGGCTGTAGCTCGGTCTTGAATTAGCTGCTCTGCTTCAAATTGTGGAATGGTATCTTTTGTCGCTGAACGAAAACGAGGATCTAAAATACGTTGCTCAAATTGAGTTAAGCCGCCATATCGCTTAAATAAGTCAAGTGCTGCTTCTTTGTTTACGGTCCAGTTAACTGATACTTCAATTGTGACCGGCATTTGCTCTTTTGTACTCGAAGCCATTTTTTCGGCGTTTTTGCGTGTTCTTACTTCAATGCTTTCGACCGTTTCAATAAATGGAATTTTAAAGTGGAGCCCCGGATTTTCTTGGTGCATGGCTTCACCAAAACGTTTTACTACGCCAACGTGTCCTTCAATAACAATAAAATAAGAGTTAAATATCGCTATTAAGGCCAATACCCCTGGTACTACTTTCTTCAATGAAAGTGATTTAAATAAGTTCTTACCGCTTGTGCTTTTTTTTGTTGGATTAGTCATGTCCATTGTTACTTCCTTTTTTAACTAATTAACCTTTGTAGGTCGCTTTTAACATATCTTTTAAAGTTGGTTCTTTGCCGTACATATTCATGCCCATTTTGAATACCCTCGCCGCTAAAATTCGAAAATAATAGAAGCACGCGAAACTCAAGATTAAAGACAAAATTGGTTCCCAAATTGGCAGTTCTACCAATGACATTCTTACCGGCATAACAGCAAATGAAGTAACCGGCAGGTAACTTAAAAACACCGTAATAACGCTATTTGGTGAGTCTATTAAAAAGAACGTTAACACTACAGGCACAAGAGGCAGCATCATTAAACCGCTTTTACCACTATGATTTGGATCGTCTATTGCTGACGCGATGGCGGCCATAAAGGCTGCACATATTGAAAGCCCTGCAATGGCAAAAGCAAACAGCCAAGGTAAAAGAGACCAATTGATAATATTTAAATCTAGGGACTGATGTTTTATTACAACAGAGAAAAACAGAAACGATATAACAATTGAAAGTAATGTTCCTATCATGGTTTTAACGGCAAAAAGGATTTGCCCTAAAAGTTTTCCATCAATCCAAGTTTGTGGTGTCATGGTTGCCATTAATTGCTCGGTTACTCGGTTTTGTTTTTCGCCGGTAATACTTACAAACAGTTGTCCAAATACACCAAATACAGCGACAACAAGTAAAAACAAAACGCCGTAGGCCGTTAGGGTTTGAGTTTTATCCGCTTCATTCTTCAGTAAATCATCAAGTACTTTATGATCTATATTAATAGGTGTGCTAAGCGCAACCTGCTGCTCACTAGTTAAGTTGAGCTGCTCAAACTTTGCCATCTGCATTTCTGCGTTAATGAGTGTGATCAGCTGATTTTGCCAAGCAGACTTTTCAGCTGTAGTTAGTGAGGCGTTTACCATTTGCTCCCCTAACAACGTTGAGTTTGATTCATGAAACTCTAGGGCTGCATCAAACACACTTTCTTGAGTTAACCCAGTAACAACCTCTTGTAGGTTATCAACCTCAATAAACTCAAATGACGTTGCGTTTGGTAAGTCTTGATTAACTTCAAAGGATTGCGCTGTCGCTATTTTGTATACGTCATCTAGTTGTTGGCTTTTATTAGCAACGAAATAAATAACTAAACCCGCAGCCAACATAATAAGCTTGCCAATAACTTCCTGCTTTAGCTTAAAAAAGTGTAAGAACTCCCATTTAGCCACAGTCCAACTCTGTTTAAAATTGAGTGAATTTTTAGTATTCATTACGACTGTCCTTCATCAAGGGAAACATTGTCATCCGATTCCGAGTTATGATTAGCAACGGCATTTAGGTAAATAGTATGTAAAGTCTGTGACTGATTTTTTAATTCCACTACATTGCCAATTTCGCTAAGTAGCGGCAGTAGTTCATTTAACGTTTGGTGGTTATGCAAGGTAACAAGTAGTTGATTGGCTTTGATGGCCTCGACTGTATATTTACTTTTTATTTTATCGAGGGAACCTAACGGCTGTTCAGGTGTGTAGCGAACATGTATAACGGCTGCTTGTTTGGCTAACAAAATATCTTCTAAGTCACCGTAAATAACGGCTGTTCCTTGGTTTAGTAATAAAACTCTGTCTGCAAGCTTCTCGACCATTGCCATTTGGTGAGCGCTTAAAATTACCGTCATCCCTTGCTGTTTAAGCTCCGCTAAAAATTGCACAACCAACTCTTGATTGATTGGATCCAAACCGGAAAACGGCTCGTCAAGAATAACCCACTTTGGCTGATGTAAAACCGCACTTATGAGCTGAACCTTTTGCTGGTTACCTTTCGACAGAGCCTTAAGTTGCTCGTCTATTCGGGTGGTTAAACTGAACTTATCTAACCAATAAGCACAACGTTCTTCAAAGTCACCCTTCTCAACGCCATGCAAAGTAGCAAAAAACTCTAAATTTTGTTTTACGGTTTTCTCAGGGTATAACCCCCGGTCTTCCGGCAAGTAACCTAATAAATGGGACGGGATTGAACGATAACTTTCTGAATTATCCGTTAATAAAATTGAACCACTATCCGGTTGAGTAAAGCCTACTAACATCTTAACAAGTGATGACTTTCCTGCACCATTAGGTCCTAAAAGTGCAAATATCTCCCCGGGGTTAACCTCAAATGACAACCCATTGACCGCGGTAACACTTTGATAGTGCTTCTCTAGAAGGTTTACTTTTAACATCAACTTCCCTGTTTAAATTTTAGATTGGTGATTATACTCAAGTCATATCGACAATATTTAAGTGCTCTAAAATAGCCAAATTAGTAATAAAATGCACTAAAAACCTATTTTTAAAATGTGTTAAAACGTTTCTAAAACATACGCATGAGATTAAAGGATTACATATGCTTCGCTTTTTCTTACCTCTCCCTTTATTGGTATTCGCTGGTTTTCTATCAAATTTTGCCCTCGCAACTAAAACCGACAAATTGTCCCTACCAAACTACGAACCTGAGACACCTTTTGTTTTACATTGGGCATTTATGGATTTTCCGCCACTGGTCTCTGTAAATGACAACGGCGATGCTACTGGTGAGCTTGTGACATTAATGAATAAAATATCTGAGGTCAGTGGCATAAGGTATAAAGCTCACAAACTCCCTAACCTGCGCGCCATTTTTAATTTAAATCAAGACAGAAACAATTTCTCTATCGCCGTAAAAGAATTAGTCACTAACAAAGATCAATTTGTACTTAGCAAAATGCCAGTGGCGACATTACAACTGCAAATTGTATGGAAAAGTACCAGCACTCCAGTGAAGTCGGTGGATGAACTAAAGAATAAAGACTTGATTTTGCTCACAGGTTATACCTATGGCGGTTTAGTAAAAAACGTCTCTTCGCTATCAAAAAGTGTCATTAATGTATCAGATCATCAAAGAGCGATAACGGCCTTAGAAAAAGATAGAGGTGAATATGCGTTAACCTATAAAGTGGCCAGTGATCATGTAATGAACAAGTTAGAAAAATCCAAATTTAATCATATTGTTATCGATGAGCTTGACCTTTTTTTTATACTTAATGGTAGTGTCCCCAATGCTACAACAGTGATGCAAAAGCTAGAGGAGTCGTACTTATCAATAATGAACGCTAGCGCTCCTTATTAATAAACTCGTTGAGTAAACACAACAAATCGTTTAAATTACCGCCTTTTAAAATTTCACGTTTTTATAATCAAATTCATAGGACGTACAACAGTCGTCGTAAAGGTAAGCATGCCGTATTTTCCCGAGAATATTACACGATTCACGCTCTTCATCTTCGTGATTTTATCACTTGGTTACGCGTCGGCTAATGTTAAAGAAAAAAACACTCCACACGTTATCGAAATTCCCGCTTATAAAAGTGGTACACCCGGTAAGTTAATTCAATATTTTCAAGAACGAGACGCTCGTTTAACTTTACAACAAGCGCAACAACACTTCGCATCTAAACAAGTGAAAAAAGGCAGTAGTGACTCAATCGCACTTGGAATCGGTGTGGACCCTGTTTGGTTGAAGTTCAGCGTTAACAATACACAAATTAACTCTATTAATTATCGTCTCGCGATAGAAACACCGTGGTTAGATTATGTGGACACATATTTACTACAAGGTGGTCAACTACAACGACATATATCCGGTGGCGACGCTATTCCCTTTGATGAAAGACCTATGCAATATCGCTTTTATGGTTTTGAACATGATTATAGTCCGGGCATAACAGAGATTTTAATTCGAGTTGAATCTATTGGTCCTATGGCATTGCCAATCCGATTTAGCGAAAGCCATGCTGCAATTTCTCGAGATATTTCAACGGGATATCAGTATGGTATTTTATGGGGCATTATGGCTGCGCTGGGGTTATATAACCTCGTTCTTTTCTTTTTTGTTAAACAAAAGATTTATGGCTTATATGCCCTATATCTCATTGGTTTTGTACTAAATAGCTTGTCCTATACAGGTCACATTCACGCTATTTATACACCAGACTTTGGTCCTTATTGGCAAGATTGGGTGGATATTACATTAATGCTTACATACAGTGTTGCCGGTCTACACTTTGCCAGACAGCTTCTAGAAACTAAATCGTATGCGCCGCTTTTAGACAAAATTGTTACTAGAACAACGATAATAATACCGGCAGCCATGTTGCTTGGTTTTATCTTCAATCAATTAGCATTTTCCGTCATTCTAGCCTTTATTTTAAATAGTGGTTTTGTCGTTCTTTTTGTTGCAATGGGCCTATCTGCGCTAAAAGTTAATAAGCCATTTGCTGTTATTTTCTTATTCTCTTCCGTACTTGCGGCCATTTGCATTACCATCTCCACTCTTGCCGTTGGCGGACTTTTAGTTCCTTACAATGACATTACCTTTAAAGTCATTGAAGTGGGCGTGGCACTTGAAGCAATATTACTTGCTGTGATCCTTGCTCGCCAATTTAGAATGGCTCAGCTTGATAAGGTTATTGCTGAACGCTATGCCCGCACAGACTCTTTAACACAAGTAAATAATCGCCTTGGGTTTAACCAAATCACAGCGCCAATTTGGACTAACATTCTTCGAGAAAGTAGAGACGCTTCAATTGTTCTTATTGATGTCGACGATTTCAAAAGTATTAACGATAACTATGGGCACGCCTATGGTGACGAAGTATTAATTTCGATTGCAAAGTGTTTAAAAAGCACTGCGCGAAAAGGCGATATTGTAGCTAGGTGGGGAGGCGAAGAGTTTATTTTGTTTTTGCCGGAAACCTCACAAAGCCAAGCGTTAGTACAAGCAGAGCGATTAAGACTAGCATTGCAAAACATGAAAATGGAAATAAGACAAACACACAGTAGCTTAACGGTTAGTTTAGGCGTTGCGGGATCGGAAGGCAATCAAGAGTTCCCGGAAGTAGGAAACCTTAATTTAGTCGCTTTAACAACAGAAAAACTAATCAACTATGCCGATATTGCGCTATACGAGGCGAAGCACACCGGCAAAAATAAAGTGTGTGGCTGGACTCAGTCTAAAAACCAGACATAAAGTAAACCACACACCTTGTTAAATTAACGTTTGATAGCGGTGCTCGCGCAACCGTTTCGGTTAAAGTACCGTTAAAACTTTATCCATATCAAGACGAGATTTTGGTAAGGCCGCGTTATAGTCTTCGTCTTCATGATGATAACCAAATGCTAATGCCACTTCACAAACATAGCCATTTAACTCGTCTGCAAATAGCTCCCCTAATTTATCTTTATCCACCCCTTCCATAGGCGTAGAGTCTATTCCTAAGCGGGCTAGCGTATGCATTGTATTGCCTAAAGCCAAGTATAGTTGAGCTTTTGTCCACTCTGCGTTATTGCCCTTCTCATCTGTATTTAAGTCGACAAATGCAAATGCACCAAAAGCTTGTTCACGCTCTTCTTTCGGCGTTCTCGCATCTTCAATGCCTTTATCAACAACCGCCGCATAGTTCTCACGTGTATAAGCAGGGTTGTAGGCAAAAAGAATTGTGTGTGAAGCAGCTTTTGCATGCGGTTGGTTAAACTGAAACATGTTTTCATATGAGTCATGTAAGCGTTGTTTCGCCGCGTCGCTTTCTATCACAATGAATTTCCACGGTTGTGAATTAATTGAAGAAGGCGAAAGGCGCATTGCTTCATAAAGCACAGCTAAATCTTCAGCTGAAACTTTTTTATCACTATTATATCGCTTGGCTGTATATCTTTTTTCTAAGTCATTAATAATCGGGTGTGTCATCACATTCTCCTTTAAGATTTACGGTAATAATAGGGACGAGAAAGTCAAAAACAATGCGGTTAAACACAGAAACACTATCTTTTTTATATTTATAATTGGCATTCGTTTGCCTTTAAATTGAGCATTATTTAACCTTAAAGTTCGACTTTAGAGTGATTACTCTGTATAGTGCGCGCCCTCTAGTTAGCATAACTGGCAAACAGACCAGTTTTGTGTTCTGAACGCCCTCAATATCAGGACATTTCTAGTGATTACTACCGCAAATATCACCATGCAGTTTGGCGCCACGCCATTATTTGAAAACATTTCAGCCCAATTTGGTCATGGCAACCGCTATGGATTAATAGGCGCAAACGGTTGCGGTAAGTCAACCTTTATGAAGATTCTAAGTGGTGCCCTTTCTCCAACTTCAGGGAATGTTTCCATTACGCCTGGAAATAAACTCGGTGTACTTAGTCAGGATCAGTTTGCTTTTGAAGAATATACTGTTGTAGACGCGGTTATCATGGGCGATACAAAGCTTTGGGAAGTTAAAAAAGAACGCGACCGTATTTATTCACTGCCTGAAATGTCAGAAGAAGACGGCATGAAAGTCGCCGACTTAGAAACTGAATTCGCTGAAATGGATGGCTACACAGCAGAGTCTCGTGCGGGTGAAATCCTATTGGAAGCTGGTATTGCCGAGGAGTTTCACTTTGGACTAATGAGCCAGGTTGCACCTGGCTGGAAAGTACGAGTGTTGTTAGCACAAGCTCTTTTCTCAAACCCTGACATTTTATTGCTTGATGAACCTACCAACAACTTGGATATCCACTCAATCAACTGGCTTGCTGAAGTTTTAAACGTTCGTAAATGTACCATGATCATCATTTCACACGATCGCCACTTTTTAAACTCAGTGTGTACTCATATGGCAGATATTGATTATGGTGAATTACGTATTTATCCTGGCAATTACGAAGACTTTATTGCGGCCTCTAGCTTAATCCGCGAACAGTTGTTGTCGGAAAATGACAAAAAGAGCGCTGAGATTGCCGAGCTCACAGCGTTTGTTGCACGATTTGGTGCAAACGCCTCAAAAGCTAAACAAGCCAGCTCCCGTGCTAAAAAATTAGATAAAATTGAATTGTCGGAAGTTAAATCATCAAGCCGACGTACCCCTTCTATTATGTTGAAACAAGATAAAAAACTTCATCGACAAGTTTTAATTTTAGAAGAGCTAGGGCATGGTTTTGACGAAGGGCCGTTATTTCAAAACGGCAACCTAATATTAGAAGCCGGTGCAAAGCTTGCTGTAATAGGCGAAAACGGCGCAGGAAAAACCACTTTCTTAAGATGTTTAATGGAAGAGCTTAAAGCTAATGAAGGCACGGTAAAGTGGTCTGAAAATGCCACAATTGGTTATTGCCCGCAAGACAGCACCACTGATTTTGATTGCGACCTTAGTTTATTCGATTGGTTAAGCCAATGGCGTACTAAAAAGCATGATGATTTGCAGGTTCGCGCTATGTTAGGTCGTTTACTCTTTACAGCCGATGACTTTGAGAAAAAAGTTAAGGTGTGTTCTGGTGGTGAAAAGAACCGTCTTTTATTTGGTAAGTTAATGATGGCCGACTTAAACGTGCTAATCATGGATGAGCCTACAAACCACTTAGACATGGAGTCGATCGAAGCCTTAAATAGTGCTCTTAAAGACTTTGACGGAACACTTATCTTCGTTAGTCACGACACTCAATTTGTATCTTCATTGGCGAGTCATGTTATTGAGATTAAAAACCAAGGCATGGACATCTTCCACGGCTCTTATAGAGAATATAAAGCAAGCCAACGAATGAAAAGCAACGCCGCATAGCGCAGAGTTGCGCACTAGATATTAGATATTAGATATTGAAAAAGGAGCTTAAAGTAAGCTCCTTTTTTTGTTTTATCGCATTTATTAAATAATGTTACCGGAGTACTCGAGTTACCTCATAAGTTAACGTTACATCGCGTGCTTTTTGTCTAATGAACCACTTAAACGAGTAAGCGCAATTGCCACTACAACAATCAGTCCGCCAACCCAAGGCGTATCCATCATTGTATACTCTTCAACAATAAGACCACCACTAAATGCCCCCAAGGCGATGCCAACATTAAATGCCGCTATATTTAAACCTGAGGCAACATCTACTGAATCTGGTGTGTATTTTTCAGCTAAATTTACAACGTATATTTGTAAACCAGGTACATTACCAAAAGCAAAGCCGCCCCACACTAATATAGTCACAACAGCAGCAACAGGGTGTACAGCGGTAACGCTGAATATAAATAATACCGAAGCCAGGCCGCCAAAAATAATGGTTAGAGCTTTAATCGGCCCCAATTTGTCCGCCAGTTTACCGCCCCAAATATTTCCTATGGCAACGGATACACCGTATACCAATAAAATCACACCAATCGCATTATCACCAAACCCTGACACAGACTTAAGAATAGGAGCAAGGTACGTAAAGGCGACAAACGTTCCTCCATAACCAACAGCCGTGATTGCATAAACCAATAAAAGCCTTGGATGAGCTAGAACTTTAAATTGCTTCATAACACTTACTGGCTTTGACTGTTGAAGATTATTCGGCACTAATATAGCACTACCAATTAACGCAATCAGACCCAGAATTGAAACCGTTAAAAACGTTGCTTCCCATCCCCAGTATTGACCAATATAGGTACCTAGAGGAACACCTGTGACTAACGCAACCGTTAAACCTGTAAACATAATCGCAATAGCGCTAGCGCCCTTCTCTTTTGGTACTAATCCTGTGGCAATAGTTGACCCAATTGAGAAAAATACACCGTGTGCTAACCCTGTTAAAATTCTTGCAACTATTAGTGCCTCAAACGTTGGCGCTTGCCACGCTACTAAGTTGCCGAGCACGAATAGAGCCATGACCGACAACAACACGGTTTTTCTGTTCCATCTACCGGTTAGTGCGGTTAATACTGGCGCCCCAACTGCAACGCCTAGCGCATATAGGCTAACAAGCAACCCTGCAGAAGGTATCGTGATATTAAGATCTGCAGCCATTGTTGGTAGTAACCCAACAATAACAAACTCTGTGGTTCCAATTGCAAAGGCGCTAAGCGCCAGAGCGAGTAAAGCTAATGGCATTATATTCTCCAGTTAAATTAGTAAGTGCTCAGACCAAGAGCACATTGTGTTAAGGCGCACATTATTGCTTGCTATTTATTTGTAATAAACGGCATAATTATCAAATTACTTTTGTAAAAAATGATACCAATGAGTTTAAGAACCCGATCTGATGATTTAGAAGTACTGCTTGCCGTCGCTGAGTTTGGCGGCTTTTCTGCTGCGGCGAACGCCCTAGATATGCAAGTAGCAAGAGTTTCTCGTTCCGTCAGTAAAGTGGAGGAGCAACTTGGCGCTGCCATTTTTACAAGAACAACACGGCAAGTTAGACTAACCGATGAAGGTTACGCTTTTGTTGAGTCCGTAAAACAAGCTTTAGAGCACATTCAGCTTGCTGAAAACGCCATTATACAAGTTGGTGAATTGCCGAAGGGTAAACTAAGAGTTGATGCTGCGAGCCCATTTTTACTTCATCAAGTTGTGCCTCTGATTAACGGTTTCAAAAAGGCCTTTCCAGACATTGAGCTTGAATTAACCTCTAGTGAAGAATTTGTCGACCTCATTGAAAAACGAACAGACATAGCGATTAGAATAGGAAAATTAGAAGATTCATCGTTGAAGGCAAGAGCCTTAGGAAAAAGCCCATTGTGCATTGTTGCCAGTCCACAATACTTGTCTCAACATAAGCCGATCACGAAACCCAACGACCTTAACAATCATCAAACTATCGGATTTTCAACTATAAAACAGCTAAACAAGTGGCCGCTTAAAGGCTTGCCTACCTATTTACCTTCTATTGCTGCAAGCAGTGGAGAAACAATTAGGCAATTGGCTGTATCTGGAAATGGGATCGCTTGTTTATCGTCTTTTATGATTGAAGACGATATAAACCAAGGGCGGTTAGTTAAACTTCTACAACCTTATGTAAAGTCTAGCGACTTAGACAGAGAGCTAGTTAACGCCGTGTATTACCCATCATCAACTATCGCAAAGCGCATTAATGCTTTTCTTGATTACATTAAGCCAAGATTAAAACTGGTCTAAATGTTTAGTGCTACTATAAACCAAGGTTGTTAGGCCATAGAAGATTCGTCACCAACCTTAAAGTTAATTAAATGAGCGTAGGCACCTCATCTTTAGTGAGCTGAAGATAACTAAAAAATAGTAAAAGTAAACTTGCCAAACCAACATAACAAAAATATTATATAACAAAATTGTTATATAGAGATTGTAATGAAAGTTCTATTCTTGTGCACAGAAAATTCAGCACGCTCAATCATGGCTGAAGCTTTACTTAAGCATCACGGCAAGGGTGATTATGAGGTGTTCAGCGCCGGCACTCGCCCTGCTGAACTTAACGCTCAGGCTAAAGAAGCAATTGAACACTTTGGATTGAGCGTTGACGGGTTGTTCTCCAAAAACGTAAGTGACTTTACCGGAGAACACTTTGATTATGTTATTACGTTGTGCGAAAAAGCCTCGAAGGAGTGTAATACCGAAGTAACTGGCGATCACAATTTAGCCTGGGACTTTCCTGAGCCTCGCACAAGAAAAGAAGCCAATCCCTACGAAAAAACGCTGCAAGAGCTAAACTCTCGATTAAAAATGTTCTTGTTGATCCAAGAAAAACAAAAACCAGCACCAATTACACCAACTGTCTTTTACAAGTCTTTAGCAGACGATATTCGGTTAAAAACCCTGATGCTCATTGCCGTCGAAAAAGAGTTGTGCGTCTGCGAATTAATGGCGGCGTTAGAAGAAGAGAGCCAACCTAAGGTTTCACGCCACCTAGCGCAACTTAAAAAGTCCGGAATATTAACCAGCCGTAAACATCAACAATGGGTGTATTACTCAATTAACCCCGATTTACCTTATTGGATGCAAAATATAATTAAAACAACCGCCGTTAACGAACCTCTTTTTATTGACGAGGAGCTTGCGCAGCTAAATGTAATGGGAGACAGACCAACACGAATTGAAACGTGTTGTAGCTAACGCGGAAGATTAACGTTAGACATATAATTTGAACTAAATATTTTAATTGGTTGTTATTGAAAACGGCGATAAACACTATTCTACAAATTAACAATGAATAAGTACTGGAGATAATCATGGCGATAAAAATAGGTATTAATGGCTTTGGCCGCATGGGTCGTTTAACACTTCGTGCAGCTTTCGGTTGGCAAGATATTGAAATTATTCATATCAACGATCCCGCTGGTAATGCAGAAACACTCGCCCATTTATTAAAGTATGACTCTGTTCATGGTATTTGGCCAAACGAAGTTATCGCCACGGGCGATAATATCAGCGTTGATGGCCACGTTATTAACGTCACTCAAAATAAAGCAATTTCCGACACTGATTGGTCTAACTGTGACTTGGTCATTGAAGCGTCGGGTAAAATGAAAACCAAAGCGTTGTTACAAAACTATCTAGATCAAGGTGTTAAAAAGGTAGTGGTGGCCGCGCCAGTAAAAGAAGATGGTGTACTTAACGTTGTTATGGGCGTCAATGATCACCTCTACTCTAATGAAGAGTTTGATATTGTTACAGCTGCATCTTGTACCACCAATTGTTTAGCGCCAGTGGTTAAAGTGCTACAAGAAAAAATTGGTATCAAACATGGTTCAATGACCACCATACATGACATTACCAACACCCAAACTGTTTTAGATGCACCACACAAAGACTTACGCAGAGCAAGAGCATGTGGCATGAGTTTAATACCAACAACCACAGGCTCCGCCACCGCAATTACTCATATTTTCCCAGAGCTAAAAGGAAAATTAAATGGCCATGCGGTTCGTGTTCCATTAGCCAATGCTTCAATTACTGACTGTGTATTTGAATTGGAACGTGAAACCACCAGCGAAGAAATTAATGGTTGGATGAAAGTCGCATCTGAAGGC
>JAOHFM010000002.1 GCA_028098005.1 Psychrosphaera sp.
ACAACTAAGCCAACTTTTTGAAGGTTGGCTTAAATCATTTTTATTTTAATTTATGGCTTAATTTCTTCTGCTATGACGCTTAATAAAGCCACCAGCTCTGCGCTGTTGCGATAACGTCATTGCTTTTTGTTTCTTATCTTCAAATGGATTATCACCCTCTCTAAATTCTATTTTGATTGGTGTACCCATTACATCTAACGCTTTGCGATAGTAGTTCATTAAGTAACGCTTGTATGAATCTGGAAGTTCATCAACTTGGTTGCCGTGAATAACTATTCTAGGCGGGTTGTAACCACCAGCATGCGCATACTTAAGTTTAATACGGCGACCACGGATCATTGGTGGTTGATGATCATCTTGTGCCATTTTCATAATGCGAGTAACCATTGATGTAGAAATACGTTTAGTCGCTGATTGGTAAGCTTCTACAATTGACTCATATAAATGGCCAACACCGGTTCCGTGCAATGCAGAGATGAAATGTAATCGAGCAAAATCTATGAAACCTAATCGGCGATCAAGTTCACGCTTAACGTCATCTTTAACACCCTGATCAAGTCCATCCCACTTATTAACCGCTATAACAATTGAACGGCCTGCATTTAGAGCAAAGCCAAGCAGGCTTAAGTCCTGATCTGAAATACCTTCTCTTGCATCTAATAATAATAGTACAACGTTGGCGTCTTCAATTGCTTGTAGCGTTTTGACAACAGAAAACTTTTCGATTGACTGTTTAATACGTCCACGACGTCTCACACCTGCAGTATCAATGATAATGAAGTCTTGGTCATTACGAGTCATTGGAATATATACAGAATCACGAGTAGTGCCTGGCATGTCATACACAACTACGCGTTCTTCACCTAACATTCTATTTGTAAGCGTAGACTTACCAACATTAGGACGACCAATTAGTGCAAATTTAATTGGTAGATCTTGAAAAGGTACAGCCTCTTCATCGCTATTTTCATCATGTTCATGATCAAGCGCTAAATCTTCTAAAGACTGCAGTTTCTTAACGTTAGGCTCGGCATTATCAAGCTCTTCTGAGCTTTCATCACCCATGCTTTCTAATAAACGCTCTGCTTCCGCCAATTCATCCATCGCCGCTTCATATTCAGCTGTTAGTTTCTCAACAACCGGGATTAATGCGTGATCTAGTAGCTGGCTTACACCACGCCCCTGAGATGCGGCAATTTGATGTACTTCACCTAAAGCAAGCGCATAAAACTCGGCACTATAAGAATCACCGTCTATTCCATCAACTTTGTTTGCTACCACAAACGTTGGCTTGTCTTTCTTTCTAAGATGTTGAGATATTGCTTGGTCTGCTGCTGTTAAGCCTGCGCGAGCGTCGACTAAGAACAACACAATATCCGCCTCATCAATCGCTAGTAGCGATTGCTCTGCCATTTCAACATCAATTCCTTCTTCAGTTCCATCAATACCTCCTGTATCTACAACAATAAAGTTGTTTTCCTCATGACTGGCTTGTCCATAACGACGGTCACGTGTAAGTCCAGGAAAGTCCGCCACTAACGCATCTCGCGTTTTTGTTAAGCGATTAAACAAGGTTGACTTTCCAACGTTTGGACGACCAACTAAAGCCACTACAGGTAGCATGAATTCACCTCAAAAAAATTTGATTTAACTAAAAATCAATAAAATATAAAAACGAAAAAGGCTTCGTATCCATTACGGACTACAAAGCCTATTATAAAGTTATAACTATTACGGTAGACGTAAAGCGGTCAGTTCGCCATCTCGAGTTTGGATATAAAGCAATTCTTCAGATGCCACTGGTGCAGCATACGCTCTGCGATCTTCGCTGGTAAACCAGCTAATAAACCAACGGAACCCTGAATAATCCCAATCATCTAACTTATAACGAGAAATTTCTACGCCAGTATTTCTATCTAAAAAGTGGTAATAACCTTCAAAGTCACCAACAACAATAGTGTCTTTATAGACAACAGGTTGAGACAATCGGCGATTATAAAAATCGTTGTTTGTCCACTTTTCTACGCCTGTACTTGCTTCAACCGCAGTGACATAACCTTTAGAGTCTGTTAAATAAATTATACCAGCATCTAAAGTCAGGTTACGGTAAGAAGAGTATTCGCGTTTCCATTTAACTCGACCAGATTGAATGTCAACAGCTGCTAAATTGCCATTATAGGCAATCATATAGGCATCAGGCCCTACAACTACCGGCTTGCTATCAACATCAATTAAACGCTCAAGCTCCGTTGTGCCTTTAACAACCGCAATTTGCGCATCCCAAGCTAGTAACCCTTGATCAAGCAACATAACTTGCAGTTTACCCGTCGCAGTACCTACTAAAACACCACCACTCTCTATAGTAGGCGACGATGTTCCACGCAATGTAAGTGCAGGTACCGTTGTTTCAGCCTGCCAACGCATTTCGCCTGAATCAGGGTGCAATACCACAACGTTTCCAGACGTTGTTGAAACTGCAATCCAACCATCTCCAGCATCAGGCGCCGCAACAACTTCACCAGCTACTTTTTTACGCCACAATAACTCGCCAGACTCTTGCGATAGCGCAATGACTTCACCGTTTTCAGAACCAATATAAATATTTTTATAAGCAGCCGTAATGCCACCGCTTAGCTTATCAGTTTCTCTGTCGTCAAACGTTAATTTGTCATAAAACGAAGGTGGATTTGTGCGAGTATCTGTTTCCCAAATCGTTTTACCGGTTAGTTTGTTATAGGCTAAAACTTCACCTTTTCGGCTAGCAGCAAAAATAACGTCACCAACTACTGCAGGCTGTAAATTAGAAAAGTAATTTTCTACCCCTGAGCCCGCTTGCTTACGCCACTCAACTTCAACGTCGCGAGTTATATTAATTGGCTTAAGCTCTGCGATACGAGTCGCTTCATTTTCTTCTGTTGTTTCACAACCCATAAGCATCGACGTACTTAGCGTTGTTAACAAAGCGAGTTTTACCACGCTCGATTTCATGTTTTTAAACAGCATAATGCCTGCCCTTTAGCTAGCCACGTTAGATGACAGAGCCAAATCCTGAAGCTTCATTTTAAGAATTGCATTTCCTTCTAGCCCACCTTTATCGGCAGCGAACTGGTATGCTTGTCTCGCTTCACTTTCGTTACCTTGCGCTATTAAGGCATCGCCTTTGATTTCTGCTACGCGCGCTTCATACGCTGTTTCTGTAATCAAAGATAATGTTTTTAACGCTGCATCATATTTTTCTAAAGCAACCTGAACACGCGCTAATCGAGTATTCACTAAACCTTTAAGGCTTGACTCAGTTGTTGCGCTGGCTGCAGTTTGCAATCTAGTTTCAGCAACAGACAACTCTCCAGCTTCAACTGCTTTTTTGGCCGCGATTAAATTAGCGAAAATTGAATATCCAGTTTCGCCATGAGCTTCAACAAATTTGTTAAGCTCTGAATTTACCGTTTCAGCTTGAGCTGTTTCTGAACCAGCTACTTTTAAAAACTGATCAAACTCTAACGATGCACTTTCTTGCGCTTCAATTTGACCATCAACATACATGTTCCAACCAGTGAAACCAGCAACACCTAGTGCTGCACCAACTAAAATTTGAAGTCCGTTTTCTTTAAAAAATGACTTGATTGCTTCTTCTTGTTGTTCTTCTGTAGAGTAAATTTCCATTACAACCTCTTATTTTGTACCGCATCAATGAGCTTTTAGCTCCGATATCAATTTGTTTCTACCAACTCTTTTACTTGGTTGGCTACGTCACTCCAAGCAACAGTTTTTTGTTCACCTTGTACAACTAGGTTTTTAACCGTCACTTGCTCATTATTTATTTCGTCTTCACCTAATATAAGTGCGACTTTAGCGCCTAACTTGTCAGCTCGCTTCATTTGTTTCTTAAAGTTGCCACCACCGCAGTGATTAACAACTCGTAAACTAGGGGCAGAATGTCGTAATTGCTCGGCAATTTCAACTGCTTTTAGTTCTGCTTGCAAGCCTTGAGCTACAATGTAGACATCGGCAGTAGAAGTTGGTTCAACCAAAATCTCTAATGTTTGCAATAAAAGAACTAACCGCTCTATTCCCATTGCAAAACCAACGGCAGGCGTTGACTTTCCGCCCAGTTGCTCAACAAGACCATCATAACGCCCACCAGCAAGAACGGTACCTTGAGAGCCCAAGCTTTCTGTAACCCACTCAAAAACAGTACGATTATAATAATCTAAGCCACGAACCAAACGTTCGTTTACAATATATTTAATTCCAGCAGCGTCTAAACGAGCTTTAAGTTCACTAAACATTTCCGCCGACTCTTCGTCTAAGTGCTCAGACAAGCGAGGAGCATTTTCTAATATTTCTTGTACCTTTGCGTTTTTACTATCAAGAATACGCAATGGGTTTGTTCCCAAACGGCGTTTAGAGTCTTCATCTAGACTCTCTTCATGTTGTTTCAAAAACTCAACAAGCGCAGCTGTATAATTTTGACGAGCTTCACTTGTGCCTAATGAGTTTATTTCTAGTCTTAGATGATCAGTAATACCAAATGCTTTCCACAACCTGGCTGAAAGCATAATTACTTCGGCATCCATATCCGCACCGGCAAAGCCATAGGACTCAACTCCAAACTGGTGGAATTGACGATAACGTCCTTTTTGAGGGCGCTCGTGACGGAACATTGGGCCGGTATACCACAAACGTTGTTGTTGATTATAAAGCAGCGCACCTTGATTTGCCGCTCTAACACATACTGCGGTCCCTTCTGGACGAAGGCTTAAAGAGTCACCGTTGCGATCGTCAAAGGTATACATTTCCTTTTCTACGATGTCTGTTACTTCTCCAACAGAGCGCTTAAATAAGTCCGTGAATTCTACAATCGGAAAGCGGATCTCTGAATAACCATAACTGGCCACTGTTTCTCTTAAAACAGCCTCTACTTGCTGCCACTGAGCAGTTTCAATTGGCAAGATGTCGTTCATGCCTCGAATGGCTTGGATTGGTTTAGACACGGCTACAAAAACCCTTTGATAAAAAAATAGTGCGGCATTATAAGCGCTTTAGCCCCTAAGGTAAATTGGAAACGAAATGAAACTCTGTACTCTATTAAGTTTTTTTATTTAATTTATAGGGTCAATTAGTAATTTTCTGTTAAATTAAAGGTACTAGTAATTAACAAAACTCTAATATTACGATGTTAAAAGAATTTTTAGTTAGCGATCTTAAAGCCGGTATGTTCATCGCTGAAGTAACTGAACAATCGGGACGCTTTTCAGTGAAATCTGGTGGGTTTGTACGTTCACAAAATGCAATTGAGTCGTTATCCTCAAAAGGGGTTAAAAGAGTTTTGGTGGACATGGCAAAGAGCGAACATAAAGAAGATGTTCAACCCGCCGTCAAAGTAGAAATTAAAGAAACTAGAAAAAAATCATCATTTAAAGATGAAATTGGTAAAGCAAAAAAACTTTATAACCAAGCTAAAAAGCTTCAACGCCAAGCTCTAGACAATATGAAGGCCGGTCGTCCAATAAACTCCGACGGAATGAAAGAAGTAGCAGACGGCTTCATTGATTCAGTCTTTAGAAATCAAGATGCCCTGGCGTGTATGACCCGAATGCGTCAAAAAGATGATTACTTAATGGAACACTCTATAAATGTTTCAATTATCATGACTATTTTCGCAAAGCATATGAAAATAGAAGAAAAAGTCATTCATGATTTAGCTACAGGCGCTTTGCTTCATGACCTCGGTAAAATCAATGTTCCAGACGAAATTTTACACAAACCAGGCCGTCTTACCGATGAAGAAATGGTAATAATGCGTTCGCACGTTACCCTTGGTTATGACATATTAAAAGAAACTAAAGGTTTGTCAGATACCATTTTAGAAGTTGTTTTAGATCATCATGAACGACTTGATGGCTCTGGGTATCCAAATGGTAAAAACGATCCTCAACTAAGCCAGTACGCAAGAATGATTAGCATTTGTGATACCTATGACGCAATCACAGCGTCGCGTGTGTATCAAAGTGCCCGAACGCCAATAATGGCGTTTAAAATACTCAGAAAAGAAAGTGGTGCTGCTTTTGATGGTGGTCTTGTAGCTGAATTTATTAATTGTATGGGTGTCCACCCTGTTGGGACTTTAATTCAAACTAAGAGCAACAAGCTTGGAATTGTCATTAAGTCTAACTTTGTTAATCCGCTATGCCCAGTTGTTAAAGTTTTTTATAGTTTGGCCAATAAAGGTTATATCCCATCTAAACAAATTGATTTGGGAGCGCCTGGCGTAGAAGACGAAATCGCCAAGAGCGTTAAACCAGAAGACTACGGAATTGACATAAACCGTATTATGTCTGAGATTTTGGATTAACCTGCACCATATTAAAAAAACTTAGTCGTGACTTTTCATTTTACGGGGCTCTAAATGAGTGATGGATTACAAAGAATACCAATTACTAGATTGCAACCAGGTCAATATGTCGTTGATATTTACCAGCAAATTGGTCACATGAAGGTATCCTCCTCTGGTTGGGTTCGTTCTCAACAAGAGATTAACGAACTGATTGCAAAAGGTATTGTTAGTGTCACTGTAGATTTAGGCCATGAAGTTAACTCCGTTCAAGCCGACGACTTTAGTTTTCAAGATCAGTTTGGCCGCACTCCATTTAACCAAGAAGTTGAAAACGCTAAAGAGTCCGTAGATAAATTAACGGTAATTCTAACCGAGAGTTTTAATCATATTCGCAACGAGAACCTATTCGACGTCAACGCTTTACATTATGCGGCGATGGAGTTCATTGCATCTATTTATCGAAATTCCGCACCCGCTTTGGCTTTAGTCAGAGTAAAACACTATCAAGATTTTCAATTAGGCCACGCGTTAAGATGTGCGGCCTACTACGCTGCTATGCTACGAAAAATGAAGTGGCCTACTGACGTTGCTCAAAACTGGGTAATGGGCGCACTGCTGCACGACATTGGCAAGCTCAATATGTCAGTATCTATTCAACAGCCGAATAGCAAAGATATTTCGGATAAGCAAAGAGCCGAAGACGAATTTTTAGTCAGCGAACACGTTAATAATGGTATTGAGATAGCTTCGACAGTTGGCAGCTTAACTAGAGAAACGCTTGATATAATTAAGCTACATCATGAAAAAATTGATGGTTCTGGTTACCCTGACAATAAAAAGTTAACAGATATTAATGACGCGCTTAGAATTTTTAGTATTGTTAACGAGTTTGATAACTTAACACGCGTAGGGGTCAACGGTAAGCCCATTGGCGTATTGCAGGCTTATAGAAAATTGATGAAGTTAGAGTCTGAATTTGACAATGACATGTTGCAACGTTTTATTCAAAATATTGGCGTATACCCGCCAGGGACATTGGTGAAACTCAAAAGTGGTAAAGTTGGACTGGTCTTAGATAATATGGGGAATCACTTAAGACCTTTTGTTAAAGTTATTTATAACGAAAACGTTGGCCATCACGTTAACGCCAAGGTCATCAATTTAGAAACCGCCCGCAATGAGGAAATTGAAGGCTTGTACTACGGTAACAAACGCGGAATTTTTGCTGAAAATTACCTTTAAAAAGGCTCTCTCCTTTTTCTCAGCAATATAGTCCTTTAATTAAAAGCTACCTGTAGTCCTCTAACGCTATCTGACTAAAACGCCTATCTCTGCTTTCCCATATCACAATCCCCTGCCTTATTTCAGCTAATCTCAAATAAGGCGTTAATCTATCACCTTCATAAAGAGTTGTATTGTTGATGCGGACCCAGCGCTCATTTACATCTGAAGAGTAAATATGCATCTCATATTGAAGTTCAGGTATAAAAGCTCTGTCAGCATTTGGCAGGTCATTAATGTCAACTAAGCTAGAGTCAACTTCCACTTGAATACTTCTTGCTTGATTATCTGTTTTAGCTGAGGCCGTTTCTTTTGTTTGTGCCAATGCTTCCGCAAAGCGGGCTTGTAAATCTGAAGAGACGTCTTCAACTTTAACGTTAGAGCTATTAATGTCTGCAACATTTATAACGAGCTGCTCTGAATCAGTGACTTCATTTTCTATCGCGTTTTGCGCTTCGGGAGCTTCAACATTTAGATTCTCACCAGTTTGAGTTTCGACAACCAACTCTGGTTGTACTTTTGAGTTGTTTACTGATGTTTTCACAGCTGTCGCTGCTGCAGTGTTTAAGTCAGTATTTGATTCCGTGCTAAGTTCCGTGTTTGAATCCATGCTTGGTTGTTCACTTGCTTGCTTAACAATGACAGGAGAAACGGCCGGCTCATGCAATTGATCGCGTTCATTGCCTTGAGCATAAACCTGCGAACTTACTGGTTTTGAGCCAACTATATAACCAGCCAATGAGCCAACAATTAGCAACAATATAGCAATGATTAGCCAAGCCAACCAAGAGAGACTATTTGAACCAGCGCCGCTATTTACGTAAGTAGCACCGCTGTTCGCGGTTTCTGCATACGCATAAGCATTTGAATTGTTAGGTTTATCGCGTTCGCCTGCTGTGCTTTGAGTATTTTGCTCTTTTATTAATGCTTTATATAAAAAACTCACGCTTTATTACCTTTAAAAAATGACATGAACCACCTGCGACTTTCAGTTTCATTGACGATGCCAAGTATTTCACTAGAGGCCAACTTAACGAGGTTTTTATCAACAAAAAACTTTCCTTTAGCGTAGGCTCCCATTAACGCACGATCAGCCAATAAGTTAATCAGCCTAGGTGTCCCTTTTGAATACTTAAACAACGCTTTAATCGCCTTTTTATCAAATAGTGGTCTAACTGACCCAACAGTTTGCAATCTGTGGTTAATGTACTCAAGGGTCTCTTGTTCTGTTAGTGGCAACAAGTGATAACGAGCGGTGATCCGTTGAGCTAATTGACGGAGCTCTCTTTTCATCAACTTTTCTTGCAACTCTGGTTGCCCAATTAAGATTATCTGCAGTAATTTTTTGTCGTTTGTTTCTATATTAGTGAATAGCCTCAGTTGCTCTAGCGCCTCAAAATCTAGAAGTTGTGCTTCATCCACCACTAATAAACAGCTTTCGCCTTTTTCATGACTCGTCACTAAAAATGACTGTAAGGCATCTGACAACTTTTTATGATCAGAAGTTTCATCTAACTCTATTTGAAATGCTTCACAAACGGTTTGTAACAACTGAATTCTATTTAAGGTTGGGTTTAGCACATAAGCCACATGAAGATCATCCGGCAAGTTAGCCAATACCGCTCGCGAAACCATTGTTTTGCCAGTACCTACTTCACCCGTAAGCATAACAAAACCGCCATTACCTCTTAGCCCATAGTGTAAGTAAGCGATTGCTTCTTGATGGCGTTGGCTTGGGTACATAAGGTTTGGGTTAGGCGCAATATTAAATGGTTCTTCGTTTAACTGGAAATACTCTAAGTACATGTTGGGCGCTCAAACGGCTCGGGGTTAACAAACTTTTATAATCAGCCAACCATACCGTTCAACCCTGAAAAATCAACTACTTTCCTCAAGGACTTTTGTAACAATTAAGAATATACTTATATTTATCGTTAATGAGCGTTAGAGGTTAGTGTGCAAGTATATTTGGTTGGTGGTGCAGTTCGTGATCAATTATTAAATTACCCAGTAAAAGATAAAGACTATGTGGTTACCGGCGCAACAATTGAGCAAATGGTTGAGCTGGGATATCAGCAAGTTGGACAGTCATTTCCTGTATTTTTACACCCTACTAACAAACAAGAATATGCATTAGCTCGCACTGAAAAAAAACAAGGTTCAGGTTACACAGGCTTTACCTGCGAGTTCACCCCAAACATCACACTTGAAGAGGACCTTTTACGCCGTGACTTAACAATCAATGCCATGGCGATGGATGATGATGGTAATATTTATGACCCTTTTGACGGGCAGGTAGACTTAAGAAACAGACTACTTCGGCATGTGTCAGATGCCTTCATTGAAGACCCACTGCGAGTATTGAGAGTGGCACGCTTTGCCGCACGGTACCATCACTTAGGCTTTAAAATCGCACCCGAAACACTGTCACTAATGACAAAAATTGTTGAAGCTGGCGAAGTAAACGCGTTAGTTGCTGAACGAGTGTGGCAAGAAACTGAATCTGCATTAAAAGAGCAAAACCCTCAAGTCTTCTTCGAAGTCCTTAGAGAATGCGGAGCGTTAAAAGTTATTATGCCTGAATTGGACGTATTATGGGGCGTACCCAACCCTCCTAAATGGCATCCAGAAGTTGATACCGGCATTCACACTATGTTGGTTGTTAAACAAGCCCAAATGCTATCAAACGATCTCGCTGTTCGCTTTGCTTGTTTGTGTCACGACTTTGGTAAAGGCTTAACAAAGCCTGAGAATTATCCGCATCACCGCGGACATGAAAAAATGGGATTAAAGCCGATAAAGGCATTTTGCCAACGATTACGTGTCCCTAATGAACCTCGTGATTTAGCCTTGCTACTCAGTGAGTTTCATACTCATACGCACAGAGCTTTTGAACTGAGGCCTGATACTCTGGTTAAGTTGTTCAACCGACTAGATGCATGGCGAAAACCACAACGCTTTGAGCAGTTTTTAATTTGTTGTACAGCCGACATGCGCGGTAGAACTGGTTTCGAAACGGCAGAATACAAACAGACTGACTTTTTAAGAAGTATGTTTAACGTGGCAAACAGTATAAACATTCAAGAGATTGTCAAAGCGGGTTTTCAAGGTGCAGAAATTAGAGAACAACTCAATCAACGCAGAATAAATGCCATTGCAGACGCTAGAAAGCATATGGCGAAGTGATAACTGAAGCACACAATGAGACTGACAGCTAATCAAGCAACTGTCAGTCCTTGTTTTACCTACTTGTTTTACCTACTTGTTTTACCTACTTGTTTTACGTGCTTATATTACAAGCTTTATTTTAAAGGCAGTTTAATTTCTAGATAAAGAATGCGATCAACAGCGCACCTAAAATTAAACGATAGATAACAAAGGGTAACATCCCTACTTTTTCCACTAATATTAGAAAGTAGTGGATGCAGGCATAGGCGCTCACAAAAGACAAAGCAGTACCAAGTCCAATCGCCGTCCAGTCTACAGGCATAGCTTGCTGAGACAGTTTAATTGTTTGATAGCCGCCAGCTGCAAAAATAAGTGGTATAGATAATAAAAATGAAAAACGCGCCGCCGCTTTGGCCGTTAAGCCCACCATTAAACCCGCAGTAATGGTAATGCCGCTTCGAGACGTGCCAGGTATTAGCGCTAGCACTTGAGCAAAGCCAATAATTAATACTTTTTTGACGGTAATTTGATACTCGTTTGTAGTTTGTTTTGCTTTGACGTCGGCATACCAAAGTAGCAAACCAAATAAGATTGTAGTAGTGGCTATTACCGCAGCACTTCTGAGATTGTTTTCAATGAAATCATCTAACACAAACCCAATTAATCCAGCTGGAATAACACCTAAAATAATAAGCCAGGCCAGTGTACTCTCTTTATCTTTATGACCAGAAAAAGACTTGACCCAACTCACCGCCATCGCGCCCACTTCCTGTCTAAAATAAAGTACAACGGCAAACAGGCTACCAGCGTGAACCGCTACATCAAACGCCAAACCTTGATCGTCCCAACCAAATACCTGTGAGGGTAAAATTAGGTGAGCCGAGCTCGATATAGGTAAAAACTCGGTTAGTCCTTGTAAGATTGCCAATACAATGATTTCAATCACGCCCATTTACAACATTCCTTTTTTTTGATGTTTTGTCACTGCATCGTTATACATGTCACTGCAGTTATATTTATAGTGCTTTGGTAAAGCTTTAATCAATTTATCTCTGGTTGATAAACAAACTAATTTTTTTCATATAGAGTCGCATCTCGCTCAATACGAACGCCAACACTTTTTGTACTAGCCACGGCGCCTAACTTTCTTAAGCTTATTTTTACACTGTTAACCGCATAGTGCGTTAAAATTCTTTCCGCTACTTTTTCTGCAACTGTTTCAATCAGTTCAGCTTGATTATCTTTAGCCAATTTAACAATATCTTCCGACACAACGGCGTAGTCCACGGTTTTTGATAAGTCGTCTACTTGTGCGGCTGCACGGATATCGGTACGCATTTCCACATCAAACTGAAGCGTTTGTTGAATACTTTTTTCCCAATCGTAAACGCCAATTACAGTGTCTACTTTTAGCGCTTCTATAAAAACGATGTCTTGAGTCATGTTTTACCCTGATATTAATAATATTTTTCTTACATGGTTTGATGTAAGCTCGTTGCTCAGATACCATGCAATTTGCTCGAGAATAATCCGAGCGCGAATTCTAGCGTATATTCATCTGTTGAGGAACTGATGTCTTTTGACTTTTTTATAACAATTATTGCTGCATACCTTATTGGCTCAATAAACTTTGCCATTTTGGTTAGCCGTACAAAAGACCTGCCAGATCCAAGAACTCAGGGGTCCCATAACCCTGGAGCAACCAACGTATACCGTATTGCAGGAAAGTCTACCGCAGGAAAAGTTCTGGCCTTAGACGTGATTAAAGGCATTGTACCAACTTGGGGTAGTTACTATTTAGGCTTCACGCCAATGGAAATAGGATTCACGGCTATTTCCTGCTGTTTAGGACATATGTTTCCCGTGTTTTTTAGGTTCCAAGGTGGCAAAGCGGTAGCAACAGCTTTAGGTTGCTTATTACCTGTGGGCTTAAGTTTAGGTTTTGTTTTATTGCTTGCCTGGATAGCTGTATTCAAGGTAACAGGCTATTCATCCCTCGCTGCCATTATATCTGTCGGCATTTCGCCTATTGTTACTTATTTTATTGCACCAAAATATTTATTACCGGTGAGCATGCTTGCGGTATTTATAATATTAAGGCACATCCCAAACATACTAAGGCTTTTGCGCGGCGAAGAGCCCAAGTCTCGTCAACGATTATAACGCCGGTAAATCTTCAATTGACCAGCGAGGTTTGGCTTTGACGGCTAAATCAGTTGAGCCCAAATGAAAACGTTGCGCACCGGCATAAGCAATCATCGCCCCATTATCAGTACAAAACTCAGGTCGAGGATAAAACACACTACCGCCATGTTTCTTCATTAGCACTTCTAACTTTTCTCTTAATTCTGTATTTGCACTAACACCGCCTGCTATTACCAACGTTTTGTGCCCGGTTTGTTCAATGGCTCTACGACACTTTATTGCAATAGTATCGACAACGGCCTGCTGGAAAGCATGCGCTATATCAGCTTTAATTTGCTCAACATTGTCAGGTGCATCATCTTGAGTAGACTGACCGCCGGCCAAATGTATGCCTTCTTTACGAATGGCGTTCGCTGCGGCGGTTTTTAAGCCACTAAAACTAAAGTCTAATCCTGGGCGATCCGTCATTGGTCTTGGAAATTTAAATTTATTAGGCTCACCTTTAAGCGCTAACTTAGCTAATAGCGGTCCACCTGGATAATCTAAACCTAACAGCTTAGCGGTTTTATCAAACGCTTCACCAGCTGCGTCATCAATAGACTCACCAAGTATTTCGTATTCTCCAATTCCTTTAACTTCAACTATTTGCGTATGGCCACCAGAAACCAGCAAAGCAACAAATGGAAAGTCAGGTTTGTTCTCTTCTAACATTGGTGCGAGTAAGTGCCCTTCCATGTGATGCACTTCAATAGCTTTAATGCCCCATGCAAATGCAAGTGACTTTGCAATGCAAGCTCCAACCATTAGCGCGCCCACTAATCCAGGACCTGCAGTATAAGCAATGGCGGAAATATCCGTTTTGTTTAAATCATGTTTTTCCATTAATGCTTTAATAATTGGTATGGTTTTTCGCACGTGATCTCTCGAAGCGAGTTCAGGCACAACACCACCGTAATCAGCATGAATTTTTATCTGACTATAAACTTCGTGGCCAATAAGCCCCTGTTCTGTATCATATAAAGCGATACCAGTTTCATCACACGAAGATTCAATCGCCAACACTAACATTTTAATATTCCACACCAATTATTAACAAACGCACGCATTCTACCCAACCATAGATAAATGCTCCAGTGAATTAATCTATTCACGTTTAAATAAAGACTTTACATTATCGGTTATTTAGCTATAGAATACGGCACCATTTTTATTAGTCTTGGTTAAATTAGATAACCATTAATACACAAATACTGAGGTGAATTTTTAAATGCCAGTAATTAAAGTAAAAGAGAACGAACCGTTTGACGTAGCTCTTCGTCGTTTCAAGCGTTCATGTGAAAAAGCAGGTATCCTTTCAGAAGTACGTCGTCGTGAGCACTTCGAAAAGCCAACTTGGGCACGTAAGCGTAAGAAAGCAGCTGCGGTTAAGCGTCACCTTAAAAAAGTGTCACGCGAAAACGCACGTCGTATCAAGCTTTACTAATATTGGTTTAATCTCTCAAGGTAAGGAAGCAAATGAGCTTAGTTACAACGCTTAAAGATGCACAAAAAGATGCAATGCGTAACAAGGATAAAGAACGCCTTGGTACAATTCGCATGGTTTTAGCAGCTGTAAAGCAAAGAGAGATTGACGAAAGAATTGAACTGGACGATGAGCAGGTCATCGCGATCTTAACTAAAATGGTTAAGCAGCGTCGTGATTCCCAATCACAATTTGAGCAAGCAGACCGTCCAGAATTAGCAGCAAAAGAAGCGTCTGAAATTAAAGTAATTGAAGCCTTCATGCCTCAGCCATTGTCTGAGGAAGAAGTGTCATCTCTTATCGCGAATGCTATTGAATCTACCTCCGCGTCAGGTATGCAGGATATGGGCAAAGTGATGGCAGTGCTAAAACCTACTTTAACAGGCCGAGCTGACATGGGAAAAGTCAGTGGTCTTGTGAGAACTTATTTAAATAAGTAGTTACTACTTTTTCTGCTAGAAAAACCGCTGATTTTTATTAGCGGTTTTTTTATACCTAAAATTCAATCTACTCAGCGCTTTAAAATCTATTAAAAAACTAAACCGTGAGTATTTCTAACTTTTCATTTTCTTAAATTCACTTTTCTGCAATAATTCGTCATCATTTTTTATTGATATTAAGGGCGTAAATTGGCAGGACGAATTCCAAAAGGTTTCATTGACGATGTAGTCGCTCGGACAGATATTGTTGAGCTTATTGACGCAAGAGTCCCGCTCAAAAAAGCCGGTAAAAACTATCAAGCCTGCTGCCCTTTCCATAACGAAAAATCGCCTTCATTCTCTGTTAGTCCAGATAAACAGTTTTACCATTGTTTTGGTTGTGGTGCCCATGGCAACAGCATTGGTTTTCTAATGGAATATGAACAACTTGAATTTGTAGAAGCTATTGAAGAACTGGCTCGCTTAAATTCAATGGATGTACCTCGAGAACAAATTGGCGGTCAAACGAAACATTATCCAACGGTGAGCAAAGAGCAGAAACAATCTGATTACGACACCATGGAAAATGCCGCCCGTTTTTTTCAGCACAAACTTAAGCATGACGAAAATGGTCCAGCGGCCATTAAATATCTTAAAGCTCGTGGCCTGTCAGGCGAAATAGCGCAACAGTACGGTATAGGTTTTGCTCCCGACAAATGGGATGCTGCGATGACCACTCTTGGCACAGCCTCTGACGCAAAACAACAACTTCTTGATTTAAAAATTCTAACATCAAATGATAAAGGACGTACCTACGACTTTTTTAGAAATCGAATTATGTTCCCTATTCGTGATAAGCGAGGGCGTGTTGTAGGTTTCGGCGGACGCGTGATGGATGACAGCACGCCAAAGTATTTGAACTCTCCTGAAACTCGAATATTTCATAAAGGCCGAGAGTTATATGGCTTCCATCAAGCTAAACAAGCGAATAAAAACCTTGAACAAGTGATTATTGTTGAAGGTTACATGGATGTTGTCTCATTAGCGCAGCAAGGTATCAGCTACGCGGTTGCGGCGTTAGGCACAGCAACTACTCAAGACCATATGCAAATGTTATTCAGACAGACTCGTAAGGTTATCTGTTGTTATGACGGCGATAGAGCCGGTCGTGATGCCGCATGGAGAGCCTTAGAGAATGCATTACCACAGCTAAAAGATGGTGTTGATTTACGTTTTTGCTTTTTACCCGATGGCGAAGATCCAGATACTATGGTTCAACAGGAAGGTAAAGAAGCTTTTGAGAACAGACTTAAAGAGTCTACACCTCTAATTGAATATTTTTTTGAGCACTTTGTTGGCCAACTAGACTTGACCGATGATGCTGGAAAGTCGGCCCTACTTGCTCAGGCTAAACCACTCATTTCACTTATCCCTAGTGATTATTACAAAGAGGCCTTGCTGGCTAAATTAGCTCGCTTGGTAGGCAAACAGGTAGATCAAATTAAGATAGTCTCTCGTTCTCCAGTAGCCGAAGTAAAACAGCGCCAAACAGAGTTTCAGATTACGCCTATGCGTCGTGCGATTGGACTTATGTTGCAACACCCCAACTTAGTGTCCGAAATTCCATTTATTCCGGCTTTAGCTAATGCAGAATTGCCAGGTTTTGATCTCTTTGTAAGGATTCAGAAAAGTATTGTCGACGAGCCCAATATATCTTCACCGGTACTATTGGAGCGCTTTCGTGAGTCAAAAGAGTATCGTTATTTAACTCAACTCATTGCCTGGGATCATCAAATAAATGATGAAAACTTAAGCGCAGAATTTACTGAGACATTTAAATCCTTACAAGATAGTTACTTAGAAAAGCGTCTTGAGGGGTTATTAATAAAGTTTAAGACCGGTCAGCTAGACGCAACTGAAAAAGCCGAATATGTCGCTTTAATGTCTGCATTAAAAAATTAAAAACGCCATGTGCTATTCAAAACTCTAGACTACACTTGCTGTAGAGAATATTTAGTCTTGGTAACCTTTATTTCATAGCCAGACAGACATTCTGCTGTTATAATATGCAGTTCGATTTTTCCGTGCTTGGTACAAGCTTACCAATTACCGGAAATTTCATTTCCAGAATTTGATGTTCAACTAGTAGGTGGAAGATAATCTGTATGGAGCAAACTCCTCAGTCTCAATTAAAACTTCTTATAATTAAAGGTCGCGAGCAGGGTTACCTAACCTTTGCTGAAGTTAACGATCACCTTCCACAGGATATGATCGATGCCGATCAGGTCGAAGACATCATTCAGATGATCAACGACATGGGTATCAAAGTGTGTGAAACACCTCCTGATGCCGACGAATTATTAATGCAAGAGCAGACCAGCGACGACGAAGTTGTTGAAGCGGCCGCGGCTGCACTAGCAACAGTAGAAAAAGAAATCGGTCGTACTACCGATCCAGTACGCATGTACATGCGTGAGATGGGTACGGTTGAACTTCTAACTCGTGAAGGCGAAATTGAAATCGCTAAACGTATAGAAGACGGTATCTATACTGTTCAATCTTCTGTTGCAGAATACCCTCAAGCTATTAGCTACTTATTGGACCAATGGGACCAGTATGAAGCTGAAGAAATCCGATTAAGTGACATCATTAACGGTTTCTTAGATCCAAACGAAGACGACGTAGCGCCTGCTGCCACTCACGTTGGTTCAGAGTTAACCGATGAACAGCTTGCTGATGAAGACGGTGACAATGAAGAAGATGGCGACGAAGATGAAGAAGAAGTAGATACAGGTCCAGATCCTGAAGAAGCTCGTGAACACTTTGTTGAATTACGCCGTTTATATGATGAGTCTACCGTTTCTATTAATGAACTTGGTCGTGCGCACCCTGATACACAAGAAAAGATTGCTGCACTTGGCGAACACTTCCGTCTGTTCAAACTAATTCCAAAGCAGTTTGACCGTTTAGTTAAAAACATGCGCGACATGATGGACAGAGTTCGTATTCAAGAGCGTCTTATCATGAAACACTGTTGTGAGTATGCAAAATTACCTAAAAAAGATTTCGTAAAAATCTTCCCAGGTAACGAAGCAAAAACATCTTGGTTAGACCTACTACAACGTGGTGGCGACTCAGTAGCTAAAAAGCTAATTGACGTAGATATTGAAATTCGTCGCAGCATTTCAAAGTTAAGAGACATTGAAGCGGAAACCCGCCTTAATGTAGAAGCAATAAAAGACATCAACCGTCGCATGTCAATCGGTGAAGCAAAAGCTCGTCGTGCGAAAAAAGAAATGGTTGAAGCCAACTTACGTTTGGTAATCTCAATTGCTAAAAAGTATACAAACCGTGGTTTACAATTCTTGGATCTAATCCAAGAAGGTAACATTGGCCTTATGAAGGCGGTTGATAAGTTTGAATACCGTCGTGGTTATAAGTTCTCTACTTATGCAACGTGGTGGATCCGTCAGGCTATTACTCGTTCAATTGCCGACCAAGCAAGAACGATACGTATTCCGGTACACATGATAGAGACGATCAACAAGTTAAACCGTATATCTCGTCAAATGCTTCAAGAAATGGGCCGTGAGCCTACTCCTGAAGAGTTAGCAGAACGTATGGTAATGCCAGAAGATAAGATCCGTAAAGTACTTAAGATTGCCAAAGAGCCTATCTCAATGGAAACACCAATTGGTG
Organism: Psychrosphaera sp.; assembly: GCA_028098005.1. Next base: position 18,572 of record JAOHFM010000002.1, read on the forward strand.
ATGACGAAGATTCGCACTTAGGTGACTTTATTGAAGATACTACGATTTCTTCACCAGTAGATACTACTACATCAGAAGGCTTACAAAATGCCACTCGTGATGTTCTATCTGGTCTTACGGCTCGTGAAGCAAAAGTTTTACGTATGCGTTTCGGTATCGACATGAATACTGACCATACGCTAGAAGAAGTAGGCAAACAGTTTGACGTTACCCGCGAGCGTATTCGTCAGATTGAAGCGAAGGCATTACGTAAATTACGTCACCCTTCTCGCTCAGAGCCACTTAAGACGTTCTTAGACGAGTAATATTAGAACGCAATTGAGAAAATTATAGAACGGTCCTTATAGGGCCGTTTTTTATTGCCCTAAACTTGGCGTTCATTTCGGTTTTTAAGATGGCAAGGCGATAAATATCAAATTTGGTGTAACTAGCATTATTGAATAGAAATAAGATTACCCAATAAAGTATCGCGATCAAAAAAGCCCACTTCGATTACCGACCGTGGGCTTCTTCATTTTAGGTGGCGGAAAATCACTCTTCGAAGTGAGTTCCCCAACCGTCGTACTCTAAGTTGTTGGCTTCAGCATACGCAACCATTTCTTCAACTTCTTCATTAATGATAACTTCATCCAGTGGACATTCCGTATCAATATCAAAACAAAACACAAGTAGGCCATCTTCAGTCTCTACTTGCTCTAGCTCTGATACATCCCAACCTTTTAAAAATGCTTCTTGCTGTGCTTTGTCAGCTATCTCATTATTTTCAGCCACAAAGTGATGTTCAATACCGTACATCGCCTCAGTATTCGAACCATCTTCAATAAGTTGTTCTATGATGTCATTACTAAATTCTTGCCAATCAACCGATTCCATTATTAACCTTTTTTCACTGTCTCTTCTGATTGTGGAATATAGCCTAATTCTGCGTTTAATTCGTCAATTTTTTTAGCCATTATCTCGCGAACTTCTTCCGCTTTTTGTCTAATGTACTGTTTTTCATCACTTTCAATAGTAACAGGATCTAAATACTCAATAATAACTTTGCCATTGTTCCAACGATTCATTTTTATTCTGTCGTGCGTGCTGCTAATAGCAACTGGCACCATAGGTACGCCTGCCATGAATGCAGTATAAAATGCACCGGTTTTGAACTTCATTAAGCCTCGGCCTCTAGAGCGAGTGCCCTCTGGAAAAAGCCAAACTGAGATTTTTTTATCACGAATTTTTTGGGCTGCTTGGCCAATTGTGCCGTGCGCTTTAGTTTTATTTGCACGGTCAATCAGAATATTTCCTGATAACCAATAAACTTGACCAAAAAAAGGCATCCATTTTAGGCTCTTCTTACCGACACTCACAGTGCCCTTTCTTACTGCGTTTGAAGCAGTAAAAATGTCCCAAGTATTTTGGTGATTGCCAATATAAACGACCGGCTCATCAACTATTCTTTGTTGACCACGAAGCTCAATTTCTAACCCTAACATCTTTGCAAATGAGCCATAAACTCTTGCAACCATATGAACGTTATTACGCTGAAAAGGCTTAACAATAAGATAAAGAAGAAGAAATACTGTTGATAGAATAAAGAAAACACCTAACAATAACGTACGTAAAATAGCCAGCACAAATACAACTCCAAATATTTAAAGGCGCATTGTAGCAAAGTCAGCGAACACCTGTAAGCTAAAGTTTTGTTAAATGTGCTTCAAATATAAAAACAACGGGTTGTTAAGGGGTGCTTTAAAACTCATGACTAGGAAGTATGACTCGCACCGTTAGCCCACCTTCTTTTCCATTAAATAATCCGATATTCCCATGATGTGCATCCGTGATTTCTCGGCATAAAGCTAAACCAAGGCCACTTCCACTCGCTTTAGTGGAGTAGAAAGGAATTAATGCGTTTGCCATTACGGAATCAGAAATACCCTTTCCCTTGTCCGTCACGGATATTATAGACTCGTTTGACCGTTGCTCTAGCTTAATGCTGACGTGCTCGGGCGCGCTGCCTGACTCGTGTGCGTTTTTTAGAAGATTAATCAGTAGCTGTTCTAATTGCACCGGATCTGCATTAACAGATGCTCCGCGCTCAGATATATCAACAAAATGCCATTGTTGCCTAAGTGTCCCTATCAATTTTTTCCAGTCATTGGCTTTGATATTGGGTTCAGGAAGTTTGGCAAACTTTCCATAACCTTGCACAAAGTCACTCAAGTGCTGAATACGCTCATCAATGGTAGAGAATACACGAGCTAAACGTGCTTCCTGTAGGTTTTCACTGAGTATTTGACCGCTGTGCAACATAGACGAGATTGGCCCTAGTGAGTTATTCAGCTCATGACTTATTACCCTAATCACTTTTTTCCAAACTGCCACCTCTTGACGGCTTAGCTCTCGGGTCATTTGTTTCAGAATAAAGAGCGTATGCCGCTGATTATTTAGTGAGAATTGTCCAGTAGACATGTGCCACGTTTGTGGTTCGTCTTGTTCAAAAGTAATTGAGAACAACCCTTCCTTTTTGTCTTCAATAGCCGCGCCAGCGCCTTTCGGAGCCGATTTTAATAGTTCAGAAAGATACGTGCCGTCCAAACCATTTGAACAGTTAAAAAAGCGTCTAGCGGCAATATTACTGAAAATAACCTGTTGCTGATCATTTACTAGAAATAAAACCTCGGGAGAGCTTTGTGTAATTTTATCTAGCAACAATTCTCGTTGATACAGCCAATGCTTTTCTTCTCGCAGTTGCAATGCGGTGCTGTTATACAATGAGCATAACTTTCCAAGTTCATCAGCATTTTGATAAGACAAGGTTGTCGCGTACTCACCATCTTTTAAGTTCAATAAACCGAGCTCTAATGCCGATAAACCTTCTCTAATATCTCTCAACAAAAAGCGCGCTAACAACACGCTCGCTGCCACCATAGTTATGGCGCTGAGTATTTTAATATTGAGTGACAATTCATTTAATAAGAATATTGGAATCGTGCAAACGCTGCTAACAATAGCAACGACCACTAAAATTCTAGGTAACACGTTAGTAAGCATCAATAAGGGATCTCAAACTTATCTAAGCGTCGATATAATGCTTGCCTGCTTAAATTAAACTGACGAGCAATACGGGCAATGACACCTTTGTGTTCTCTCATCGCTATTTCCAGTTCTTCTTTTGAAGGTTCAATGCTTAACTTTGAAGTTGTGCTGTGAGAGGTAACCGTTGGCTGTTGGTTAATCGCAAAGTCCACCGCTTCAATTACGCCTTCCGGTTTTAAAACGGCAACTCGTTTACAAGTATTTTCCAGCTCTCTAACATTACCCTGCCAGTGATGATTTTTAAGTGCATTTTCTGCAGATAAGCTCAACTCTCTATTTGGTAAAAAGTGATTCACCAGTGGCATAATATCGTCCAACCTCTCTGCAAGGGGCGGCACGTTGAGCTCAATAACGTTCAAACGATAGTACAAGTCTTCTCTAAACTCGCCGGATGCGATGGCATCTAGCAAATTACTATTGGTGGCTGAAATCACCCGCACTTTCGTTTTAATGGTATTAACCGAGCCTAATCGCTGAAACTCGCCAGTTTGAATAACACGCAATAACTTGGTTTGGCCAGAATAAGGAAGATTGCCGATTTCATCTAAAAATAGCGTTCCACCATCAGCAGCTTCAAAGAGCCCAATTCGTTTTTTATTGGCGCCGGTATAAGCGCCTGCTTCAGCACCAAATAATTCGGCTTCAATTAAGTCTGCAGGTAACGCTCCGCAGTTTACTTTGATAAATGGTGCATCGGGTATTAGAGAGTTAGCTTGCACCACCTCTGCTATTTTTTCTTTACCGCTGCCGTTCGCCCCCGTAATTAATACAGATATATCGGATTGAGCAACTTGAACTGCCATATCAACAATACGTTGCATTGCTGCACTGGCATAAACAAGACCCGCTCGACAAGCCTTTGATTTTGTACATTCATCAACTGCTTGCTGACGCTCTAGCTTTTCACTGGCTTGATTTGCTTTACCTAATGCCACTAAATTTGCCACTGTATTTAGGAGCTTTTGGTCGTCCCAAGGTTTCGCAATGTAATCTACAGCACCGGCTTTAACTAATTCAATCGCTTGTTCTAGATCAGTCCAAGCCGTAATTAATATAACCGGGAGGTGCGGATCTAATCGGCGAAGTTGGTAGAACAGTTCTTTGCCTTCTTCACCCGATGTGGTGTCTCCAGTGAAATTCATGTCTTGAATAACAAGTGACACGCGCAGTTGGTTTGCGTATTGCAACGCCTGACTCGGCGACGTAGTTGTGATCACGTCATAACCATGAATTTCAAGCAACAAGGACAAGGCTTGTAACACTGCCGGCGTATCATCTACGATTAATATTTTGTCCATTGCTCACTCATTGCTTGAATATATCCTTTAAATTAGTGTCTTAGCTTGGTAAGCAGACTATTAAATGCTACGAGTCGCTATACTTGGGGAAATATTAGCGGCCTTAGAAGCAGGCATAACAACTGATAGTAAACTCGCTATAAAAACAAACACTGCCGTTATAAACACATAAATTGAATCAAGCGCCGGCATCGAATAGTTTTCCAATAAAAACTGCCCCATCACTATTGCGGCTATCGAGCCTAACGCAATTCCGACCGTACAGATAATAGCGTTTTCGATTAAAAAGTAACGCACGATGTCAGACTTGCGAGCCCCGAGCGCTCGTCGAGTACCAATTTGTTTTGTGCGTTTGTTAATATTAAACACTGTCAGGCCAAATATTCCAAGCCCTGTGATCAGAACAAGCACAACAATCAGCGTTATTAGCATTCGCAGCATCAGAATGTCTGACGAATTATTCTCTCGCTTATCCTCATCCATACCTTGTAACCCAATGATCACTCGTTTGTTATGATCTTGAATCATTAAGTCTTCGATTTGGCGCATAATAGCAGCTCGTTGCTCTGGCTCCGTTCTAACAATAATTTTTTGGAACATCGACGCGCCAACAAATGGCATTATAGATACATTGTCCGGACGGCTGTCTTTTAACCAAGCACTCTTCATCCTTTCAGTAATTCCAATAACTTTTAAAGGTTGAACCCCAAAGTACACAGTTTGTCCAAGGGCATTACCTTCTGGAAAGAGCTCTAACGCTAACGTTTTAGTAACAATAACCACTTCAGGAAAGACATCCCTTCTAGGAGACATAATCACTTCATCGCTACGGAAATTTCGACCTTCTATAAGGTTGATTCCCAGCGTGTCGAGCGCATTTTCATCCGCCAATAAATAAGCAGCGCGAACATCTTGCCCCGATTCTGTTTCACTTGCTGGTTTCAGCCTTAAGCCACCAGCCGAACCACTTCCCGATAGAGGCACAGCGTTAAATAGCCCCGCATTTTTTACTCCAGGAATATTTCGTAGCATGATTTCAGTTTCTTCAAACTTTTGAGTAACGTTAAGTTCTTTGTCAAACGTCATGGTTGTAAAACTAAAGATCTCATCTTCTGGATAACCTGTTTCTTGAGTTAAAAAGTCAATTCGGTCTTTAGCGATAAATGCAGCATTACTGACAATGGCCGTGGTAATGGCTATTTGTATTAGCAACATGATCGCGCCTGCTTTGGAGCGAAGTAGTGAATTAAATATAGGTTTAATTTCTAGCATGTTTAGCTCCTATTGGGTTTTTAAATAAATGGCAGGTTGGGTTTTACAAACAAGCCAAGCTGGATACATTCCGGCTATGACACAAGCACCAATTGCAATTGCTGGGGCCGTTAATATCATAGCCAAATCCATGCCTGCTAACTCTGCATATTGGCTACTGGTGACCCGCACTCCCCACAAGCCTAGCTGCGCAATGCCAATACCAATCAATCCGCCTAGTAACCCAAGCACTGAAACCTCTACCAAATGCTGCAAAAATATCTGACGCTTGCTCGCACCCAAAGCCCGTCTTACGCCAATTTCAGGCGCTCTTCGAATGAACTTACCTAATAAAAGCCCAAGAATATTCGCCAAACAAACCGCTAAAAACATGAAACTGAGACCCACCAGAATCTTATTGTCTTCCGATACAACATTGTTGTATTCCATCCACTCGTTCACATCTCTTAAAGTAAACTCAGGTACTTCACGTGTGTAACGTCCTTTTGTGCCTTGCTCCGTTAGATAAGCAAACAAAAAATCATGGTACTTCTCAACATCTTGTTGGGTTGGTAACTCGGCCCAAAACTGCACCCAAAACATTTCAGATTGAAGCTGGCCTTCAAAAGTGGTGACTCCCTCATGCTTCCATCCGTTGGTATTACCTCGGGTCACAAGTTGCATTGGTTCCCACAACGTAATTGGTATAAATAGCGGCTCAGGCGAATTAAACGAACCGTTGTTTAAATCGTAATACTTGATATGAATGTCCCACTGCTTTATAACGCCCACCACGGTAAAAATAGTGTCATCAAGATACATTTGTTTACCAACGGAGTTTTGTCCACCAAACAACTTATTGTTGGTCTCTTCATTAATAACAATCACAGATTCAGCGGCTTTCTCCTGCGCCAAGCTCCATGGCGAACCAAAAACAAAGTCTAAATCGAACATGGTGAAAAAATCCTGTCCTGCAGCCCTGGCTCCCGACAAAAAAGGCTTAACGTCTTGGTTATTCATATGTACAGTAAACGCGGTGCGAATAGATGCAGTTTTTCTTACGGGTGTTTCAGCATTGTGCAAAAACATCGCATCTTTATACGTCAATTGATATGGCATATTGTCCGGTGTCCACCAATTATTCCCGTCGTCTGTTGTATTAAGTTGCACGGCAAATAGCTGGTCACTTTTATGTGGAATAGGATCCATGGACATCATGTGGTACACCGACAAACTTGTCATGGTAATTCCGATGCCAATCGCGATGGCTAAAATCATCAGCGCGGATACTAAAGGTGTTCGCTTTAGACTGCGCCAACTAAGGTCTATGTAGTGAAGAAACATGTTACGCCTCCGCTATAGACTGTTCGACTCTTGCTGATACAGAGTCTGAGGGTTTATTCTGATACAAGGTAAAGTCGGCTAACTGGCCATCTACTACTTGAATATTGCGTGGCGCACGACGAGCTAACTCTTGGTCATGCGTGACCATAATAATGGTAGAACCCTCATTGTTAATGTTCTCTAATAGCTCCATTACTTGACGTGCCATAAGGCTGTCTAAGTTACCGGTAGGTTCATCCGCTAATAAGAAACGTGGCTTTCCGGCTAATGCTCTCGCAATTGCTACGCGTTGTTGCTGACCGCCTGATAATTGTTGAGGTAAATGCTTGGCCCTACTGGCTAATCCGACTTTCTCTAAACACTCTTCAATTCGAAGCTTTCGTTCAGCTGGTTTTATGCCACGATAACGCAAAGGCACTTCGATATTTTCATATAAATTTAAGTCCGGAATTAAGTTAAAACCTTGGAAAATAAAGCCAATTTTTTGATTTCGTAAATCCGCTCTTTCATTATCATTTAACGAGCCAACATTCACATCATCAAGCATAAATTCACCACTAGAAAAGGGCTCCAACATACCAGCGATATTTAAAAAGGTTGTTTTCCCTGACCCTGAAGGGCCAGTCACGGCAATAAACTCACCTTCTTTTACTTCTAAATTAAAATCTCGTAATGCATGAGTTTGTACTTTTTCCGTTTGATAAACTTTACTGATATTTTTCATGTTTAACATTGTGGTGTTCCTTACTAGTTTTATGTGGTTTGCAACGCAAATTCTTTTATTTATTATGCTATTAGCGACTCACTTAATTTATTAAAAATGAGTCTGTTTTACTGTATTCGTCATAATTGGAAATAATGATTTCATCGTTAGGACTTAAGCCAGACAAAACTTCTACTTCTCGCATGCTGAGGGCGCCGAGTTGGATATCAACTTTTGTAGCAATATCACCTTCAACTTTGAAAACATAAAAGCCTCCGGACTGCATAAAGCTGCCTCGACGCACCTTCATTACATTTGACTTACTCTCTAATAACACTCTGGCAGAGACTTGTTGATTCTGACGGATGCCGCTCAATTGTTGCTGGTCAAAACGCACTCGAGCGGTAACTTGACGATTTTTAACTTCTGGTGAAATTGCAGATAATCTCCCTAAAAAAGTACTACCGGCAATGTTAATTTCAGCTTGCATACCAATACCTAAATCGTTGGCATAACTTTCTGCCACATTAAGCTCAACTTCATAAGCGCTTAAGTCAACTAACGTCATTAATGCCTCGTTCTTTTTAACTAAGGCTCGTTGTTGAACAATTAAGTTGCCGACAACGCCTTTTACCGTTGCCAATATATTCAGGTCATTAATTTTACGTTTAAGATCTTCAAGTACTAATGCTTGGCGTGATACTGTGCTTTTTGCACTTGCTAATTCAAACGCTAAACGCTCCTTGGCAATACTCACCTCTTCTTTAGCGTGCCTTTGAGTCAATTCAGCCCTCGCCAAATCATCCACGGCTTTTTCAAAATCTATTTTACTAATTAGGTTGTTTTTCATTGAGGCATGCGCCCGACGGTTTTCTCGCTGTGCCGCCTCTAGATCTACTTGGGCAATATCCAATAACTTAGTCAACTGTAATGTTTGACTGCGAGCATCTAACTCTTGGCGTGCTAATTCACCTTTGAGACGTTCCATTTCAGCGCTTTCTTGTTTAAGCTGATTTGCAAGTTCTGGACTGTCCACAATGGCAATAACTTGGCCTAGCTCAACTTCGTCACCGGCTTTTACTTTGAGCGAAACAAACCCTTGCTCAGGACTATAAACCTGAGGAGCATTAGCTGCGACAATACGCCCATTAGAAACAATGTCTCGGACCAATTCACCCATTTCAACTCGAGCAATTTGCATAGAAGCCCGATCAAAAGAATGACTGACAGATGCGCCACTCATCAACGCCCTAGCAGTAAATACAATCACTATTAGCGCACCAAGAGTAATTCCCACTATTTTTTTTACGTTTGGTTTAGACTCAACGGCAACATCTTGCGCGCTCGTATCCTTAATCATGTGCTCTGCTCCGTGACCATGAATAAACACTATTCATGCGCCATTTTAATATTTGATATATGATTTTGTGCTTAATGCTTACAGTGAGTATTGCGAGGAGCGTGCCAAAACCTAAAGCACTGATTTAAAAGATATATGTGGGATTTATTCAATTAGAAAAGCGTCCGCGGACAGCATGAAGTGTCCGAACGGACACTTTTAACATTGCTTTATAAACCTACAAAAAGCCACAGAGTTTGCGCTCTGTGGCTTTTTTTTTTACATCGTAAAAATTTACCCTTCTGAAGCACTACCTAAATCAGCATCATCGATGACGATTTCGTCGTTATTGCCTTTAGTTTCAATTTCTACGCTGTCAACACGCTGTAACCCTCGCGGAAGTTTGCTACCTCTGCGGCCACGTTCACCACGATAATGATCAACATCTTTAGGTGTTAGCGTTAACTTGCGCTTTCCAGCATGCAACACCACGTTAGCATTTTCTGGAACGACAACGATTTGGCTTACCACTTCTTCTCGACTAGCGGCGCGAGCTGAAGGAATATTTATGATTTTATTGCCTTTACCTTTAGCTAACACTGGTAAATCTTTTAGTGGGAAAACCAACATTCTGCCTTCATTAGAAATAACTAAACAGTCGTCGTTCTCAATGTTTTTCGTTGTTTGAGGCTCAAGTAACTTGGCTCCTGTAGGCAACCTAACTAATGCTTTGCCGGCTTTTTGTCGGGTAATCATATCTTCAAATTTACAAACAAAACCATAACCGGCATCTGAAGATATTAAGAATTGCTGTTCTGAGTTCGACATCAGCGTGTATTCAAGTGTCTCACCAGCAACAATACTAAATCGCCCACTTAGAGGCTCACCTTGACTTCTTGCAGATGGCAAGGAGTGCGCATCGGCACTGAAACTTCGACCAGAACTGTCGACAAAAACAACTGGCTGGTTACTTTTACCTTTTGCAGAAGACTTAAACCCATCTCCGGCTTTATAACCTAGCTTCTCAGGCTCAACATCATGTCCTTTTGCACAGCGCGCCCAGCCCTTTTCAGACAATACAACAGTAACGGATTCGCTTGGTACAAGATCTTTGGCAGATATCGCTTTTGCTTCGCTTCTAACAACAATAGGTGATCTGCGGTCGTCACCATATGCTTCAGCGTCGGCGGCCAGTTCTTTCTTTATAAGATTGTTTAGTTTTGTATTTGAGCCCAACAAGCTTTGCAGATGATCACGCTCTTTCGCTAACTCGGCTTGCTCAGCTTTAATCTTAACTTCTTCAAGCTTGGCTAATTGGCGTAACTTTATCTCAAGAATTGCTTCTGCTTGGGTGTTGGATAAACCAAAACGTTCCATTAATACTTGTTTCGGGTGTTCTTCCGTTCGAATAATATCGATAATTTCATCAATATTTAAGAACGCTACAAGTAAACCTTCAAGTATATGTAATCGAGCAAGGACTTTATCTAAGCGATATTGCAAACGACGAGTAACAACACCTCGACGATATTCAATCCACTCCGTTAGTATTTGTTTTAAACCTTTTACCTTAGGTAAACCATCCAAACCAAGCATATTGAGGTTGACTCGATAGCTTTTTTCCAAATCTGTTGAAGCAAATAAATGCTGCATAACTTGCTCAACGTCAACACGGTTTGAGCGTGGAACAATCACAATTCGAGTTGGATTTTCATGATCAGACTCATCGCGAAGGTCGGTAATCATTGGAAGCTTTTTAGCCTGCATTTGCGCTGCTATTTGTTCTAAAACTTTACCGCCAGACACTTGGTGCGGCAGTGCGTTAATAACAATATCTCCGCTCTCTTCAACAAAGGTAGCGCGCATTTTAATGCTACCTTTACCCGTTTCATAAATCTTGGCAATATCAGCACTTGGCGTAATGATTTCAGCTTCGGTTGGGTAGTCTGGGCCTTTAACATATTCCATCAGCTGTGGTAATTCGAGCTTAGGCTCTTTAAGTAAGTGAATACACGCTTGCGCCACTTCCCTTATATTATGAGGCGGTATGTCCGTTGCCATACCAACTGCAATCCCTGTAATACCATTTAAAAGTATGTGAGGTAATCTTGCCGGTAAGGTAACCGGCTCTTTCATTGTGCCGTCAAAGTTTGGCTGCCACTCAACCGTACCTTGACCTAATTCAGACAGTAAAATTTCAGATACTTTTGACAGACGAGCTTCGGTATAACGCATAGCAGCAAATGATTTAGGATCATCGGCTGCCCCCCAGTTTCCTTGCCCGTCAACCAGTGGATAACGATAAGAAAACGGTTGCGCCATCAATACCATTGCTTCGTAACAGGCACTATCACCATGAGGGTGATACTTACCTAGCACGTCACCTACAGTTCTAGCTGACTTCTTATATTTAGCGGCAGCTGACAACCCAAGCTCAGACATTGCATATATAATGCGACGTTGCACTGGCTTTAAACCATCGCCAATATGCGGCAATGCACGATCCATGATGACGTACATGGAATAATTTAAATAGGCATCCTCTGTAAAGCGTCTCAACGGTAATTGTTCAATTCCGTCACTGCTGATGCTAATCGCCTCTGTCATTACCTGTACCTTCTCTGTCTTCTTATTATTTGGCTAAGTTAGATTCTAATTGGTTTAAAATAGTACGAAACTCTGTTGGCTCGTTGACTTCAAAAAGCTCGTACCTTGCCGATAATTTCGGTGTGGTGCTTTCTAACTCTCTTTCAATTCTTGTCACCAGTACATGTGCCTGGTTTAGATCATAATTATTCGCTATCAACCAATACCGGTGGCCATTAATTGGCAGTATTTGATACTGTTTGTTTAGACTTTTTATTCGTTCCAATTTATCACTAATGGCGTCGTCCGTCGCTTTAATCCCAAGCGATGCATTCAGTTCAGCTACACCATTGAAGTCCATAGCAATGATAGTGAACATCTTTAACCTGTTAACTTCAGTTTGATTACGTTTCGGTCCATTGTTTGTGCTAATTTGCACAGAGCTCATTTGGGACATTAATTGTTCTATAGCTAGTTCTGCACTAGCCAAGCTTAAATGCGCAAGAGGTTTGCGGCCACTTGCTTGTCTTCTTAATACAGCATTATAAATAAACAACACTAAACCAAACACTAATAACAGGATTAACCAGCGTGTATTAGATAGCTTTTCTGTTAATAAAACCAAGGCATTAGACAAGTTAACATTCATTGCTTGATGCTCGTCTAGCGCATTTTGTTGCTCTTTAAATTGACGACCAACTTTAAAGTCGTGATATGCATTAAGCTGAGCCTGCTTTCCATCTTTTTTTCTATTTTCTAAATATTCTATCAGCCCTACAGTTTTAGAAACTTGAGGCCAGTCTTTCTTTAAAATCTCTGCGACTTTTTGAACTTTGAGTACCTCTAATCTACTCACTCCGGTTTCAGGCGAGTGATTACTAAACACAGATTCTTCGAACTCTATCTTAGATAAGTACTTTAATGATGCATCTGGCAAGTCTTTTAATATCGCCGCTTGGGCTTTAACAAAATAGAGTTCATTATGAGTTTTTGATTGCTCAGTCTTATCTCGTCCTAGTGCGTTAGTTAGGCCTTTGACTTTATCTGCCGCCTTTATAAGTTGTTCTGCATAGCCTAATTTTTGCTGTGCTATTTGATTTTTAATCAAAGCCAATAAGCTTTGTAATTGTAGATATCGGTTTCGGGTTTGCTGCGCACTTTTGTAAACAGACTCTAAGCGCTTATCAGCTTCTCTATATTTAAAAGACTGGCTATTTAATTGCGCCCATTCAATTTGAGTCTGTAATGACGACGATGCAAGTTTATTGTCTTTCAAATAACTCACCAATCGCTTGAAGCTTTGCTCTGCTAAAAACAAATCACCTTGTTTAACAAGCAACTTTACATGCGCTTGTTTAGCCCAAACTATGAGTGGCATTTGGCCACTTGAGGTCGCTTTTTCTGTTGCGATACTAAGGCTGATATTGGCTAACTCGTAATCTTCCAAAGAGGCGAAAAATGAAGTCTTTTTTAAGCTCCAAAATACCCAAAAGTAATCGATATTGTCGGCTTTATCCGCCCATCCATTAAGCAGCGCTGTGACGTAGTCAAAATAAGATATCGCTGCCTGGTAATCCATTATTTTAACTGCATTATCTATTCTTAATTCATGCAAACGCAGTGTTAACACTAATTGTTCTGGCTCGGCCAATTTATCAATATCATTAATAACGATATCAAGCTCTTGTTCTGACTGCGCTGGCTTTTCTAACAAATAAAGTGCGTGCGCTTTGATAAGACGTAAATTAACCAACTGAGCCAAAGTTAAAGTGCTATCTGTTATAAAGTGCTCCACGCTGGCTAATTGTTTTTCTGGAGAAACTGCATTTGCCGTTTGTACCGCACTTAAAAATCCATTTAAGGTTTTAAATTCACTTTGAAACTGGTTTTTGACTTTGTCTATTTGCGCGACTTTAACAACGTCTTGCTCGTTTTTTTTGCGTTCGCTAAACCAGTCATTATGTGTCGGGCTTGTTTTATTGGGCGACGCTTCTGACTTAGTAGATGAAACTTCCATTGAGTTGGCTATTGAGCTTGAATAATTGCTAGCAAATGAGCCGGTTGAGCAAAACACAGATACAAAAAGGCACGTCAGCTTAACGGCTAACCTCTGCTTTTCTCTATGTCTGTTGTTTTGCCAAGACTTCATTCTTTCCCCAAGTACAACTAGACGGTTGCTTTGTTGCCTTTGCTTTCTAACCAAGACTTGCGATCGCCCGCTCGCTTTTTCGCAAGTAGCATATCGAGCATTTCCATCGTTGGCGCAATTTCATCAATCGTTAACTGCACTAATCGACGAGTGTTTGGATCCATAGTCGTTTCGCGCAATTGTAGCGGGTTCATCTCACCTAGACCTTTAAAGCGCTGTACGTTGACCTTGCCTTTTTTCTTCTCTGCAACAATACGATCTAAGATCCCATCTTTTTCGCCATCGTCTAATGCATAAAACACTTCTTTGCCTACATCAATTCGATATAACGGTGGCATGGCAACATATACGTGGCCTGCTTCAACTAATGTTCGGTAATGACGAGTAAACAATGCACATAACAAAGTGGCGATATGAAGACCATCGCTATCGGCGTCGGCAAGGATACAAATCTTTCCATACCTTAATTGAGACAAGTCTGACGAATCAGGGTCCATACCGATCGCGACTGAAATATCATGAACTTCTTGCGAACCTAAAACCTGACCGGCTTCAACTTCCCACGTATTTAAAATTTTACCGCGAAGCGGCATGATAGCTTGGAACTCACGATCTCGAGCTTGTTTCGCCGAACCACCAGCTGAGTCACCCTCAACTAAAAACAATTCTGTTCTGTCGTTTTCTTGGCTAGAGCAGTCCGTTAATTTACCTGGGAGTGCAGGACCTTGAGTGACTTTTTTACGTATGACTTTTTTAGCGGCTCTTAGTCGTTTTTGTGCATTAGAAATACACATATCAGCCAATAGCTCAGCAATATCTGTATGCGTGTTTAACCACAAGCTAAAAGCATCTTTAACGATACCAGACACAAACGTCGCACACTGTCTTGAAGATAAGCGCTCTTTAGTTTGACCAGCAAATTGCGGGTCTTGCATTTTAACCGACAAGATATAGCTGCATCGTTCCCAGATATCTTCAGGCGTCAGCTTTATACCGCGAGGGACTAAATTTCGGAATTCACAAAACTCACGCATAGCTTCTAACAGACCTTGTCTTAGTCCGTTTACATGAGTACCACCTTGAGCAGTAGGAATTAGGTTCACATAACTTTCGCCAATAGAGTCACCACCTTCAGGTAACCAAGTAACCGCCCATTCTGCGGCTTCTAAATTACCACTAAAAGAACCAACAAATGGGTCTTCCGGCAACATAACAAAACCTTTTACTGCATCAACTAAGTAGTCTTTTAAACCATCTTGATAAAACCACTCGTGAGTTTCTTTAAGCTGTTTATTGTTAAACTTAATTTTTAAGCCCGGACATAAAACAGCTTTAGCTCGCAAATTGTGAATTAAACGAGAATTAGAGAATTTTGCGCTATCAAAATAAGAAGGGTCAGCCCAAAATCGTACCGTGGTACCTGTGTTTCTGCGCCCTACTGTGCCTATAACTTCTAAGCTTTGAACCTTGTCGCCATTTTCAAAAGCGATTTGATACTCTTGTGCATCGCGTCGAACACGAACTTCCATTCTAGTGGTCAGTGCATTTACAACTGATACACCTACGCCATGCAAACCACCTGAGAATTCGTAGTTGCTGTTAGAAAACTTACCACCAGCATGTAGCTTTGTAAGAATTAGCTCTACGCCTGGTATCCCTTCTTCTGGGTGAATATCAACCGGCATTCCTCGACCATCATCGGACACTTCCAAAGAGTTGTCTTCGTGTAGCGTCACCACAATATTACTTGCATGCCCTGCCAATGCTTCATCAACACTGTTGTCTATTACTTCTTGAGCAAGGTGATTTGGACGGGTTGTATCGGTATACATTCCAGGGCGACGACGTACCGGCTCTAAACCGTTAAGTACCTCTATCGCTTCTGCATTATAAGATTGATTAGTCATAGCGCTTATTATTCTAATTTTAGGTTCTAAATGAAAGGTTAACTAGGATTGAGTCAAACTTAAAGGAAAAATTCTACTATCTGTGGTAAGTATCTCTTAAAGCCAATAAAACTGTGGTTTCCACCGGGTTCTAATGTCATTTTAGCCAGCTGGTAATGTTCAGCGGCTTGGCGGTAGTCTAGCACCTCATCGCCCTCTTGTTGTAAACACCATACTCTACTTGAGTCACGTAAAGCTGGTTGATAAATAGCTTTTAATTCGTCCATATGATGTGGCTCTAGTAAGTACTCTTCACCAGTAATAGGTTGCACTTGCTTTCCAACGTAATCCTCCAGTAGCTCAAATGGCTTAACTGCAGGGTTTATAACCACCGCAGGGACGTTATATTTGTTGTGTATATAAGTACTTATAAAACCACCTAAGCTGCTACCCACAATGCCAATTAATTCAGAGCCGTTTGCTTGCATAATTGACTCAACAAGTTTTTCAACTTCACCAATAGCCTGCTGAGGGTGAACATGTAATTGAGGTGTATACACCTTTATATCAGGGTGGTGCAGATTCATAAACTGATTAAATTGAACGGCTTTTTCAGACAAAGGTGAAGAATGAAATCCGTGTAGATATATAATACTGGCCATTAACTTGATGCTGAATTTTTTAAAAGACGGTCATCTATTTTATCAGGTTGATGGTCTATTGCTAAGTTTAACCAGTCTTTTAACAAGGCATTTATCTGCGTTTTTTCATCTTTATGATGAAGTTTATCATTTGGATATGGATTGTTTGGGCGAATGCGATCTTGTTGCTGGTATTTAGTAACTTCAACCATTTGTGCATCATGATAAAGCCTAAACTCAATATCCATTTGACCCACTAATGTGCTTAACGTACTTCTTTGTTGAAGCGTAAACTGTTCCGTATACGGCGAAATGTCAGACACTGATAATTCAAAATAAAGCCCCTGACTTAGTTCAATATGCCACTGCTGCCCTTGGTTATACTCCAACGGCAAAAGCCTTAATAATAAGGCATAGTTGCGACTACAAATAGTTTGTAAACGCTTGAGGTCAACAACGTACTTTTCTTTTTTTTTACAGTATTCATATTCATCTAGTATTTTGCAGGCTCTGCATCTATCTTCTGTTTATTAAGCCTTAACCATTGTAGGCTAATAACTGTCGCTGCGTTATCTATTACACCCGAGTCTAATAATTCAAATGCATGTTCAACATCTAATACGTGAACTTTGATATCTTCGTTTTCATCTTCTAAACCATGCACTCCGCCAGCGCCATTTGAACCAACAATGCCCATGTACAAATAAAGTCGTTCACTGGTTCCGCCAGGGCTAGACATATAACTAAGCATTGGCGTTAACGTGTTTATATTCAAAGCAGCCTCTTCAAATGCTTCCCTTTTGGCAACATCTTCTAAGTCTTCATTTTCTTTATCTACCATGCCGGCGATGACTTCTAACAACCAAGGCGATTCTTTTGATGCCAGAGCGCCAATTCTGATTTGCTCAATAAGCACAACTTTTTGTTCAAAAGGATCGTAAGGTAGCACCCCTACAGCATCACCTCGTTCAAATATTTCTCGGTCAATCCATTTGCTTTGACCGCCATTAAACAGGTTATGTCTAAAGGTAAATTTGTTTATTTTAAAAAAGCCGTTAAATACTTTATCAACAGACTTGATTTCAATATTTTTGCTATCAAATAGAGGTGTATATTTATCGCTCGCCATCCGTTAATCCCCGCTCAACCCTATAAGTTGGGAGTTTAACATAAATAACGGTTTCAGCTTATTTACAATTCAATATTCTGTTACATTTGCAGTATATTAATTTACATTAAAAACATTACTCAAAACAACGAGAAAGGCTACAATATAGCCAATTATCGCTAAACGCTAAAATTGGAATAAAAATTTCGGTTAAGGAACCAGTATGAGAAAGTCTTTTATCACAGCATCTATCGCGCTATTTTTCGCCAGCGTCACTATGCAAACTCAAGCGACAAACTTATTAGATGCTTACAAGGACGCGGTACAAAATGACCCACAAACTTTAAAAGCAAAGGCTAACTACGAAGCCGTATTGCAAACTGAAGAACAAGCGTTTGCACGTTTATTACCTAATCTTTCATTTTCTGCTGGTTATTCTTTAGGGAATAGTGAAGCCGTCAGCTCCACTACTGGTGACGTATACGACTACGACTCAAGTAATCTAAATTATGGCCTTACGCTTACACAAACCATATTTAAAATGGGTGACTGGTACAATTTAGATGCGGCAGAAAAACGTGCATTACAAGCTCAAACAAGCCTAAACCTTGCTCAACAGACTTTGATTCAACGAGTTGCACAAAGTTATTTCAACGTTTTAAAAGCACAGGACAACCTAGAGTTTTCTCAAGCTGAGAAAAAAGCAATTGAGCGTCAACTTGAACAAACTAAAGAACGTTTTAAAGTTGGTTTAACGGCCATTACAGACGTTCACGAAGCTCAAGCTAATTATGACAACGCTGTTGCTACTGAAATTCGCAGCAAAAGTAACGTAGAAATTTCAAAAGAAACTCTACGTGAAATTACTGGCAAGTTTTACAATAACTTTAACCCACTAAACACTGAACGTTTTGAAGCTTCTTTACCTATGCCAAATGACGTACAACAGTGGGTTAAAAAAGCAGAACAAAACAATCTTGAATTAAAAGGCAAAGAGTTAGTTGTTGAAGCGGCTAAATTTGATATTAAACGTGCCGATGCTGGTCATTACCCAACATTAAACTTAACCGCTTCAGTAAGCACCAATGATGCAGGTAAAGACATTGACAGCCCAGCATTAAACTCGTCTTCAATTGGTTTAACGTTAAACGTACCAATTTATAGCGGCGGTGGTACAACAGCCGCGGTTAAACAAGCTCAAGCCAACTATGTGTTTGCTAGCGAAGATCGTGAAGCAGCATATAGAGCTGCGGTTCGCAGTGTAAGAACATCATTTGCTGATGTTTCTTCACTAGTATCTACGCTTAAAGCATTAAATCAATCTGTTGTATCGGCAGAAAGTGCATTGCAAGCAACTCAAGCTGGTTTTGATGTAGGTACTCGTACTATTGTTGACGTACTTAACAGCACAAGAAACCTTTACAATGCAAAACGTAACTTAGCAACAAGCCGCTACGATTACATATTAGCAATGCTTACTCTTAGACAAGCATCTGGTGAATTAAATGGCAAAGACTTAGCCGCGGTAAATAGCGGCCTTAAGTAAAAAGCCAGTAAACATAACTAGCTAATTGTATAAACGGAGCATTTGCTCCGTTTTTTATGCCTAACTGAAATGACCAGAAAGGGATATCAATAAGCACTTACTATACGTTAGAATAGAAAGCAGATAATTTGTTCCCTATCGTGAGACTTCGTTTTGAGTAAATCAGAATCAAAAAGTACATTTATTGCCCCCACCTTTTCTTGGCGTTTTTTTCACCCTAAGTTTTGGCTGACTTGGCTTTTAGTTATTATTCTCTATTCACTAAGCTGGTTACCTTACCGATTACAACTTGCCATGGGCAGAGGTATAGGCCGGCTATTATTGTCTGTATTAAAAAAAAGAAAACGGATTGCAACAAAGAATATTCAGCTATGTTTTCCTGATATGTCAAAAAAGGAAGTTGATCAGTTAGTTAAAGTCAACTTTGAAAACGCCGGAATTGCACTTTTTGAAAGTGGTATAGCTTGGTGGTGGCCTAGCTGGCGAGCAAACCCAATTTGTCAGGTGAAAGGTCAAGAACATATAGACGCTGCAGTACAAGAAGGTAAAGGCATTTTCTTGTTGTTTTTTCATATATTACCATTAGAAATGATGGCTCGTGTACTTGGGGAGAACGGCTACCCGTGTGTAGGGTTTTACCGTCCACACAATAATAAGTTGTTAGAGTGGGTGCAGTACAGAGGTCGCTGTCGCTCAAACCGTTATATGATTGGAAAAAGAGACGTAAAAGGTTTGCTAAAGGCTCTATCAAATGGTGAAATCACTGTTTATTTACCTGATCATGACTACGGCCCAAAACGCAGTGTATTTGCACCGTTTTTTGCCGTTGACAACGCCGCTACAACAACTGGCACCGAGATTTTTGCTAGTCACAAGAACGCTGCCACTATCCCAACAAAGTTAAAAAGATTACCCGATAATTCTGGTTATGAGATTGAATTTTTACCGCCTTTAGTTGATTATCCCAGTAAAGACTCACTTGAAAATGCGATAAAAATAAACAAGTGGGTAGAAGAAGCGGTATTAGATAATATGGAACAGTACATGTGGGTTCACCGCAGGTTTAAAACAAGACCAGCAGACGAGCCTGAGTCGTTATATTAAAGAGGGACTTATGAGCAAAAACAAAATAGGTACAAAAAGAAAGCAATCGGGCAAAATAGGTAAAATTGTAGCGCCAATTGTTTTTATCTTAATTATTGTTGGGTTTGTCTACTGGGGCAGTGACGAAAGCAACAAAACAAGCGAAAACCCAGTAGCTAAAGGTGTTGCTAAGTTTTATGCTGAAGTACGACAGGCAATGAAGCCAGGCGCTGAACGACTAAATGACTACACCATCAAGCTTCCTGAGCCTGAACAGTCGATGGGAGAACAATTAGCATCACGTGATGGTACCGTTGATCCAGCTAAAGAGTTTTGGCAAGGGCCGAAGAAAAAGCGCTCTTTTAAGCAAAATGACACTTTGAAAACCGCACTACAAAACTATGCAAATGCTGAAGGTATGGAATTAATTTGGGATCTACAATACGACTACATTGTGAAAGAGCACTTTGCTGAAAGTAGTGATTTGAAAACGCTGGTGAATAAAATATCTTCGGTTGTAAATGGTGACTATAGTGGTCAGGTAAAAACATACTTTTGTAAAGACGCTAATGCGCTAGTTATCACCGACAAAACCGATAAATACATTTCAAAAAATTGTGAGCCCACTCGATAAAAACCCAACAAAAGTTGGGTCTTAAGGAAAAAATATGTTTTTTAAAAGTGCTAAATTAAATTTAACGCTTTCTTTCTCTATGGTTGCTTTGCTATTACAAGGCTGTTCAGGTAGCGACTCAGACAAAACAACTAATATTGCACCTAATACTGCGTCTATTTCTGGCTCTATTAATGGCTTAGCCGGTCAGGTAACCGTAAGTCTAAACGGCAATGAACAAACGTTCACAACGAATGGTGATTTTACTTTTAGCACTAGAGTTACGCTAGATGAAAGCTACAATGTGACCTTAGTTTCCCAACCTACAGGCCTAAACTGTAATATTGCTAATGCAAACGGTACCGTTACTGGCAATGTTTCTAATATCGACATAACGTGTTCTGGTTTAGAAGGCACCGCATATAGCTTAAACAACTTAGGTTTTTCGGCACAAGCGCCCTCTGTTTTAACTTTTGCTTTCCATTTAGTAGACAGGTTTACAGGTAAAGCTGTGGAGGCTTTAACCACATCAAATGTAAAAGATTATTTGCGTGTGACGGAAAATGACCTTCCGGTTTCAACATCTGAGTCATTTTTAGAAGTAGATCCGTTAGTTGGCTTAGATTCAATCTATACCACCGTTTTCGCTATCGACATTAGTGCATCTCTGACCGAAGACGACTTGAATGAGGTCATTTCTAGCATTAAAGGAAGTATATCCGATTCAAATGGCGACTCACTATTGGCGCCAAATCAACGTATTAGCATTTATACATTTGATAGTAATGTGCAATTAGTGGTTGAAAATGACAGAGATATTGACAGCATTCTTACTGCTTTAAACTCTATTTCTGTAGGAGGCAACAGTACCAACTTATTTGGCGGCATAAAACAAAGCGCCGAAAGTTGGGAAAATGAAATTTCCACTGAGCTGGTGAGTTATGGCAGTCTTGTTTTATTTACCGATGGTAATGACAGCTCAGGGCTAGTATCTAAAGAAAACGCGTTAGCTTCTGTTGCCAGTAAAGACATTTACTTTATTGTTCTAGGAGAAGAGTCTAATACTCAGACATTAGCGGAATTCACACCTGAGTCAAACATATTTAAGATTGAAGATTTTAATCAGTTAACTACCGTATTGAGTTCTACTCTCGATTTCGCTAAAAGCTATGAAAATGGCTTATATATCCTAAGCTATGCAACTCCTAAACGAGCAGGTAGCCATGAATTAACCATTGCCGCAAATGATGACTTTGATTGCCAAACTAGCGTTAATGATACCGAAGCTCAGCAAATTTCAGACACTGGAAATATCAAAGACTGCGTGGATGAAGTGAGTCATACCTTTGATGCCAGTGGCTACACAGACATAGCTCCTGAACTTGAGTTAACCGGCGTATCTACTAGTCTGGCTCCTTCTGTAGATTGGCAAGCAAGAGTACGTTGGACAAACTCTACATCAGATTTAGATTGGCAAGTGGAAAGCTGTGTCGGCAATATTTCGGTTAACGTAAGCGAAGATAAAAAAACCGCAACCTTTACAAGGGCTAGCGATGACTTCAGTATGATTTATATTGAAGTTACTGATTTGAATACTTTAGTTACTCAGAATGGATACTTAAAAATGTCTGACAACGAAAGTGATATTCAAAAAGCTAAAAACCAACGCGATAGTGAGTTATGTAATCGCTAGTGTTTTTGAAATAGGTTTGGCTAGGTTTGCTTCACAAGGTTGACCTGGCCAATACTTCACCTCTACACTTTTAGGTGTAATTTCAATTACCGTCATAGATTGACTGCAAGCTTCTTGTCGGTGCATGCAGAAGCTATAAGCTCTATCATTCATCATAAGCGGCTCATGTGAACGGTGTAAGTTGACGATATCTGACAACGAGTTAATAACCTGTCTATTAGCAAACTCTGTACGCAATCTTTTTATACTTTGAACTTCAGGGTGACCCGACGAATATAGTTGCTCAGGTGACGACTGACTGCTTGATAAGTGAGTGCCGTCATAATGCCAAAGCCGTTGACTATTTAAACTAATGATTGAAAGGTAAAAGGGCTGACTGTGCTTTAAAGGCCAGTTCCTCAATGTACTATCAATTTCACTCTGTGAGCTGCTCTCCGCTAACTTTTGAATTAATAGACCTCTAGATACCAACTGGACACTGACGGGCTTCACTTTGCCCTGATAGTCATTTAACAAGCAAAACACAATGCCTTTATTATTGGCTGCTATCCAACTGCCTTTGCCAACTGGATCCACCGGCATTAAATACTCTACTCCAGCTTTTGAAAAGCGCTGTGGTGGAAGTGCTTTCGCTCTCAATACAGATTCATCTCGTGTAAAAACAAGGCCAATACTGGTATTAAAATTACGCCAATTTAGACTGCACATTGGACTCAAATACTCTTGTGGATGCGGCTTTGCCAAATGAGTCATCTAATTTAAGACCCATAGCGGCAGATAGCAATTTAATAATGGCCATATGGTGGGTTGTATGACTGTACAAAAATACCAACTCTCTAGCCAACGAACTGCTCACTTTCGGTGAACGAGCCTCTGTGTTTGTCGCACATATAACCGAAACTTCAGCGTCAGCGTTTACGTCCGCCAATAATGCCGTTATTAATCCAATATGATATTTAGCGTTAGATACCGACGTTTCAATAGTCAAATCACGCTT
This sequence comes from Psychrosphaera sp., assembly GCA_028098005.1. The sequence continues at coordinate 41,893 of JAOHFM010000002.1, forward strand.
ACGTGCATCGTAGTTGATATTAGAAATACCGGTTAGGACGGATTGATAGTGCTCAATAATATGTCGAACATGAGCGCCGAGCGATGAACCGTGATCTTGGGTGGAGTTTAAGTATTGAATGGGATCTAGTGACTCTAAAAAATCAAATAATTGATTTAAAACTTGAGTATTGTCTTTGGCTATTTGCTGTATTGAATCCATAGGCATCCATAATTAGTTTACTGGATCATTAGAACTTAAAAACAGCCTTTAAATTTCATTAGCGCTAAACCTTTTTTGTTCAACGCCATAAATTTGTTATCTACCAGCGTGCTTCATGAGTCGCTCTTTCTGTCGGCCCCAGTCTCTATCTTTAATATCTGAACGTTTATCTTGACTGTGTTTACCTTTTGCTAAGTGGAATTCAACTTTAACCCAGCTTTTTTTCCAGTACATAGCGGTAGCAATCAGCGTATAGCCTTGACGTTCTACTGCACCTACTAGTTCCATAATTTCGCGCTTTTTCAGTAACAGTTTTCGATACCGAGTCGGTTCGCAAACTACGTGACTTGACGCTTGATTTAGAGGCTGAATTTCAGCGTTCAATAAAAACACTTCGCCATCTTTTAAAAAGACGTACGTATCCGAAATATTTACTTTACCTTCACGGATACTTTTTACTTCCCACCCTTGCAACTCAACGCCAGCTTCAAACTTTTTATCGAGCTGATATTCGTGGCGCGCTTTTTTATTCAATGCAATTGTATTAGATGGTGTTTTTGGTTTTTTCTTAGCCATAATTACTTCTTTGTTAGTTCTCCATCGATTATAACCATTTATACGTTATTTTCTATGTAAGTTTGTTAGAATAAGTTTTATTGAGTGTTAAAAACGATAAGTAGGGTCCATGCCAAAGCTTTCACGCAGCGCGTTAGTCATGTATAGCTGCGATCAAATGTATAAATTAGTTAACGATATTGAGGCTTATCCGCAGTTTATTCCTAATTGTGCTGATGCAACTTGTAAAGTATTGTCGAGTACAGAACTTGAAGGTTCCTTGTTAATCAACAAAGCTGGTATCAGTAAATGGTTCACCACTAAAAATGAACTGGTATCTAACCGGGTAATAAACATGACATTAGTCAACGGTCCTTTCAAGTATTTAACGGGCAGTTGGACCTTTACTGAACTCGATTCAAACGCCTGTAAAGTTGAGCTTGAATTAGACTTTGAGTTTTCTTCAAAAATGATTGAGCTTGCCTTTGGTAAAATCTTTACGCATGTAACAACGAGTATGGTCACCGCCTTCACACAAAGAGCAAAACAAGTTTATGTCTGAAAACATTACTATTGAAGTGGCATACGCCCTTCCAGAAAAACAATCGCTATTGCAACTGCAAGTGCCTCCAGAGTCTACTGTTGAACAGGCCATAGCTAAAAGTGGCATTATGACAAGTCACCCTGAAATTGATTTAACCGTACTAAAAGTTGGTATTTGGTCAAAGACTTGTAAACTTGATGCGGTTTTAAAAGACGGTGATCGAATTGAAATATATCGCCCTCTTATCGCAGACCCTAAAGAAGTCCGTAAGCGCCGAGCGGAAAAAGCCGTGCAAGAAGGCCGAGCTGACAAAGTTACAGGTGGAAGACCTAACCCTCGTAAAAAAGCCGAAGAGTAACTTCGGCTTTAGCTTATTCAGAATTTATTGAAAACTATTCAGAATCAAGAGGCGTATCAAAGTCTTCAGGCTTGTCGAAGTCGCCCGACACCTTAGTGACTCTATCACCATCAAAATGTACGACCATTTCTTTTCTAACTAATTCATCGGTCTTGCCTACACGTCTTGTATAAACATAGTGCCAATCATCATCACGAAATGCATTGCTAACTACAGGTGTACCTAAAACAAATTTAACCTGTTCTTTAGTCATATTAATACGAAGTTTATTAACATCTCGTTGGTTAAGGTAATTACCTTGAACAATATCGTATTTATAAACCCAACTGCTACAGCCTGATAGGAACCCTAGGGCTAATAAAACTAATAAAAATTGCTTCATGTGATTAATACTTCATAAAATTAATAGGTTGTTGCTATTGGAATCATCCTTTAGCAAAAAGTTCCGTCATACTAGCAGATAAATTTCTGTTAGGTAAGCCGGAACTATTGTGATTAGCCGCTAAAGTTGGCTACATAGATGCAGCGACAGCCTCGACCTTTTTCCATACTCGCATAAAGTTGCCCGACAAGATTTTTTTAATTTCTTGCTCCGAATAACCTCGATCTAATAAACCTTGCACAAGATGAGGAAAATAAGACACATCTTTAAGATCTCTAGGAAGTGAGTCACCTACACCATCAAAATCTGATCCTATGCCTACATGATCTATGCCCACTAAGTTTTTAACATGATCAATATGATCTAGTACCGTTTCTAACGACGCAAATGGATATGGCTTTAACTTACGATGCGCTTCAGCTATTTCATTGGCTTTAGGATCGCCCCATTTAACGCCCGCGGCTTCAAACTTCTTAGATAGCTCGTCTTGCCAATCTCGAGTCTCTTGTGACACAAAGCTAGATCCGAAGTTAATTTGAATGACACCGCCATTTTTAGCCAAGGCTTTAATCATTTTGTCATCCATATTACGCTCAAAGCCCGGAGTAAACTTACGCAAAGAGGAATGAGAGGCGATAGCTGGTGCTTTTGTGATTTCCATTGCCTGGTAAAAAGCAGCGTCCGAAACGTGCGATATATCAACCATTACACCGAGTTTATTCATTTCAACAACAAGCTCTTTACCAAAAGGACTTAAGCCCTTCCAGTTCCTGCGCAGGTCGTAAGATGAATCAGAAATATGGTTTGAAAGTGAATGAGCTAAAGTGATGTAGCGGATACCGCGATCATAAAACATCTTTAAATTATCTAGGCTACCAGCAACTGGACTGCCATTTTCCATCCCCATTGGAAGAGAAATTAGCCCTTTTTCAAAATGTTCTTCTACGTCTGACGTAGAATACGCCACTGCAAACTTATCTGGTGCTCTATTTGCAATCGCTTCTACTGAGTCAATAAGTTGATGTGCTAACTGCACTCCATAGTCTTTGCCCGGAGCTTCTAGTGTGGCCGGTAAATAAATAGACATAAATGGCGCATTCAGTCCGCCCTTTTTAGCTCTTGGATAATCAAAGTCGCCTTTTTCAGTTGCTACAGTAACGTCTTCCCAACGTTTATTAATTCGAAATGGAACGTCAATGTGGCTATCTACAATTATTGTATTTTGCGCTATGTCTTTCGCTTTTTGAGTCACCTCAATAGCATGAGCGTTATTAGAAGATGATAGGAATGACAGTGCTAATGCAGCTGTTATTGCAGTAAGAGTAAACGACTTCATGGAGTTCCCTTTTGTTTTTATAGAGTCTAATTTTATTCATCATTTAAACACTTTTAAAAACGATATGGAACTATCTAAATTAGTCAAAGCGAATGCCGTCAACATAATTAAAAAAGAAATAATCCGTCGTATCAGAATTAGCTCCTAGAATAGGGATTTCTAGATTATTTTCATCCTTCAACTTTAATTGAAGGCAAATATTTCCATTTCTCATTTTTAACGTGGGGTGAATAGACCAGCTTTTTTTATGTTTGAAATTCGCTTGTTGGTTGTCAAAGTCGTAAGCTTCTATTCGGTTGCGAATAAACTCACTTATAATGGTGTTGGCTCGGTCTTGATATTTCGCACCTTTTATTTTGCCTTGGACAGGCATCAACGTAATAGCGGGCTTATTTACTTCCGAATAAATTTTAGCTTCAAGTTTGTCATATAAAAGATTAACTTCAGCTTCAATTTTTAGGTAATATTTTAATCGAGTATAAAATGGATCAAGCAGCTCCGCTGGTGACTCTGCCGCTCTTCTTTTCGCCTCGGCTGCATATAACTGCTTATTGGGTATTTCTGTGACGTTAAAAATCGTTTTAGTAATAACGGTCGGTTCAGTCGAACTACAACCACTAATAATTAGTAGTATTGTTAAGTAAACGATTCTAAACATGAATTTGCCTGTTTAAAGAACAGTATGTTTTGCGCCATTTGGAATTATTGTATCCAGCACAAAATAAGGAATAAAACCTGACGCCGTCGATATAATCCATTTATTTTCAAAGTCTACGACGCGAGCATTAATTAGCAAACCTGTTTGTTGGTACATAACGGTTCCTGTAAGCACATGCGTTATGGATTCGCTACTTGTTAACTTGTTGGCATCTCGGGTAAAAACAAAGTCACCTTGCGGCGTTATTGATACAGTATTTTTTACTTTATAATCAGCCACTGTAAAGCCGTGTTGAAACAAATGCGTAGTAAAATGTTCCGAAACGATATTTCCCACTGGCGTTATTGTGGCGAGATCAGAGGTAAAGTCGACAAATGATGTTACACCTACGATGACATGTTCAGCTTTATTTGACACATTCGCAATTAACCCAGCTGATATTTGTTCAATATATTCACTTAACAAAACAGAGTGCTGACTCCCAGTTAATGAATGACTATTCAAAGTTGCATCGTGTGATACAAACATTGTGGTAGCATTCGTGCTATTTGCCTGAGGTTTGTTTACGTTACTGGAATTTGAAGCACTGGCCAATTGTGAATCAGTAAAACGTTCAACATCTTTGGGACAATCTATTATTTGTCCCTTTGGATTCATGCAGACATTTTCTTCTTTCACTTCAACTATGGTCTTAGGCTGCTCTGTTAGCGAACATGCAGATAATAACAATATAACGCTAGTACAAAGTGCTACTTTTGAAATCGTGTTTTTAAATATCATAACCGCTCACCTAACCACATCGTTTAATCTACATTTCGCTCAGAAGACACTAGCGGAATACCATCATTAAACCCACTTGATGTAAGCTGATTAACAACGTTATTTGGCAAAAAACCTTGAGCCGATGCCACCACAGCTTTTGAATCAATACCTATTACCCGAGCATTCACTAAATATCCCGAAAGTTGCTTCGTTAATGTTCCTGCTACCGCATACTTAATAGGCAAGTCACCTTCTAGCTCTAGATAGTCTTTACTAAATATGAAATCACCATCTGGCGTAACTCTAACAAAGTCGGTTGTTTTAAAGTCAATGACTGGGATACCAAACTTATGCACTTCATGTATAAAGCTTTCAGAAATTTGTTTTCCTAAGATGTCAGCATACTGAAAATCACTATCGAGCATTACAAAGCTAGTTACCGCTATTGGTGTTGTCGAATTTACATACTTCATGTTGGAGACAAGATCTTGCATTAACCCGCGAACATAAAAGTTGATATTTTTGTCACGTCCTCCGCGATTTGGCTGTTGCTTGCCCATTTCATTCATTTTGCCAAGCAAATGATTTCTATAATCGTTTTGAAACTTTAAACTCGCATCGTTTACCGTGACCACACCGTCGTTATCAAGTCTTGGCTTGCTAACCTCTTCATTCATGCTTGAACTTGATTTGGCAACATCGTTGCCTGATAACTGATTTTCTTGGTCTGTTACTACTTGTTCAACTTCTGTGTTGTCGGTGTAAGACTCTTCAACAGACCAATCCGTTAATGAAGAACAAGCGGCTACTTGAGTCGCAATTAAAATAGCTGTAAATTTTTTCATGGCTTGCTCCTAATACTCACCGCGGTAAATTTGATCATTCTTGAGCTTCACTTTATCGTGACTCCACATTGTGTTCATTGGAATGTAATCTGTTGCTGCGGCCACTACGGTTTTGTCTGATAAGTTAATGATTCTTGCATTCACAACCAATTCATTTTCTTGTTGTACATAATGTCCAACTAATAAGTAATCGGCTGTAATATTTTTTTCTAGACTATTTACGTCTCTGCTCATAAACATATCTGCATTTTGAGAAATATTGACTTGTTTCTGAACTTTAAATTCTGTGACTTTTAAACCCGCTTGTGTCAAAAAAGTAACAAAACTTTCCTGAAGCTGTAAACCAAATGGCGCTATCGACGCATTTTTGTCTTCAGACAAGGTGTTGGCAGGCAAAAAGGTGCCGACCAGGATAGGCTGTCCAACATTAAAGTAATTAGTTGTGTTTAGTAATTGCCTCGCTAACTGCTCCACATGCCCATGAAAAGATGCTGCATTTCGTTCAGGCATATATTGCTCATAACCCTTTTCTACTGGCGGGTTTTGTAGCTCAGCAAGACGCTCTATTGTTGTACAGCCCGACAGGGCTAAAATAGCGATAAGTAACAACTGTTTCATATTTTAAAACCAAAAATGAAGAACTGTTATTTTTAAAGCAATATTAATACCAATTTAACGGGCACTCACTAAATCTTTAAACTGGCGTCCTCTACAGGACTTGAACCTGTATCTAAGGCTTAGGAGGCCCTTGTTCTATCCAGTTGAACTAAGAGGACAAATTGTAATTAAACAGGTTGTGGAGTCTTATTATCTGCAGGCTGTTCAGGGTCGTTTGATGTTTTACTGCCTGGTTGAGGTATTTTCATTAACGCAGCAATCCCCCAAAAACTCCAGTAAACAATGAAGCCCGCCAGTATTGCATCGCTAATAAAGTGTCCTCCCTGAAAAACCCTTATCATTCCGACAAGTGTGCCGAGGCCAATACCAAAGTAAAGCCAACGTCTTGAGTTTAACAACCAACCTAGGATCATAAAGTAGTAACCCATTGCTGCATGACCACTAACAAAAGAACAATTACGTTCACATTGATCAGATATCACCCAAGCTGGCGAAAACACTTTATCACCACCAAAGGCTTCAATTTGTCGAGGTCTTGCTCTGTCCCAATTATCTTTAAAAACAGTATGTACTATGATGCCCGGCCCAATTAACATTGCGATTAGAGCAAAACTACAAAGCTTTCTTTGTTGGCAACACCAAGCCATTTTTATACTTAAAATGATAAAAATGAATAGGGCAGGAAGTAGGAGTTTAGGCATGTGTTTAAACACATCATAAATTATCTGAACTACAGAGTAGTTGTTGAAGTAAAAACCACCATGTTCGGCGTCATAAAACCAGCTTGATACCGTTAAGTCAATTTCCGTATATATTGCAAAAATTATTGAGCAGACTATAAATGCCGCAAATTTGATTCCAGTTTTCATTATTTTTATTATTTTATCCATGAAATTTGCTGATGCATTTTAGTCAGTCTTTCTAAGTAATTTCAACAACTATCTTGTTAAATTTTTGTACAAACATTCAACAGTCGAAAAAAGCAATATTGTTCAAAAGCATAGCGTGATGATTAAAATTAATACAAATATTGTTCTGATTGCTTTTCACCTTTGGATGAAAAGTCTGTATAATCGCGCGTCCGTTCACAGGGGCTATAATAGTTGTTGTGGAAATGAAATTTACAAAGGTAGTCCAAATGCAAGCAAAAACCGCACGTCCAAGTTCACCAATAAAGCCGCCAGCGGCCACGGTGAAAACCGATAAGAAACTGTGGGACTACCCGAAGTACTGGGCTGAATGTTTTGGCCCTGCGCCATTTTTCCCAACCACCCGTGAAGAAATGGATTTGTTAGGTTGGGACAGTTGTGATGTCATCATTGTAACTGGTGACGCCTATGTTGATCACCCAAGTTTTGGTATGGCTGTTATTGGTCGAATGCTTGAATCACAAGGCTTTAGGGTTGGTATCATTGATCAGCCTGATTGGCACAGCAAAGACGATTTTCAACGTTTAGGCAAACCTAATTTATATTTCGGTATAACGGCAGGCAACATGGACTCCATGATAAACCGTTATACAGCAGACCGAAAACTGCGTCACGATGATGCCTACACACCAGACAATATTGGTGGCAAACGCCCAGACAGAGCAGTTACTGTATACTCTCAACGCTGTCGTGAAGCCTTTAAAGGTGTGCCAATTGTTATTGGTGGCATAGAAGCGAGTTTACGTCGTATTGGCCATTACGATTATTGGTCAAACAAAGTGCGTCGCTCGGTTATTTTTGACTCTAAAGCCGACATGCTTATTTTTGGTAATGCCGAACGTCCTTTAGTTGAGATCACTCACCGCCTTTCACGAGGCGAGGACATTAAAGATATTAAGAACGTTCGTGGTACCGCCATTGTTGTAAAAGAGGCACTGGCCGACTGGCAAGGCATTGATTCAACTCATATTGACAAGCCAGGGATCATTGATCCAATTCTCAATCCGTATCAAGAGTATGACGCTAATACCTGTAGTAACAAAGACGAAGCTATTCAGGAAAGTGCGGCAGACGAAACAGGCGTAAGCCAGGCCTTCGTTGTTCAACCTTATGACCGCCAAAAAACTAAGTCGCAGCTACGTCGCCCTTGGGACCGTGTTTATATTAAGCTTCCAGCTTATGAAGTCGTTTCGAAAAATGAAGTGTTGTATGCACATACAAACCGAATTTTACACCAAGAAACGAACCCTGGTTGTGCAAAAGCATTAATGCAACGACATGGTGACCGCAGCGTATGGATTAACCCTCCAGCATTCCCTCTTGAGACTGAAGAGATGGATTATGTATTTGGTATGCCGTTTGCGCGTATTCCTCACCCTAAATACGAAGGCAAAAAGATACCAGCTTACGAGATGATCAAAACATCTGTAAATATTATGCGTGGTTGTTATGGCGGCTGTACATTCTGTTCAATTACCGAACACGAAGGTCGTATTATTCAAAGTCGTTCTGAAGACTCAATCATTAATGAAATCGAACAAATTCGAGATACCGTGCCTGGGTTTACCGGTGTTATCTCAGATTTAGGTGGTCCAACAGCCAATATGTATATGCTGCGTTGTAAGTCAGAAAAAGCAGAAGCAACGTGTCGTCGCGCTTCTTGTGTATATCCTGATATTTGTAAGCACATGGACACTGACCACGAGCCTACTATCAACCTATATCAACGAGCTCGTGAGTTACCAGGTATAAAGAAAATCCTTATTGCCTCAGGTGTTCGTTACGACTTAGCGGTGCAAGATCCTCGTTACGTTAAAGAGTTAGTTACGCACCACGTAGGCGGCTATTTAAAAATAGCACCAGAACACACAGAAGAAGGCCCTTTATCTAAAATGATGAAGCCTGGCATGGGCAGTTATTATCAATTTAAAGAGCTATTTGAAAAGTATTCAAAAGAAGCTGGCAAAGAACAGTACCTAATCCCTTATTTTATTGCCGCACACCCTGGCACCGAAGTGCAAGACATGATTAACCTAGCTATGTGGCTAAAGGAAAATCGTTTTCGATTAGATCAAGTTCAGAATTTCTATCCATCTCCGATGGCAACAGCGACGACTATGTATCACACTGAAATAGATACATTGCATAAAGTTAAAAAGCAAAATGACGAGGTTCCTATTCCGCGCGGAGAAAAAGAACGTCGCTTGCATAAAGCAATTTTACGTTATCACGATCCTCAAAACTGGAAAATGATCCGTCATGCACTAAAAGAAATGGGATTATCTAAACTCATTGGTAATGGACCAAATCACCTAGTGCCACCGGCGTCACCAAATGAAGAGAATCGTGGCAACGGCAACTACGGTCGTAAGCCAAAAGTTGGCGCGAACAAAGATCAGAAGGCGTTAACACGTCACTCTGGTATGCAACAGTTCAGTAATAAGCCAAAAGCCAGTAGTAAACCCTCAGGTAAGCCAAGTGCAAAACCTAACGGTAAAAAGAAACCAAGTAGAATTTAGTTCTACCGACATTTTATTTCATTAAACAGTAATGAAGAGCCTTTAACTTAAAGGCTCTTTTTACAAGGCTTACGCCGTTAACTAATTAGAGAGTAGATATGAATAACGACAGCAACTCAATCAGCGAATTTTTTGAAGAAGTTAAAGCGACACAAATGATTTGGGCTTTGCATGATAAAGCGTCAGACGGGTGGGTAATTGTTGACTCAGTGCAATTTGAAGACACTGATGTAATGTTACTTTGGTCTCGTGAATCTATTGCTCAAAAAAACTGTACTGACGAATGGGCCACTTATGTGCCAACTCAAATATCAGTAGCAGATTGGTTAGAGTTTTGGATTGAAGACTTAAGCCAAGACAATATTATTATTGGTTTAGATTGGCAAGAAAACGACGATTGTGCAGAAATGGACCTTGCAGAATTTAGCCAAAAAGTGGCAGACATAGAAATATTGTAGGTTTGAAGCGAATTTTGTTTACTTTTCTTTAAAAGTCTCTAAAATGCGCGCCTGATTAAAAAACGTTCTTTAGTAATTTGGAATATTAGTGCGCACACCTCTCATTAATTGAGTTTAGGTGGGGCTTTTTTTGGCTTTTTTACTATTATTCTTAATTACGTTCTTTTCAAAAATAGGTGATTGTAATGCAACCGATGTTAAATATCGCAGTCCGTGCTGCGCGTAATGCTGGTAAAATTATTGCTCGAGCATACGAGCAATTAGATATGGTTAAGTCTGAGCTAAAAGGCGCAAACGACTTTGTTACCAACGTGGATATTGAAGCGGAGCAAGCAATCATCTCTACTATTCAGGCTTCATTCCCTGATCATTCATTTGTAGCTGAAGAAAGCGGTGTAATTGATGGCAACGCTAAGTATCAGTGGATCATTGACCCACTAGATGGCACAACAAACTTCGTAAAGGGCATTCCTCACTTTGCTGTATCTATTGCACTTAAAGTTGATGGTAAACTAGAGCAAGCCGTTGTATTCGACCCAATTCGCGGTGAATTATTCACAGCATCTAAAGGTTCTGGCGCTCAGCTTGATGGCCGAAGAATTCGTGTTTCAAAAGCGAAAGACTTATCAGGTACTATCTTGGCCACAGGTTTCCCATTCAAGCAAAAGCATCAAATTGAAGCTTACTCAAAAATCTTTAACGACCTATTTTTACAAGTTGCTGATATGCGTCGCGCTGGTTCTGCAGCTCTTGATATTTGTTATGTTGCGGCAGGTCGTGTTGAAGGTTTCTTTGAAATTGGTTTGCGCCCATGGGATACGGCTGCGGGTCAGCTAATTGCTCAAGAAGCAGGTGCGGTAGTTGCAGACTTTGAAGGTGGTAATAACTACGACAAGTCAGGCAATATTGTTGTAGCAACACCTAAGGTTCTAGGTGCTGTTTTAAAAGCAATTCGCCCTCATTTGAACGACGGATTACGCACACTACGTTAAACAAAAAAGCTAAAGCTTAAGACTGTCATAATCGGCGAGCTATAATCTGAAAAAAGCCAGCTTTAAAGCTGGCTTTTTTGTACCAATAATTTATCGACAACGGAACTTAACTCTTCCAGCAAAAAGGGTTTGGTTACGTAATGATTAACACCTAGTATTTTTGCATACTCTTTGTCTTCATGACTCACACTAGCACTAATAATGACAATTGGAATTGCGGCTAAATCGAGTGTCTTTTTCATTTCTCGAATCATTGAAAAACCATCTAACACCGGCATGTGCAAATCAACAAAAACAATATCTGGCTTATGAGTCGCTAAGTAGTCTAAGCCTTGTTGCCCGTCATCGGCCAGCTTAGATTTCACTTTTAACAGCTCCAACTGCTTACTTGCTATAAGCTGATTGATCTTATTATCTTCAACTATAAGCGCATCAAACAAGTATTTTTTATTGTCTTGTGCAATCAACTTTTCTAAGTTTGAAGCTTGCAACTTATCTTCTTTGACTGCATCTGGTAGCTCGTCTATATCAACAGGAATGCCTACCTCAAAGCTAGTGCCCTGACCTATTAGACTGTATACGTCTATCGTTGCCCCCATAGCGTCGCAGATTTGCTTAACTATCGCCAAACCTAAACCCGTTCCGCCAAAGCGTCTAGTAGTAGACTCATCCGCTTGGGTAAAGCTTTCAAAAAGTGAATCTATTTTGTCTTGTGGAATTCCTATGCCTTCATCTTGGACTTTAATTAACAACTTTGCTTTGGCACCACCAACATCTTCATACTTCACACTCAATGTGACGCACCCGGTAGCCGTGAACTTAATGGCATTCTCTACTAAGTTCATCATTACCTGTTCAATGCGTACGGAGTCACTTTTAAGTGTGTAATTATCAACATTATATTTTTTAACAATTAAAGAAACGTCTTTTTGTTTCGCTTTTTCAACTAATAAATTAAAAATAGTATCTACAGATTTGCTTAAATCAAACGATTGTTTTTCTAATTTCACTTGGTTCTCTGAAATCTTAGAGAAATCCAATACATTGTTAATTATACCTAGCAAAAACTTCGACGAGTTTAAAATCTGCTCAAAGTAATCAAGTGATTTTAATTTGTTGTTATCAGATTTACCTAGTTGTGCAAATCCAATAATTGCATTGAGGGGCGTTCTATACTCATGGCTCATGTTAGCTAAAAATCTATTTTTGGCTTCATTGGCCTTTAACAACTCTTCGTTCTTTTCTCGCAATTGTGCCGTCTTTATAGCAACTTTGTGTTCTAACATTTCACTTAAGTTTGTCATTACAATGATAAATATGACACTAAATGTACTTACTAAGCAGCCAACAACAATAATAAACCAACTAGACCAGTCTACCGACTCTATATCAAATTGCTCAGAGCTAGAGAATAGCACCTGCAATTTGGTATCAAAGAATGTGTATTGAGATTCAAATTTGAAAAGCGCATTATCTCTATAATCAAGGTTAAAAAATGCTGTGGTTTGTTGATTTTGAAGATAATGAGTTTGAAGAGAAAAATCTTTATAAGAACTATTTTTATAAATATTCTCCATTAGCAAATCAAGCTCTATAACGACTTCAAAAATACCTAATAGATTTTGAACCGGGTTATCCACGCCCTTTACGTGCTCTTTTTTGTAATACGGGTAATAAACAATTACCGCATTAAACTTTTCTAAGTTTTGTACTAATGAGAGTTGAGGTGATACCACCATAGTGCCACTATTGACTGCCTTTCTTACTGATGGGCCAACAATATTATGCTTTAAAACATCTAAGCCTATCGCTCCAAGGTTAGCGCCTAGGGGCTCTGAGTATAAAATAGGAAGGTAGTAATCTTGAGCTGACGCTTTTTGAACTTTACCATCAACTAAGTGTTTTAATGAAAAGTTACTTAAGTCGCTTTCACTAATATGTGCTTCAAAACTCTCTCTTGTTTCAGCTTCTACTTTTGGTAACCAGGCAATAGCTCTGATTTTAATATCCGGATTCATTATGTTATTGGTGAAATGACGGAACTCTTCCCTGCTGACCACCGCACTGCTATTGAAAAGCCCCTTTAAAGCGACTAACTGCTGAGTTATTGTATTCTCGATTATGTTTAACTTTTGGGAAAAGCCGGTTGTCCTGCGTTCAAATTCGTCTAATCGGGACTCTTCATAATTGATACGAGATAAATAGAAAACAAAAGAAACTAAAAAGAACAACATTAAGGCCGGTATAGCAATTCTTACCCTGTCCTTTTTTTGTTGGTAATAGCCATTTTCAAATAAAGAAAGAAGAACTGGTGTAAAAAAGATGACACCTAAAAAGTCGCCTACCCACCAATTTAACGCGATAAACAATGCTCCGGACAGAGGGGTGTCGTTCGCTAGAGCAATTGCTGTAGTATTAAACGATGCAGCAAATAAACAAGATAAAGGCCCAACAATGACTAAAAAGCGGATAACACTTTTTAAGCTCATAGCTTGAATTGGCATCTCACAAAACTTAAGTAATAGTCGTTTTGAAATAATAAGTTGAATCGTAGTACCTAGAGCTAACAAGCCTGGTAAAACGAGTATGGCAAATGAAAAGGAGTGTTCTGTACTATTAATAACTTGATAATTAGCGAACCAAGAAGCGATAAAAACACCAATAAGCGAAAAACGCCCAAGTATTAAGTAACTCGCTAAGGCGATGCCGGCTGCGGGCCAAATGGCACTGGCAAACCCAGGAGGAATGGCAAACAGTAATCCAATTTTTGCAAAAATGTAGTAACTAAGAAAAGCGATTAAAACCACAAAAGCTTTGTTGTTAGGTAAAGTCAAATTAAATCCCTCTGATTTAAATTCGGTAGCAAATTCAGCTACATAAATCGATTGTTTAATCTATTAATCAATTTACTTTTTTAATCCATAACTGTCATTAAATTTCTCTTTAAAATGTAAAAAGCCCAGTTATAAAACCGGGCTTTTTTAGTATAGACGTTATGTCAAAACACTAATGATTTTCTTTAGCATGATTTAAACTATATTTTGGAATTTCAACAACTAAGTCTTCGTCCCTAATAATAGCCTGACAACCTAAACGAGATTCAGCTTCTAACCCCCAGGCCTTATCTAGCATATCATCTTCAAGTTCGTCGCTTTCCGCTAACGAGTCAAAACCCTCACGCACAATAATATGACAAGTTGTGCATGCACAAACTTTCTCACAGGCATGTTCAATGTCGATGTCGTTTTTTAAAGCTACATTTAATACTGATTCGCCTTTTTCACCTTCAAGAACAGCGCCGTCAGGACATAAATCAGAATGCGGTAAAAATATAATTTGTGGCATATTTAATTCTCTTTTGTAAAATTTATACGTCATCCACGGAGTGACCCGTCAATGCTTGTTTAATACTGTCTTCCATTCGTCTTGCTGCAAAAGGCTGACTAATATCATCCAATGCCTTAATCGCTTGCTTAATGACGTCACCATTGGTTTGAGCCGTCGATTTCCTCAACGTTTCTATCGCTTCGTTAATTACGGCAAGCTCATTGTCTTGCAGCAGATGACCTGACTCATTTATCGCCATTTCTATAGCTTCGATCATCCGAATTGCATCTACTTTTTGCTCTGCTAACATTCTAGCGGCCATGTCTTCTTTTGCATTGGACATTGACGCTTTGATCATATCGGCAATTTCACTTTGCTCTAGACCGTAAGAAGGCTTAACCTGAATAGAAGACTCTATTCCTGTGGACTTCTCCATTGCCGTTACACTTAACAAACCATCGGCATCAATGTTAAAGGTTACTCTTATTACCGCAATACCCGCTGTTAACGGCGGAATGCCTTTAAGAACAAATCGCGCCAAGCTTCTGCAGTCATAAACCATTTCACGCTCACCTTGCAACACGTGAATCGCCATCATTGTTTGACCATCTTTATACGTCGTAAACTCTTGGGCTCTAGCAACAGGAATCGTAGTATTACGAGGAATAACCTTTTCCACTAAACCGCCCATGGTTTCTAAACCTAGCGATAACGGTGTTACGTCTAGTAGTAACATATCAGAGTCTGGTTTGTTTCCAACTAACAAGTCAGCCTGTATTGCAGCACCAATTGCTACTACTTCATCAGGGTTTATTGAAGTTAATGGCGTTCGATTGAAAAAGCCTTCAACCTTCTCTCGCACTAGAGGTACTCGAGTTGAGCCGCCGACCATTACCACTTCTAATATCTCTTCTAGTTCAACACCAGCGTCTTTAACCGCACGACGACAACTTCTTAGTGTTGTTTTAACCAAGGCTTCAATTTCAGATTCAAACTCTGCTCTTGTGATTTGGCCAACAATGTTGCCTTCCACTAATGACACATTAAACTCGACAGTTTCATTCGTGGTTAAAGACTCTTTTAACTCACGACCTAAGTCATACATCTTTCGTAAGCTTGTAGCGCTTAGTTTAGCTGAAACGTTTGCGTTTTTAAGTAATAGCTTAACAATGGCTCTATCAAAGTCATCACCGCCTAACGCAGAATCACCACCTGTTGAAAGTACCTCAAAAACACCTTTGTTTAATCTTAGAATGGAGATATCAAATGTACCGCCACCTAGATCATAAACGGCAATAACGCCCTCTTTACCTGAGTCTAGACCATAAGCAATAGCCGCAGCTGTTGGCTCGTTGATTAAACGTAATACTTTGATACCGGCTATTTCTGCCGCATCTTTAGTACCGTGTCTTTGCGCGTCATCAAAGTAAGCAGGCACAGTAATAACAGCACCTTGTAATGCATCGCCCAAAGTTGCAATTGCTTGGGTATGCAGCTTGTTAAGGATTTCAGCTGACACTTGAATAGGGTTCTTTTCACCTTGGCGTGTTTTAATATTAACCGTATGCTCTTTCTCGACAAAGTTATACGGTAAATCGCCATACAAGCGGTTAATATCATCAAGACCACGGCCTAAAAAGCGTTTAACCGAAACCAATGTATTTTCAGGGTCGCTTGCCGCATTTTTTTTAGCGTCGTGACCAACAATAATAGAGTCTTCTAAATACTGCACTGCTGATGGCAAAGATTTGTTGCCCTGTTCATCGGCAAGCACTTCAGGAAGACCACTTCGAACTGAAGCCACTAAAGAGTTTGTTGTTCCTAGGTCAATCCCAACCGCAAGTTTATGCTCATGAGGGTTAGTACTTTGACCTGGTTCTGCTATTTGTAGTAATGCCATAATAAACCGTTAACTTTCCTAATTTAGTAGTCTAGTAACTTATCTTCTAATGCTTCTGCTTCGCTTTTCAGCTTATAAATAAAACGTAACTTCTTCACTGACATTGCCGCCAGTTTATATTCTTGCTTGTCAAAGTTTACATTAAACTCATCGGTATAGAGCTTAATAAGCTTTTTTATATCGCTGTAAAAAATGTCTAATGCTTGTTCAGGATCATTGCTTGACTCAAGATCTTCAAGCTCTTCTCTGAGCTCCATCTGCTGCATCAAAAAAGCACCATCTTTGATGGTCTCTTGCTCATGCTTTACGTCATGACCATGCTCCGAAACCATATACTCAGCTCTATTTAATGGACTTTTTAAAGTCTCATAGGCGTCATTAACCTCAGATGCTTGTTGAACGGCCAGTAACTTCTGTTGGTCACTGCCATTAGCAAACTTGTCTGGATGCACTTGTTTTTGAATTGAGCGAAAACGGTCTTGGAGGGTCAATAAGTCAACATCAAACTGAACAGGTAAATCAAATAAATCAAAATACCGCATGAGGTCACCTTTTTTAATACAATTTTAGAAACAAAGAAGGCCATATATCGGAATATGGCCTTGGAGATAGCGTTTAGCTGAATTTAGATTGTGAAACTTTCACCACATCCACATTCATCTTTTTGGTTAGGGTTGGTAAACTCAAAACCTTCATTTAACCCGTTCTTAACAAAGTCTAATTGAGTGCCGTCTAGATAAACTAAACTTTTTGCGTCAACGATAACTTTTACGTCATTATGCTCAAAGACTTCATCACCTTCTTGCAACTCATCAACAAACTCAAGTACATATGCTAATCCAGAACAACCCGTTGTTTTTACTCCTAAGCGCAATCCTAGGCCTTTGCCACGGTTTGTCAAAAAGGTTCTTACACGGTCTGCTGCTGCATCGGTTAAACTGATTGCCATTACTACTATCCCAACTATTTATTTCTACAATTCTAACTAACTACCTGAACGATATTGCGTTCTTAGTTACTGCTTTTTGATTTGTAGTCTTCGATTGCTGCTTTAATAGCGTCTTCAGCTAAAATAGAGCAGTGAATTTTTACCGGCGGTAATGCTAATTCTTCAGCAATTTCAGTGTTGCTTAGAGCTTGAGCTTCTTCAATCGACTTACCTTTAACCCACTCAGTAACAAGTGAAGAGGAAGCGATTGCGGAGCCACAGCCATAAGTTTTGAACTTAGCGTCTGAGATAATACCTTTGTCATCAATTTTTAATTGTAGTTTCATAACGTCACCACAAGCCGGTGCGCCAACCATACCCGTTGCAATGCTTGGGTCATTCTTGTCAAAAGAACCTACGTTACGTGGGTTTTCATAATGGTCGATTACTTTTTCGCTATAAGCCATTTTTAGCTCCTACATTGCGTTACGCAATTTTAATTTTTTAATGTGATGCTAGAGTCAATCCCTAACACCATTTTTCTATTTTTCTCTAAGCTGAAGTCTAGTGACCAGCCCATTCGATTTTTGATAAATCAACGCCGTCTTTGAACATTTCCCAAAGCGGTGACATTTCACGTAACTTATCAATTGAATTGTTTACTTGGCCAATAACATGGTCAATATCTTCTTCTGTTGTGAAGCGACCGATGCTGAATCGAATTGAGCTATGCGCTAATTCATCTGACAAACCTAGTGCACGAAGTACATAAGAAGGCTCTAAGCTTGCTGATGTACATGCTGATCCAGAAGAAACCGCCATGTCTTTAAGCGCCATGATTAAGCTTTCTCCTTCAACAAAGTTAAAGCTTACGTTAAAGATACCAGGATAGCGTTGTTCCATATCACCATTGATGTACGTTTCTTCAATGTGCTTAATGCCATTCCAAAGACGATCTCTTAACGCAATGATATGTTGTGTATCTTTTTCCATATCTTCTTTAGCAACACGTGCTGCTTCACCCATACCTACAATTTGGTGAACCGCTAACGTACCTGAACGGAAACCACGCTCATGACCGCCGCCGTGCATTTGTGCTTCTAGACGAATACGAGGTTTACGACGAACGTAAAGTGCGCCAATGCCTTTAGGGCCATACATTTTGTGAGCAGAGAATGACATTAAATCTACTTTAAGGTCTGCTAAGTCGATAGCAACTTTACCCGCGCTCTGTGCTGCATCTACATGAAAAATAATTTTACGTTCGCGACACATTTCGCCAATTTTTTTGATGTCTTGCATAACACCAATTTCATTATTGATGTGCATGATGCTTACTAAAACTGTATCGTCGCGCATTGCACTTTCAAGCACGTCTAAATCGATTAAGCCATTTGCCATAACGTCTAAGTACGTTACTTCATAACCTTGACGTTCTAATTCACGACAAGTATCTAAAACCGCTTTGTGCTCAGTTTTTGCAGTAATTACGTGCTTACCTTTTTTAGAATAAAAGTTGGCGGCACCTTTTATTGCTAAGTTATTTGATTCTGTTGCACCTGAAGTAAATACGATTTCACGTGGGTCTGCATTAACCAAATCAGCAATATTGTTACGAGCAATATCAACTAACTCTTCTGCTTGCCAACCGTAGCGGTGTGAACGAGATGCCGGGTTTCCAAATGTGCCGTCCATAGTAAGACAGTTCATCATTTGTTCAGCAACACGTGGGTCTACTGGTGTTGTTGCAGCGTAATCTAGGTAAATAGGTAACTTCATTTATTTCTCCGCACTCTATTGCTTAATGCAATAGTTAAAAATTTTTTAAAGACTATCCGCCACAAAGCGAATGGATGTATTTTTCGAATCCTGTCGTTCTGCGATCCGTTTTACATCTTTTTGATCAACAAGTTCACCAAGGGTGATGTTACTCAAGAAGCTCTCAATACGATCACTGAGACCTTCCCATAATTTATGAGTCAAGCAGCGTGATCCGCCTTGGCAATTTGCTTGCCCGGCACACTTGGTAGCATCAACGCTTTCATCAACCGCTGCTATTACTTCACTAATAGATATATCAGCCGCTTCACGACCGAGAAAATAACCGCCGCCCGGGCCTCTTACACTGTTGACCAGTTGACCCTTTCGAAGTTTTGCAAAAAGTTGCTCTAAGTAAGATAGCGATATTCCTTGGCGCTCAGAAATATCCATCAATGGCACTGGGCCATTTGACGCATGTAATGCAACATCTAGCATCGCAGTAACTGCGTAACGACCTTTAGAAGATAGTTTCATTTACATTCCTTAATGAGCCTGCCGAATAACGCGCAACAGCTTGATTTACTTGGCTGCGCATTTTACAAACCTGAGTAAATTAGTCAAGTATTAATACCTGACTATTTTAGTAGGTTATTAGTATTATTCAACGTTTAATTTTGAATTTAGGATCATGTGTTCTTGGACTTTGGATAACATAAATAAAATTGAATCAATAATGAACGTTAGTATGCCCTTATATGCTTGGGTCAAAACCTGCTATTCCAGCTTCACGCTGTTTCGCTGCATTTTGCTCTGCTTCTTTAAAGTCATCATCTAAATCAATAATTGGTAATGCTTTATCACAAACGTCTCCGCCCATTTTGCATACCTCTGTGCACAGGGACGTAATTTTTTCGTCCATGATAGAAATATGATCAACCATACGACCAATAGCACTAGCCACTGGATCTGGGTTATCCGGTGATACCGCATAGGCGTCAAAGCCATATTTTTCAGCTATTTTGCTACGTTTATCATGCTTTTCTGGCTCGGCTTTTGTCACTAACCTACCTGGAATACCAACCACTGTTGCACCTTCAGGTACTTCTTTTACAACAACAGAGTTTGAGCCCACTCGGGCGTTTTTATTAATAACGATTGGGCCTAAAATTTTTGCGCCGGCACCCACAACAACACCATCTTTAAGTGTTGGGTGACGTTTACCACCATTCCAACTAGTTCCGCCTAGCGTAACGCCATGGTAAACCGTAACATCATCACCTATTTCTGCCGTTTCACCAATAACAACACCCATGCCGTGGTCAATGAAGAACCGACGACCGATAGTCGCACCTGGGTGAATTTCTACGCCGGTAATCCAACGAGCAATGGTAGATACAAACCTTGCAAGCCACTTCCAATTAGCTAACCATAATTTGTGACTTACTCGCTGCATCCAAATCGCATGCAAGCCTGGATAGTTAAAAAAGATTTCGGTATTACTGCGAGCAGCAGGGTCACGGCTGTATACACTCTTTATATCTTCTTTGATTTGCTCAAACATGATTTACTCTATACGTTTTAAAATAGTAAGTATGGCTATATGGGTATTAATCTTTATTTTTTGTAATGGACGTCATAATACCGCGTAAAATATTTAGCTCATGTGCTTCAGGTCTTGCACGATTAAACAATCGACGTAGCTTTGTCATTACTTGACCAGGATGTTGCTTAACAATAAAGCCGGTTTTTGTTAACGCTTCTTCAAGGTGCGTGTAAAAACCTTCAAGCTGTTCGCTGTTTGGATATTCAACTTCCAGAGGTTCAAATTGGCTTTGTTGCTCTTCTAAAAAGTTCATACGCACTTCGTAGCTTAGCGTTTGAACGGCCATTGCCAAGTTTAATGAGCTGTAATCAGGGTTTGCAGGAATATGTACATGGAACTGGCATTGCTGTAACTCTTCGTTGGTCAGGCCCGAGTTTTCACGTCCAAACACTAAGGCAACTTTATGCTGTTTACCTTCAACAACCACTTTTTTACCACATTCACGCGGATCTAACATTGGCCAAGATAGAGTTCTTGATCTTGCGCTTGCGGCAACGGCTAGTCCGCAATCAGAAATAGCATCTTTTAACTCAGTAACAATTCTAGCATTACCTAAAATGTCAGTTGCGCCCGCTGCTAAGGCTGAAGCATGACTGTCTGGTTCTTTTACTGGATCAACAAGCACTAAATCAGAAAGCCCCATGGTTTTCATTGCGCGAGCCACTGAACCAATATTGCCAGTGTGTGAGGTATTTACGAGTACTATTCTTACGTTATCTAACATTGTCTTCGATTCTATATGCAGTTTAGTCTTATGACCGGAATGGGCGGAGTTTAACACAAAGCTTAGGTGAGATTAAAACACTGTCATTATTTTTAAATAACAAAGCCTGAAAGTTGATAGCTGTCAGGCTTTTAGTATTTTTAATTGTTCTAGGTAGACTACCTATTTGATTCAGTAAATTATTGAATCGGTATTAACACTTCATTTTTACGGTACATAGGTAAGGTCATTGGGCCATTATAAGCTGCTGTATAAGGCTTTCCTGTAACGGTATAATTATTCTGCCTTAAGTAACTCATCAAAATATTAGTGTGCTTTTTTACGTTACTGTCGCTTAGCGTCCAACTAAAAGTAATCGCAGCCACTTTGTAGTTCTTAACTTCTGATACTTTTACTTTTGGGTTATTCGGTATAGGTGTCGAGTTGTAAGTAAAACTGTCAGGCATGACAAAGGACATGACATTACCGTCATCAGAAGCAGCCACGTCACTGCTCATGAACACAGGTGCCGTCATGGAAATCTTCATTCCTTCGTTAGTGGCGGCATCATTGCCCATATAAACAGGCGCTGTCATTGCTATTTCCCGCTGACCAGAATTGTCACCCGCTATGTAATTGAATAATCGCCTGAAAGCACTGTTTCTACCATCATTATCCATACTCGTAGAGACAAGAACCATTGACTGATACTCGCGTATTTCTATTTTAGTCTCGCTCTTATTATCTAAATCGGCTTTCAGCAATTTATAAGGAGCAGACTCTACGCCAGCTTCGCCTACGATTGAGCAACCTGCAAGAAGTGTGGTTACAAAAATTGTTAGTAGCTTATTCACAATATTTCCTTATTACGAGTTTGTTTAAAAGCGTTTAAACACGATTAGTTTTATTTCTATAACTTACGTAACAAGTGAGGTTTGGTATCAATTTTATTATTATTCTGTTTTTACTGTTTTTATTTGGCCATTTTTTGAAACCCTAGCCAGCCGGCCATTGCACAAACACTAGTGAGGAAAATGCCCCAAAGCCAGTCAACACTCATGATGAATAATGAGAAACCTTCCAAGATACTGTAGCTCGTTAAGTTATAAGCACCATAACTGGCTAACCCTAGCAATGCACCATCAATACCAGCGTAATAAACAGGCTTGTCTCTATTTGCCACAACAGCCAGTATAAAAGTCACGCCACCATACAAAAAATAGAATGCTAACCAAGGCCATATTATGAACTCGGTTCGCATCAATCCTTGCATTTCTTGTTGGTACCAATCACCTGATATGAAACTGAACCAGACTAAATCTAAAACACCAAAACAAACAAAAATGGCCAGCAGTGATACACAAATACTCGGGAAAAACTTGATGATATTGTCACGCATTTAAAGTAACTCCATGTTAAAAAGGTTACGTTGTTATTCATAACCCATGAATGTCCGATCAAAACTCGTGATAGGCACGATCAAAAAAGGCACAGTAAATGTGCCTTTTCATTTTTACTTAAATAACTCAGCGAGTGCAATATATAAAGCGTAACTCGCTGCGTTATTTAAATATATACCGCTCAAATATTAAACCGCTTTTTGAACAATCACTTTTTCAGCTTTGTCCGTGTATTGCGTCATTTTATGGAAGTTAAGGTAACGGTATGTATCTGCCGCTGTTGTATCAATGTGCTTCGCGTATTCCATGTACTCTGCAACTGTTGGGATTTTACCCATGATTGCGCCAGCCGCTGCTAGTTCAGCAGACGTTAGGTATACATTTGCACCTGTACCAAGACGGTTCGGGAAGTTACGAGTAGAAGTAGAAAGTACCGTAGCACCATCTGCAACACGCGCTTGGTTACCCATACATAGTGAACAACCAGGAGTTTCAATACGAACCCCAGCTTTACCATATGTGAAGTAGTAACCTTCTTCTGTTAACTGGTCACGGTCCATCTTCGTTGGTGGAGCAACCCAAGTACGAGTTGGTAATACACCGCCAAAGTTCGCCATTAATTTACCAGCAGCACGGAAGTGGCCAATGTTAGTCATACAAGAACCAATGAATACTTCATCAATGCTAGTGCCCGCAACGTCAGATAACAGTTTCGCGTCATCTGGGTCATTTGGACAACAAACAATAGGCTCTTTAATATCGTTAAGATCGATTTCTAGCACGTGTGCGTATTCTGCATCAGCGTCCGCTTCCATCAATGACGGGTTGTCTAACCACTCTTGCATTGCGTTGATACGACGCTCAATAGTACGTACATCACCGTAACCTTCAGAGATCATCCACTTAAGCATAACGATGTTAGAGTTTAAGTACTCAGCAACCGCTTCTTCGTCCATCTTGATTGAACAACCTGCCGCAGAACGTTCTGCAGAAGCATCAGATAATTCGAATGCTTGCTCAACTGTTAAGCCTTTAAGGCCTTCGATTTCAAGAACACGGCCAGAGAATTCGTTTACTTTACCTGCTTTAGCAACAGTAAGTAGACCTTCTTTGATTCCGTAGTAAGGGATTGCATGAACAAGGTCACGTAACGTGATGCCCGGTTGCATTTCACCTTTAAAACGAACCAATACTGATTCAGGCATATCAAGAGGCATAACACCTGTTGCTGCAGCAAATGCCACTAGACCAGAACCGGCAGGGAAAGAAATACCAAGAGGGAAACGAGTATGTGAGTCACCACCAGTACCAACTGTGTCTGGCAACAACATACGGTTTAACCATGAGTGAATTACACCGTCACCTGGACGAAGTGATACACCGCCACGGTTCATGATGAAGTCTGGTAATGTATGATGCGTGTTAACATCAACTGGCTTAGGATAAGCAGATGTGTGACAGAAAGACTGCATTGTTAAATCAGCTTGGAAACCAAGACATGCAAGATCTTTAAGTTCGTCACGAGTCATAGGACCTGTTGTATCCTGTGAACCAACCGTAGTCATCTTAGGCTCACAGTACTGACCTGCGCGAACACCTTCAACACCACAAGCTTTACCAACCATTTTTTGAGCTAGCGTGTAACCTTTTGAAGATTCCGCTGTGTCAGTTGGTAATGCAAAAATATCAGTTGCTTCAAGGCCAAGTACTTCACGAGCACGAGTTGTTAAACCACGACCAATGATTAGTGGGATACGACCGCCAGCACGAACTTCGTCTAACAATACTTTTGATAGCTCAAACGTAGAGATAACTTCGTCAGTACCAGAGCGTTTAACAACGCCTTCATATGGGAAAATGTCGATTACGTCGCCCATTTCCATTTTTTGAACGTCTAGTTCAATTGGTAGTGCACCTGAGTCTTCCATTGTGTTGTAGAAGATTGGGGCAATTTTGCCACCTAGACACACACCACCAGCACGCTTGTTAGGAACATTAGGGATATCATCGCCCATGAACCATAAAACTGAGTTTGTTGCAGACTTACGAGAAGAGCCAGTACCAACAACGTCACCAACATAAGCTAACGGAATACCGTCTTCTTGAAGTTGTTTAATTTGCTCAATTGGACCAATTGTTCCAGGTTGATCTGGATTAATACCTTCACGTTCCATTTTTAACATTGCTGTTGCATGTAATGGAATGTCTGGACGAGACCATGCATCTGGTGCAGGAGACAAGTCATCTGTATTTGTTTCGCCAGTTACTTTAAATACTTTAACAGTAATTTTTTCAGCAACTTTTGGCTTGTTTAAGAACCATTCAGCATTTGCCCATGATTCCATAACTTCTTTTGCAGTTGCGTTACCAGCATCAGCTTTGTCTTTAACGTCAAAAAACGCATCAAACATAAGTAATGTTTTCTTAAGGCCGGTAGCAGCAGTTGATGCCAGTTCTGCATCATCTAGCAAATCGATCATTGGTTGGATGTTGTAACCACCAAGCATTGTACCCAGTAATTCAGTTGCTTTTTCAGCAGACAGAATTGGAGAACTTGCTTCGCTTTTTGCAACAGCAGCTAAAAAGCCTGCTTTTACGTAAGCGGCATCGTCAACACCTGGAGGCACACGGTTTGTTAACAAGTCTAAAATGAATTCTTCTTCGCCAGCTGGCGGGTTCTTAATTAGCTCTACTAAGTCAGCTACTTGAGCTGCATCTAGTGGCTTAGGAACGATACCTTCAGCGGCACGTTCTTCAACATGTTTACGATATTCTTGAAGCACAATGATGTCCTCTTGTTTTTTATAGGTGTCACTTCGCACAAAGTAACTATAGACATGAATGTCAGAAAGCGGCTAATTATAGAGACTGGCGGACCTAAAAGAAATAACCTGAACGATATTTAGCTATATTTTGAATATAAATATTCGTGATGATGTGACAATTAATATTGCCACCTATCTGCAGAAGCATAGGTGGCAAGGCATTAAGCATATTTATAGAGTTTATTTACGAATCAACAACTTGTTTATTAATTGAGCTCGTTTGATAAATACCAAAGCAAATATCATTAAAATCATCATTGGCGATGAACTGCCGCTGGATTTTTTCGCTGGTGTGGTCACAGGTACCACAGCTGCCTTTTTATTTAAACGGATTGTCGCCTGTTCAGAAACTTCAACATCGCCGTCTGTAATAGACACAGTAATAACGCCTGATGTTGCAGTTGATGAACTGTAAGTAACCTCAATTTCCTGACCAACAATAAAGTCGCCAGAAGTGCTGTCCGTTGCAAACCCATCA
The DNA here is from genome assembly GCA_028098005.1 of Psychrosphaera sp. Next base: position 67,975 of record JAOHFM010000002.1, read on the forward strand.
GGTAACGACCAGAAGTAAACAATCTCACTATCTACATCAAACCCTGTTGCTGAAATAGTAATAGTATCTCCCTCTGTAATACTACTCGGCACATTTAAAGCAGTAATAACCGGCGCGTCATTAACGGGTGTCACCATTACATTCACGCTTGCGGTTGATTTTCTACCATTGCTATTTGTTACCGAATACTCAAATGAGTCTGTGCCAAAATAATCGGTGTTGGGCTCATAAGTAAATTCACCACTATTGATTAACACAACACCATTTGTTGGCTCGCTATCGAGCGTCAAGCTCGCACTGTCTATAGAAAAATCTTCTTCATTAACAAATACATTTGTTAAACGCCCTTCATCACCTACACGCGACACGATACCAGCGCGATCACCCGTCAAATCATTATCTAGTACACTAACAGTAACCACCCCATCTTCTTCAACACTCACGTTGTCATTAACTGCAAATTCCGAATCAAATTCAACATTGTTGATAGAAAAGTCTACAACTAAGCTTTCAGCTTCTTGATAATCAAAGGTAATACCGCCTGTAGAAGAGGATACTGCTGACTCACCTTGCCCATTAAACCAATAAGAATAACCAATTGAACTATCTGGTGACTCTAGACCAACAGTGTAATAGTTAGGCTGCTCTTGTATGTCGATGTAATTAAACCAAATATTGTCTGTACCTTGCTCTAGAATCACTTGAAATGTAAACGCAACGCTTTCATTGGATACGCCCCAGTAATCAGTACCAAAACCTTGAGAGTCACTAATCCACAGTTGCACTTGGTGCCATTGAATCACTAAATACTCTTTACCATCCTGAGAGTAATTCAGATAATACAAACTTCCTCCGCCGGTATCAGATGCACTTGAATCATCGACATCATCCAAATCAAAGTCCGTCCAAAATGGTGCTACAACACCAGTTACTTCAGCTTCAGCGGGCACATTGCGGTTAGTAGATAAATTTAACGTTGCTGAAACTGAACTGCCTATGATCAAAAGCCCATTTTCACTCACTGTAAGTTTAGATTGAGATTCGCCAAAATATTCAAACTCGAAGGGCAATTCAAAAGTAAACTCGTCACACCCGTTTGAACAAGCCACCAAATTGGAATTAAGCGATGCGTCACTTAGGTTTATATCAATGGGCAGATCATTAGATACCGCAAATGCAGCTGGGGCTAAGTTTGAGTTAACCACAACACTGGAAGTTGTTTTTTCTATTGACGTAGCTTGCACTGATTGCACTGAGTCTACATCAAACGAAGCACCACCTATTGCGTCTAATTCAACTTTAAAGTCATTGCTTGATGTTATATTAGTGGTTTCCAATCTGTAACTTTCTGTGCCATCTCCGCTTCCTGTTTGCGTTAATGTTATTTGACTACTGTTCTCACTACCTTGGGATATAGCGATGGCTTGTGTCAGCGTCTGACCCGCGGAGCTTATCCATACTAACTGCCCAAAATACCAACCTGGAGCTGCATCTAAAGGTAATTCAAAGTTAACTATATAATCAGATTCTGAGTTTTCAGCGTTTAAAGTGATGGCGGCCGGTGATACCGCCCCTTCTACCAATTCACTGAACATCTCAACTTCACCAGTCCAAGTTTCGTTTGCCGAAGACATTGTAATCAATTTATTGGAAACGCGGCATAGTATAAAGCACTTGTTGTTAGCCAAATTAGGCGTTTCAGCATAAGTGGTCAATTCTAGTGCTCGCTCAATATTCAATCGACCTGAACCTGTTTCAAACGCGGTAGCGAACCGAGTGTCTGTTGTATCTGTAACACCATTATCAACACTGTTAATAAGAATGTTTTTAATTTGCACCGCTGTTAAGTCGTTATCATATTGTTTTAACAACGCAGCAGCCCCAGACACCATTGGGGTTGCCATGCTGGTGCCGCCAAGATAAATGTAATCCAAGTCAGTGCTAATTTCGTCATCTGGTGATGTGGCTGACAAAATAAGATCGCCGGGCGCTGACATATCGGGCTTTATAAAACCGTCATCGCCATTGGGACCAATTGAACTAAAGCCAGAAACAATGTCTGCGAGATCTGGATCACTGGACGTTTCATTTCGACCATTCATTGAAAAGGTACCTGAAGCGTTGCTATCAAGAAAGTCGATAATTCGCTCACCATCAACATCACTAACGAATACAGCTGGGATGTTGACACTTGAATCCAATTGCATTCTAACTAAAGCGCCAGGCACATTATTAATAACAACGAGTGCGTCAGCGCCTGCCTGTTGGGCAAACCCTGCTTTTTCAGAGAATGTACAGATCCCTCGATTTACAATGGCGACTTTATTCGATAGAGACCCTGATGACCAAGCTCTACAGCCCAGTTGGTCTTCATCTGAAGCCAGCACGCCTCTGCCATCGAAACTCGTACCATCTATATGACCTTCACCAGGAAGAGAAACAGCCTTGTTGTTACCAAACTCAAGAATATAACCGGCAATAATATCTGTTGTAGTTGATGCTACCGTGATGCCAGATTCGATACACCCTGGACAACCTATAGACTTTGGACCTAACTCACCTTCATTACCCGCTGCAGATACCACAACAATATTGTCTTGCTCTAATTGATTAAATACAGACTTGTAAATGGAGTTATTCGGAGAGCCACCGGCGTTAGAGCCCCAGCTATTATTTATAATGTGCGCGCCATCTTTAGCTGCATCATTTAATGCCGCCAAAAGACCAGCTGAATCACCATTACCATCTTGCCCCCAAAGAGCCTTATAAACCATTAAATAAGCACCCGGTGCAACACCTACAATTGTTTCGCCAGTGTCCGTAACCACCTCTCTGCCTGTTGCAATACCTGCAACATGGGAACCGTGGCCACTCAACGCTTGTGGAGAATCGAACTCTTCTTCATCTGTTGATGAAGGTGGGTAAAATCGGGCGGTGATTAGCTTGTTGTTGCAGAACGATGGAACGTCAGCACAGTAATCGTCGGATGCCTTAGAGGCTGGCGCTGTCATCCCTGAGTCTCTAAACATCGGATTGTCAGGATTTATGCCTGAGTCAATGATTGCTATTTTTATTCCTTTGCCAGCCATAGACTGACCACCTACTTTATCCCAAGCTTCATAAGCATTTATAAGTGGTAACGCATGGTCTAGTTTTGCGCTGTAAGTTTCTACAGGATAAGCAGCTTTCACATTTGGTAAGCTTCTAACCTGTTCCAATGACATAGTGGTTTCTAGCGCAACCCCATTTAAAACAAAGTCGTACTCGGCATAAACTTGAGCTGATTTGTCTTTTTTCGCAGCGGCATATTTAATATCTAAACGCTGTTTACTTTGAGCTTGCTGGGTCACACGATACGAATTAATTTGTTTTGAGGCCGCTTGCACGCTACTGAGTGAATTGGCTTTTGCAAC
>JAOHFM010000020.1 GCA_028098005.1 Psychrosphaera sp.
TGTTTTATTTTTGTGCTTAATATTTGTGGTTTTTTTAGACAAAACACAGGTTACATTAGTTGTATTTTCAAATGAGTTCTTTGCTGCTAGTTCATTTCTGTTAACTGGCAGTCCGCAGGGAGACAGAATGATTAGCAATATAATAAAAAGAGAACCGAGAACATTAGTCGAAAACAAAATTAGCTTTGCCGCAGAGCACAGCGAATTAGGTATCTACGATACTTACCAAGTAGCTAAGAAAGTAGACTTACGCTCAGACCAGATCCTGTTCTGTGGAATGGTTACTGGCAAAAAGATAATGCATATTAACGGAGACAACATTGAATTCTCTCCACATGAGTCTTTTATATTGGCACCGAATCAACTCGTTAAAATTGATTTTCCTATAGCTAAACTAGATTCACCAACAACATGTATTGCTATAGAGATTGCCCCGGAGCGAGTGCAGCAAGTCTCTGATAACCTCAATAGCTGCGCGCCTATGCTGCAAGACTTTGGTGAGTGGCAATATAACCCAACCGCCTTGCACACTCACCACTCAGAACAAACCCAACAATTGCTAACAAGAATAGTGTCGCTATATTCTGAAAATACACCAGACAGAGCATACCTTATTGACCTAGCTATTAATGAGCTCAGTGCACGCCTGTTAAGACAGCAGTCCCGTGACTTTATAATTGCACATAGTGCAAAAGATCCAGAAGCTAATCAGATTAATAGGGTAATACAATATATCTTGAGTCACTTGGCAGTGCCCATAGATATTGATCATTTGTGTAAAATTGCAGTAATGGGAAGAACAAAGTTTTTTAATGTATTTAAAAATCACTTAGGTTGCACCCCAATTGCGTTTCAACAGCAAGAGCGCTTAAAACTCGCGGCCAAATTATTAGAAAGAGGCATGCAAATTACTGAAGCTGGTTTTGAAGTTGGTTTTTTGAACACGAGTCATTTCAGTAAAGCGTTTAAGTGTTTTTTTGGTCAATCACCTAAACTTTACCAAATGAGCAAGCTAAAACCGCAAATCACCAATTAGCCAGATACTGGCGATCATAGCTACAAATAAAGAATATCCAGTTATTTGAGCGTGATATCGTCTTTTTCCTTGATCCAGGGCACATTTGATTGACAGTTTAAAAACTGAACATTAGAATACGTCACCCCTAATTTTGGGGGAGGCGCAATAGTGCGCTAATGGGTAGTAACAACTAATCAGGAGCTTATTTAATGGCAACTATTAACCAGTTGGTACGTAAGCCTCGTCGCCAGAAGACAAAACGTAATATGTCTGAAGCATTGGACGCATGTCCTCAAAGACGTGGTGTATGTACTCGTGTTTATACAACAACACCTAAGAAGCCGAACTCTGCACTACGTAAAGTAGCTCGTGTTCGTCTAACTAATGGTAACGAAGTAACATCTTACATCGGCGGTGAAGGTCATAACCTTCAAGAGCACAGTGTAATCCTTATCCGTGGTGGTCGTGTTAAAGACTTACCAGGTGTACGATTCCACACTGTACGTGGCGCACTTGACTGTGCTGGCGTAGCTGATCGTAAAGTAGGCCGTTCTAAATACGGTACGAAGAAGCCAAAATCATAACGGTTCTCCGTTAGTAAGGCCAAGCAAACTTAATTTATTAGTTTTGGGATTATCCTGAAGCAACCGGAGAATTTAAAATGCCAAGAAGAAGAGTCGTAGGTCAACGTAAAGTTCTTCCAGATCCTAAGTTCGGATCGGAACTACTGACTAAATTCATCAACGTAGTAATGTTAGATGGTAAAAAAGCTGTTGCTGAAAAAATCATCTACAACGCGTTAGATGTAGCTGCTGAAAAAACAGGTAAAGATCACCTTGTAGTTTTAGACGAAGCTCTAGACAACGTCCGCCCTACAGTCGAGGTTAAATCTCGTCGTGTTGGTGGTTCTACATACCAAGTTCCTGTAGAAGTTCGTCCAGTTCGTCGTAACACTCTAGCCATGCGTTGGTTAGTTGAAGCTGCCCGTAAACGAGGTGAGAAATCTATGGCGCTACGTCTAGCTCATGAGATTGCTGATGCGATTGACAACAAAGGTTCTGCTGTTAAGAAACGTGAAGACGTTCATAAAATGGCTGAAGCTAACAAAGCATTCGCTCACTACCGTTGGTAGAAACAAAAATAATAATACTGGAACAAAGAGGAATTTATGGCGCGTAAGACACCAATTGAGCGATACCGAAATATCGGAATCGTGGCTCACGTTGATGCTGGTAAAACCACAACAACTGAGCGTGTACTATTTTACACAGGTCTTTCTCATAAGATCGGTGAAGTACATGATGGTGCTGCTACCATGGACTGGATGGAGCAGGAGCAAGAACGTGGTATTACCATAACTTCTGCTGCTACAACCTGTTTTTGGCGCGGTATGGATGCTCAGTTTGATGAACACCGTATTAACATTATTGATACTCCGGGACACGTAGATTTCACCATTGAAGTTGAACGTTCATTAAGAGTATTAGATGGTGCGGTTGTTGTTTTATGTGCGTCTTCTGGCGTACAGCCTCAAACTGAAACTGTATGGCGACAAGCTGATAAGTATCATGTACCACGTATGGTATTCATTAATAAAATGGATCGTACCGGTGCTGATTTCTTCTCAGTAGTAAACCAAATTGAGAATCGCCTGGGGGCAACCCCTGTGCCAGTGCAATTGCCTATTGGAGCGGAAGATAACTTCCAAGGTGTTGTTGATCTTTTCAAAATGAAAGCGATTAACTGGACCGAATCTGATCAAGGCATGACCTTTACCTACGAAGATATTCCAGCTGACATGGTTGATGACGCTGAAGCTTACCGCCAAGAGATGATCGAAGCGGCTGCTGAAGCTAACGACGTGTTAATGGATAAATATTTAGAAGGTGAGGAACTCACTGAGCTCGAAATCAAAGATGCGTTACGCCAACGTACTTTAGATAACGAAATTGTTCTTTGTGCGTGTGGCTCAGCGTTCAAGAACAAAGGTGTTCAAGCCGTCCTCGATATGGTTGTCGAATTTATGCCTTCGCCAACCGAAGTTCCAGCTATTAAAGGTATTCTAGACAATGAGTCTGAGGGTGAACGTCAAGCCGACGATAACGCGCCATTTGCAGCGTTAGCCTTTAAGATAGCCACAGACCCATTTGTAGGAACCTTAACGTTTTTCAGAGTCTACTCTGGTGTCGTAAAAACTGGTGACAGTGTTTACAACCCGGTGAAAGGCAAAAAAGAACGCTTTGGGCGCATTGTTCAAATGCACTCAAATAACCGCGAAGAAATTAAAGAAGTACGCGCGGGAGATATTGCAGCTGCGGTAGGGTTAAAACAAGTTACTACTGGTGACACTTTGTGTGACAGTGATAACAAGATTACGCTTGAGCGTATGGAGTTCCCTGATCCAGTTATCTCAATTGCAGTAGAGCCAAGATCAAAACCTGACCAAGAAAAAATGGGCGTTGCACTAGGTAAACTAGCGGCCGAAGACCCTTCTTTCCGTGTTGAAACGGATGAAGAGTCGGGACAAACCATTATTTCTGGGATGGGTGAACTTCATCTAGACATAATTGTCGATCGAATGCGTCGAGAATTTAGTGTTGAATGTAACGTAGGTAAACCACAAGTGGCTTACCGAGAGTGCATTACAGCGCCTGTCGAGATTGAAGGTAAGTTTATACGTCAGTCTGGTGGTCGTGGCCAATATGGTCACGTATGGCTGAAGCTAGAGCCTATGAGTATTGAAGGCGAAACCCCTTACGAATTCAGTAATGAAATTGTAGGTGGTACAGTTCCTAAGGAATTTATTCCTGCGGTAGATAAAGGCATTCAAGAACAAATGAAAAGTGGTGTCCTTGCGGGATATCCAGTTCTTGGTGTTAAGGCAACATTATTTGACGGATCGTTCCATGATGTTGACTCTAACGAAATGGCGTTTAAAATTGCGGCATCGATGGCATTTAGAAATGGTGCCTTGGATGCTAAACCAAAACTTTTAGAACCGATGATGAAAGTTGAAGTTATCACACCTGAAGAATCTATGGGTGATGTAGTAGGTGACTTAAACCGACGTCGTGGAATGATAGAAGGAATGGAAGAAGCGCCGGCGGGACTGAAAGCAATAAATGCTCAAGTGCCTTTAGCGGAAATGTTTGGCTATGCCACTGACTTGCGTTCAGCGACTCAGGGGCGTGCCTCATACTCGATGGAATTCCTAAAGTATGCGGAAGCGCCTAACAATGTTGCTGAAACTATTATGTCAGCAAGAAATTAAATTTTATTTTTAATATTTGGGTCTAAAATTAGATCACTTTCAATTTAAGGAAACTTAAAAATGGCAAGAGAAAAGTTTGAACGTACTAAACCGCACGTTAACGTTGGTACAATCGGTCACGTTGACCACGGTAAAACTACATTAACAGCTGCAATCTCTGCAGTTCTTTCTAAAGCGTACGGTGGTGAAACTCGTGATTTCGCACAAATCGATAACGCTCCAGAAGAGCGCGAGCGTGGTATCACAATCAATACTTCTCACATCGAGTACGATACTCCAACTCGTCACTACGCACACGTAGATTGTCCAGGACACGCCGATTATGTTAAAAACATGATCACTGGTGCTGCTCAAATGGACGGCGCGATCCTAGTAGTTGCTGCGACTGACGGCCCTATGCCTCAGACTCGTGAGCACATCCTACTTTCTCGTCAGGTTGGTGTACCTTACATCATCGTATTCATGAACAAATGTGACATGGTTGACGACGAAGAGTTACTAGAATTAGTAGAAATGGAAGTTCGTGAACTTCTTTCAGAATACGAATTCCCAGGTGACGACCTTCCTCTAATCGCTGGTTCAGCTCTTAAAGCTCTTGAAGGCGAAGAAGAGTGGGAAGCGAAGATCATCGAACTAGCTGAAGCACTAGACACTTACATTCCAGAGCCAGAGCGTGACATCGATAAGCCATTCATCATGCCTATCGAAGACGTATTCTCAATTTCTGGTCGTGGTACAGTTGTAACAGGTCGTGTTGAGCAAGGTATCGTTAACACTGGTGACTCAGTAGAGATCGTTGGTATTAAAGACACAGTAACAACTACTTGTACTGGTGTTGAAATGTTCCGTAAATTGCTTGACGAAGGTCGTGCAGGTGAGAACATTGGTGCACTTCTACGTGGTACTAAGCGTGAAGACGTTGAACGTGGTCAAGTATTAGCGAAGCCTGGTTCAATCCAGCCTCACACTAAATTTGAATCAGAAGTTTACGTACTTTCTAAAGAAGAAGGCGGACGTCACACTCCATTCTTCAAAGGTTACCGTCCACAGTTCTACTTCCGTACAACTGACGTAACTGGTGCTGTTGAGCTTCCAGAAGGCGTAGAAATGGTAATGCCTGGTGATAACATCAAGATGGTTGTTGAGCTAATCGCACCTATCGCGATGGACGAAGGTCTACGTTTCGCGATCCGTGAAGGCGGTCGTACAGTTGGTGCTGGTGTTGTAGCAACAGTAATCGCTTAATTCTGCTTTTGTTAGGAAGTTAGCTTTCGGGTTAACGGATTAACACAGTAGATGAAGAAAAGCCCCGGTTCGAAAGAGTCGGGGCTTTTTTGTATCTAAAACTTACATCACACTTCGTTTAATATCTTCTTGCTCTTATTTTACTGTCCAGCCACACCGCACTTTTCTTAAACATGCGTTGGCATTTCTTTAACCAAACTCGCGCTAGCTCATATTCAAAACTTAAAATATATAACCCTGGAATTAATAGTAATAAAGAAGGGCCCGGCACAATAATAAATATCAGCCCAAGCAGTACTAATATACCGCCAACGATGTGAATGAATAACTGGCGAAATAGTCGCATTATAGTCTCCTATTAGTCGTCCAGTGTAACCGGACCATTAATTTCGCTAATACTAAGCCCACCACTACCAGAGCCGTTCACTTCGAGTCCCTTGGTGTTCTCTACTAAAATATCGCCACTGCCATCTTCTAAATACACTCTATTATTTACATTTCTAATGACCATATTTCCCGAGTTATCAATAACTTTAGTGAATCCTTCTACGTGTTTAACAACGATACTTCCAGAACCATCTTCAATATCAAGAGAACCCCCAATATTCATCGCTTCTAGGCTTCCCGAACCGTCGTCAATGACTACGTCACCTGTGACTTGATCCACATACAACGAGCCAGAACCATCTTCAACCTCAAGATTGCCAGTAACTTTAGTGACTTCAATATTGCCGGAGCCATCATCAATATTTACATCACCCGATATATTATCTAATACCATTGAGCCAGAGCCATCGTCTATTGTTACAGAGCTTTTAACATTCTCTACAGTAATATTGCCCGAACCGTCATCAATTTCTAAGGCTAGTTTACTTGGCATACTGATTACCAAGTCTACCTTCGCGTTATTGCTACCCCAGTTCATATTGCCTTGATCAATTTTGCCAACTAATGTCGCTTTGTCGCCTGATTGTATAAGAGAAAATCGATAGTTTTCAGGCTTGTCAGTTCTAATATTTGCCGTTACTTTAATTTCTGATTGTCCGTCAACGCCGATTAAATCAATTGAACCTGCGCCATTTTCCACAAATATCTCTCGAACATCAGAAGCCTCTAAAGAAAGCATTTTTGTAAGTTCTATTTTCGCTTCATTTGCATGACCTACGTGGATAACACAACCTGATAACGTAAAGCTAACAAGCAAAGCTGAGGCAATTGTTTTAAGTTTCATAAAGGTGTCCTTTCAATAAATATTCAATGTTAACGTCTATAAAGCAAGATGTAGGCAATGTTGCGACAATATAAAACTTGATTAAAATCAATGGTTAAGTGGTTTATGTGTGTTGCTTAAAATAACCTAGATGGCTTAAATCGCTATTTGTTAGGGAATTTGCTCAACATTCCGTGTAATCTTTATTATAGTTAATCCAAATAATTATAAAGGCCTTTAATTCATGACGTACAAATTAAAACTATTATCTAGTGTCTGTATCGCCGTATGCTTGTCGGCTTGCAGTACCTCTCCTACAGGTCGTAATCAAATCACAATGTTCTCTGGCGATAAAATGTCAGCTATGGGATCCGAATCTTTTGAACAAATGAAAAAGGAAATCCCAATAAGTTCAGACAAAAAGCTGACGGCTTATGTGCAATGTGTTGCAGATCAAATAACACCGAACGTAAGTAAAGATGCTCACAACGGAAATTGGGAAGTCGTTTTATTTGAATCAGATCAAATTAACGCGTTTGCATTGCCTGGCGGCAAAATTGGGGTTTATACAGGCATTCTAAAAGTCACTGAAAATCAAGATCAGTTAGCGGCCATAATGGGGCATGAAGTAGGGCACGTTATTGCAAACCACTCTAACGAGAGACTATCTTCAAACTCCGTAGCACAAGGGGCATTGCAAATTTCCGGCGTATTATTGTCTGGTCAAGACGAACAAACTCAAGGTTTAGTCATGGCGGGATTAGGGGTTGGTGTTCAATATGGTGTACTAATGCCTTACGGTCGAACACATGAAAAAGAAGCCGATATTATTGGCCAGGAGCTAATGGCTGTTTCAGGCTTTAATCCAAAAGCGGCGGTAGACCTATGGCATAACATGGCGAAGGCGAGTAGCGGCGCTCCACCAGAGTTTTTGTCTACACACCCGTCTAATGAAACTCGAATAAAGAAGCTGACTGAGCATCTTAAAATTACTCAGCCATTGTATAAAAAGAGCACACAAAAACCAAACTGCAACTAGGTTGAAGTTTGCCTGATAGATGCAATTAACGAGTGTTAACTTCAAGCTTACTCACTCACAGAGTAAGCTTGGCTATTTTTCCAATACCACTCGATAACGAGCTTTTCCACTTTCTACGTGCTCAATAGCATTATTGATATCATCAAACTTAAACATCTCAACTTGAGGCTTAATGTTGTGTTGATGCGCAAACTCTAGCATTGCTTTGATTGTAGAGGGGCTACCAACAGGCGATGATGAAATAGAACGTTGCTTCGCCATTAAACCAAATACGCCAATATCAAGAGGCTCAAGAGTAGCACCGACAAAGTGAAGTCTGCCCTTTGGTTTTAAAGTAGAAATATACAAATTCCAATCTAATTTCACATTCACGGTTGATAAAATGTAATCGAAAGACCCGGCGGCTTTTTCAATATCAGCCTCATTTCGAGAGTTGATTGTATGGTGTGCACCTAATGACTTAGCCTCTTCGGTTTTACTCTCGCTAGACGTAAATGCAGTAACTTCACAGCCCCACGCATTTAGAAATTGCAGAGCGATATGACCTAAGCCTCCTATACCAATAACAGCGACCTTGTCGGTTGGTTTGATATCAAACTGCACCATAGGATTAAATACCGTAATACCCCCACAGAATAAAGGACCCGCAGATTTCGGTTCCATACCTTCAGGTAACGCAACAACAGAAGCTTCATTCGCTTTTACTTGTTCAGCAAAGCCTCCATGGCGTCCAATAATGGTAGGTTGTGCATGGTCACACAAGTTTTCATCGCCCGTCCCGCAGCTAGCGCAGGCTTTACAGTAATCTGAATGCCAACCTAACCCAACGGTTTGACCAACCTTTAATGTTTTAACATTATCGCCTATCGAATTTACCTTGCCGACAACTTCATGACCAGCAACTAAAGGGTAGCTAGACATTCCCCACTCGTTATTTAACATTGATAAATCAGAGTGACAAATCCCACAGTATTCAACGTCAATTAATACATCGTTGGCATCTAAACCACCTAGATCAATATCAATTTCAGTTAGCGCGGCACCAGCCTCTTTTGCGGCATAAGCTTTAGTCATTTTTGTATCCTTGTTAAGTTAATTAGATATTTCAATGCATTACGAAAAACCGATGAATATGGTTTACCAATAACCATAGGTGTCTTTGTCGAAAAGTGCATTTATTAACTCAACAATTGCGCTTAGGTGTGTTGCTAAAATTGGTAACGAGCGGAGAAATTTAAATGTCCCACATTGTTTTCTCGGTTTTTGTTTTCGCCATAGCCTGCTTCTAGTCTAAGTTTCCAGCCAGACTCGTTTAAGCCAGTAGAGCTATAGCCGTAAAATACAGCCAAACCTTGAGTGCTCTCATTGCCAAACGCAGCTGATAAAGCACAGCCTAAAGTATGTCCAATTGGCGCGCTTATAATTGTTCCTAAATCATCACTGTTACTATATTCCGTGGTATCAATATCTTCACATTCATCATCTTTAATGCCAACAGCACCAACATAGCCGCCAATTGAATGGCGTCGATTTCCTAACGCTTTTTCATAGCCAATAGAAAAACCATCATCTAGACCAATCTTGTAGTTAACAAAAATATTGGAAACGTCGTCTAATTCGTAGTTTGTACCAACGGTAGCGAAATAGGGGAAGCCAGAGCCCATGGTGAAGTTCCAATCGTTTTGTTCTGCTTGCGCGAAAAACGAAAAGCTAGAAAATAAAGTGAAGATATACAGTGCTTTGTTACGCATTTTAAGGTCGTCCGTGTTGTTTTTAAGTCCTAATTAAAAAGTAAATAACACAAACATGCAATGTTGTGGTTGTAACAGAATGTACAAACAACAAGTGGTCAATGGGTGGTAAAAAGCAGCCTTTGGTATTACCCAGTTGGCTGCTTCATTAAGTGACTCAATTTCACGACTTAAGTTGTAACAATAACTAAATTTAATCTAATTAAGCTCGTTCTTTGCCACGGTGATGGCGCGCTTTACGTTTTTTCTTGTTTTTCCACTTAGCCACCATTTCTTGCTGCTCTTCATTAAGCACTAATTGCACAGCCTTTTCAGTTTTAAGGCGATGTACTTTTAATTTTGATTTTAAGGCAGCTTGTTGGTTTGCAACTTCTAACAGAGACTGCTCGTCTAATACATCTGCTTTAGATAATTGACGCCACTGTTTTTTCAGTGACTTAAGGCTCTCTTTATCCGCCTCAGTCTCTGACTTTGCCTGTTCAAAAAGTTGTTTGATTTGGCTTTGCTGGGCGTCTGTTAAACCTAATTTTTTAGCTGCTTTTTCAGACAACAAAATAGGTCCACGTTTTTCCATTTGAGCTTTACGTTCATGGTTTTTCTCTCCAGCATGAGCCGGTTGGGCTACTGACACAGCAACTAAGGCTACTGCTGCAGATAAAGATAAAAGTAATTTAGTATTCATAAGCACCTCGCTTTGTTAAGTTGATATTAATACTAATTCCTTCAATGCAAAGTAACGCCAAGAGAATGCAAAGTAATGTAAAGATTAACGTCCATTGCTATTTTTTGCATAAAATGGCATTTCTTCCTAAAGAGCTGAGAGAATAACGTGGCTACAAAAAGTATTTTAATAATTGACGATGACACTGAGTTAACACAATTGTTGTCAGAATATTTACAATCAAATGACTTTGAGGTTACTGCGTTGCACGACGGCCAAGAAGGATTAAACGCAGCGACGAATGCAGAGTACGATCTTATTTTGCTTGATGTAATGTTGCCAAGCCTAAATGGATTTGAAGTGTTGCAAAAGCTTAGGCAATCCAAAGCTACTCCGGTCATTATGTTAACGGCAAAAGGAGAAGATTATGATCGCATTTATGGTCTTGAAGTAGGCGCTGATGACTACATAGCTAAACCATTTAATCATAGAGAATTGTTAGCCCGCGTTAAAGCGATGGTGCGTCGAGTTGATTTACTTACGCAGCCTCAAAATGAACACAAAATTTCGTTTGAAGATATAGAAGTATGTATTCAATCGAGAAGTGCAAAAGTAAACCAGCACGCCATTACACTGACTGGCACTGAATTCGAGATCCTTATTTTACTGCTTAAAGATCCACTCAGTATTGTCAGCAAAGAAACCATAAGCCAAGAAGTACTTGGTAGGCGTTTAGCAGCTTATGACCGTTCTATTGATATGCACGTAAGCAACTTAAGAAAGAAGATTGCCCAGCATTCAAATCATGAGCGCATTCATACAATAAGAGGTTCTGGTTACATTATGGTTGGTGGTAAATAATGGTTGGTGGTAAGTAATGCTTCGTTTAAACAGTTTGTTATTTAAAGTTTTTGCTTGGTTTTGGTCTTCAATCGCCATCACCATTGTCATTCTATTATTAATAAGCTCAGTGAGTTTTACGGACTTAGTATCTAAGCCCTTGGATCCTAGAAAAGTCAGTGGAATCGAAAAGTACGCATTATTTATTGAGAAGCGCTTTAACAGTTTACCTACCAGCAAACAGCTGCAGAGATTGTTGCATCGTTCATCTAGAAAGCGAGTTTTGTTCTTAAAGGGCTCAACGTCAGAAATGTCCGTATTGAGTGGCCCTGTACCTGAAAGTGTTGATTTAAATCTATTATCGGAAGTGGATGACCTAACGCCGCAATATATTTTTACAGAGAATTATCACGCCATTGGACCCATTAAAGTAAAGATAAACAATGAGGTGTTTCATTTATACGAAGTAACCCCCAAACGTAACCCTCCGTTACTTATTAAGTTTAGTTTGTTACCAATTTGGCTGAAGTTTACGGTGCCTATTTTAGTCTCTTTAGGTTTGAGCTTCTTATTTACCCGTGGAATCGCAAGACCAATCAGAGAGCTCAGAGACGCGGCTGAAAAAGTGGGTAAAGGTGAGCTTAGTAGCCGAGTGCCTGACAAATATGTGGGCAAGGATGAACTTGGTGAATTGTCTGGTGACTTTAATAACATGGCTGAACAGCTAGAAGCATCAATGGGTGTGCAAAGGCGTTTACTTGCCGATATATCACATGAGCTTCGTTCACCTCTTACAAGGCTGTCACTCGCAGTAGGATTGGCAAAAGAGTCCAATGAAGAAAAGCGAGAAGGTTACCTAGCTAGAATAGAAAAAGAAGCCGAGCAACTTGATCAAATGATTGGTTCTGTTTTGATGCTGTCGCGTTTAGAAACAAAACAACAGCACCTAGATTTACAAGAATATACATTAGCGGATGTATTAATTCCTATTTTACAAGACGCCGAATTTGAAGCGGAGTCATTAGGCAAAACGATCAGTATTGATGCTTTGCCCAATAAAAGTGTCACTCTTGATAGCAAAGTAATATCGAGTGCGATAGAGAATATTCTTAGGAATGGTATTCGATATGCAAAAAGTCAGATCACTTTTGAGGCGAAAGTTGAAGGTAACAAGGTTCAACTAATTATTGAAGATGATGGGCTTGGAATACCAGATCATTTGTTGTCAAAAATATCAGAACCGTTTTATCGTCATAGCGACGCTAGAGAGAGAAATAGTGGCGGGGCAGGTTTAGGCCTTGCTATAGCTAAAAAAGCCATGACGGCTCATTCTGGCTATTTATTATTAAGCAATAAGTCTACTGGTGGTCTTAGAGTTGAACTAGTCTTCAATAGTTTGGTAGAGGCAACCCAAAATACAGAGTCGCCTAAAAGGTAAAGTCACTCGTCTTGAAATAGTTTGATAATTAAGCGGCTTTTATTAAGTCGCTTTTTTAGGTCAATAATTCATGAAAAACAAATTACCCATCTTGTGAAAAACGTGAACCTACCTATAATGCGGCTGTTTATAATATTCTAAAATCATCGTATCTAGAATGTATTCGCCGGAGGTTTAGTTGTCAGGTTCATTTTCCCCTATCGTCAAAAATAACAATTTAGGTAAAAAAGGCATCGTGTGGTTAATGATGCTGTTTATGATCTTAAATCTATTGCCTGTTGATATTTATTTACCGGCGGTTCAACTCATCGCGAGCGATTTAAATACGTCGGTTGATAACGTACAGCTAGGCATCTTTTTTTACTTAATAAGCATGGGTGTAGGGCAGTTATTTTTAGGAGCGTTGTCAGACAAATATGGCAGAAAACCTATCGCGCTGGTTTCTTTGTTTGTGTATGTATTGGCGTCAATATTGGCGACGGTTGCCACTAACCTTGAAACACTCATTGCCAGTCGACTTATTCAAGGCATTGGTGCTTGTGGTTGTGCTGTGACCGCGCTAGCGGTTGTACGTGACTTATTTGATGAAGATGAAAGCGCAAAAATATACTCAATTTTGAACGGCGCGCAAAGTATTGTCCCTGCGCTCGCTCCACTTTTAGGTGGGTTGATTTCAGTTCAATTGGGTTGGCGATATTGTTTTGGTTTGCTGGTAGTGTTAGGCGCATTAACCTTTATATTTACAAAATTTAAACTGGGCGAAACAAATAAAGCAGTTGAGTCTCAAGTTGCTGGAGAAGGTAAATCATCAACGATTGAAAATACAACGGGAGCAATCAATATACGCTCTGTTGCCTCAAATCCGACAGAGTCAAATAAAAGCTTTTGGTATATATTGTCCCACGCAAACTTTACACCAAATGCTATCGCGTCCATGGCTTCAATGGCGTTTATTGTTCAGTATGTTGTTAAGTCGCCAGTATTATTAATTGATAACTTAGGCTTAACACCCACTGAGTTTTCGTTGGTGTTTGGCAGCAACGCTTTTTTAATTATGTTCGCGGCGTTTTGCGCTACTAAATTAATTGGTTTGTCGTCAGCTCGGGTAACCTGCAATTTGGGTTTATTGCTAATGATGGTTTCCTCGGCTATGTTTTTTGTAGAGCCTAATCCAGACTCTCTGACTCAATATTTGATCTTTTTAAGTATTGGTAGTTTTGGGTTTTCTTTTAGTCTAGGTAGCTCAATTGGAATGGCGTTAGCACCATTTCCTGAATGTGCAGGTAAAGCATCATCTGTACTAGGGTTCCTCCAGTTTACTGTCACGTCAATTGTTGGGATTATTGTTGGTTATTACTTTCCTAGCGGCGCAATGTCTTTGGCCATTACAGTACCAGCATTTGCTTTATCAAGCGTCTTGCTTGGTCAATATTTAAGTAATACTCGCATCATTAAGGAGTAAAATGAAAAGTCGTGAACAGTCGAGGAAATGAGCCCGTTATTGGTAAAGTGACAACGGGCTGTTAAGTTCTTGGGACAAAATCCAGTACAGTGGCGTTAATACAATAACGTTTTCCGCCATTAGGACCATCGTTAAATACATGCCCTAAATGAATACCGGTAATTTTGGCTCTAACCTCAGTCCTTTCCATGCCAAAAGAATTGTCCTCATGGTAAGTTACAGAGCCTTCAACCGCACGATGAAAAGACAACCAGCCGGTACCAGAATTAAATCGGTCGGAGGTATCAAATAACGGTGCACCCGATAAACTGTCTATAAAAACCCCTGGTGGGGTATTCTTAAATTTGTCGTAAGCTTTGCAAAACCGGTTATCGGTGCCTTTGCCAAATGCCACTTTATAGGCCTCTGTATCACCAAGTTTAAATGCCCCTAAAGCCTTATAAAAAGAGTCTGCAGTCATGTAACCCATATGACCTAAGCGCTCTTTACCATCTTCCATAAACAAAATTGTTGGAGTGCCAAAGGTAGGCGATGAAATAGTTAGCCCATCTAGTTGGCTCGCTAAACGAAAGTGAAGTGGTATATCCCCAGCATAATCATTGGTCACGTCTTCTTTAAAACGTTCGCAATAAGGGCAGTTTGGAGCATCAATAACAACAATTTGTTTGCCAATAAGAAGGTTAGAGTTATCCACTTTTGCTGGTGGCGCCGTCATCTTTTTTGCAAGCAATGGCGAGTCTTCAAAAGTTACGCCCGTGCTATGATCTGGGCAATATCCGTTTGGGTTTTTCGCAATGTAATCTTGGTGGTAATCTTCCGCTGGATAAAATTTATCTAATGGTTTAATTTGCGTTTGAATTAGACCTTTGCCTTTATCGTTTAAACGCTGTTGAAAAGTAGCCGTTAAACGAGTTGCAATATCAGCCTGCTGTTTTGAGTTGTACAGAATTGTAGATCGGTACTGAGTGCCTATATCATTTCCCTGCCTATTTTTTTGAGTCGGGTCATGCATTTCATAAAAAAGTTTAATTAGTGTGTCAGTAGTAATTGCACTCTGGTTATATTCAATGCGAATAACTTCAGCAAAATTATCATCATTAAACTTCTGCTTTAATTTTGTGATTTCGCGATAAGTAGGTTTTAGCCCTCGCCCGTCAGCATATCCAGATAAAACATTAATAACACCAGGAAGTGCTTCAAAGCGCTTTTCAGCACCCCAAAAACAGCCTAAGCCTAACACTAATGTTTGATGCTGTATTGTCGCGTCAGTAATGTCAGAGGACTCAAGCAATTCAGTAGTTTGATTTATATCACTAAACTGATTTTGCCTTAGGTGAGCCTCTGTAGGAGAGGCTTGAATAGATTTAAAAGAAAGCCCAATCAACACCACAAGTAAAACAACAACTGCAAATTTTAACGTCGCACTATAATTCATAATTTTTTCCAGTTCTTTTTACAATAAACCGTGAAAGTAAGAAAAAACTTTCAAAACAATAAACGAAAAATAGTCACAGTAAGATCAAGCAATTCGACTATTCCACAAACTAATCATATGAACAGATTTTATCTGCATCCAATTTTATGAGGTATCCGTATAATACTCACAATAGAAAACACCACTGGCTGTTTTTCGAATTAATACATGAAAGGATACCAAATGAAGCATAATCAATGGCTGTTACCAATCGTTTTAGGATCATCAGCAATGCCATTTTCTGTTACAGCAGAAACTGCAGAGGCGGCTGAGCAGGCAAGTAATACGCTTGAAACTATAACTGTTGAAGGTCGTAAAACAAATTTAATTGGTGACGCCATATCCGCATCTGAAGGTCTTGTTGGCCAAGAAGAGATTTCAATCCGACCGTTATTAAGAACCGGTGAAGTTTTAGAATTAGTTCCTGGAATGGTTGTGACTCAACATAGCGGCACAGGTAAAGCGAACCAATACTTTTTGCGTGGCTTTAATTTAGACCACGGCACCGACTTCTCTACTTTTGTTGATGGCATGCCCGTTAACATGCGCTCGCACGGTCACGGTCAAGGTTATACAGATTTAAACTTTTTAATACCGGAGACGGTTGAACGTTTGAGTTACAAAAAGGGGTCTTACTACGCCGATGTTGGTGACTTCAGTGGTGCAGGTCATGCTGCGTTCTCTACGTTTAAAAAAGTAGAACAGGGACAAGTTGAACTTACGCTAGGTGAAGACAACTATCATCGTTTTGTTGTGCTTAACGATGCTGAAATAGCTGGTGGCGATACATTATATGCCTTTTCCCATACCGGATATGATGGTCCTTGGACTGACATAAACGAAGACTTAGATAAAACAAATGCGTTGCTTAAGCAAACCTATGAATTAGAAGACGGTTTTATTAGCGCAACATTTATGGCCTATGACAATACATGGAACAGCGCTGATCAAATACCGGGTCGTGCCGTTGAGTCTGGCTTAATTGGCGAGTTTGGTTCAATTGATACAAGCGTAGGTGGTGAATCATCGCGTTATAGTTTAAGTGTCGATTGGCAACAAGGTCAGTGGCAAGCCAATGCCTATACCATCAACTATGACATGACATTGTGGTCAAACTTTACTTACTTGTTAGATGATACCCTTGATGGTGATCAGTTTGAACAAGTTGACGACCGTACCATTTGGGGTGGCTCACTAAGCTATACATTAGACGAAATAAAGCTATCGAATGGCATGCCTATGAACAACGTGGTTGGCGTTGAGCTTCGTAATGATGATGTTGCAGAAGTTGGTTTATTCCGCACTAAAGAACGTCAACGTCTTGGTACTATTCGTCGTGACAGCGTGGATGAATTTAGCTTAGGTGCTTACTGGCAAAACAGCATTGACTGGAATGAACGCGTTCGCACTGTGATTGGGCTTCGCCATGATTACTACGACTTTGATGTGCGTGATCTCGTTGGCAATGGTATGGGTCTAACAAATATAAATAACGTTAATCTTGCGGCTAATAGTGGTGAGTCCGACGACTCGCAAACCTCTTTAAAAGCAAATGTTATTTATTCAATCAACGACGCTTGGGAAGGTTACCTTTCATACGGCCAAGGGTTTCACTCTAATGATGCTAGAGGCACAACAATACGCATTGACCCTTCAAACGGCGAAGCGGTTGACGCAGTAAACCCTCTTGTTAAATCAACAGGCTACGAACTAGGTTTACGTGGCTACATGAGTGAATTGTTTAACGTTTCTATTGCATTATGGCAATTAGAATTAGACAGCGAATTACTATTTGTTGGCGATGCCGGTAATACTGAAGCCAGCGACGCGTCTGAACGTCATGGTTTAGAGCTAACCACCTATTACTATTTTAATGAAACGTTAAGCGTTGATTTAGAATACGCTTACACAGAAGCCAAATTCTCGGGTAATCCTGAAGGTGGCGACTTAATCCCTGGCGCACCAAAACACGTTGTTCAAGCGGGTGTAAATGTGGATATTGACGATGCTTGGTTTGGTAGCTTTAGGCTGAGATATTTTGGTAAACGTCCATTAATCGAAGATGGGTCGGTTTATTCTGATGCAAGTTTTATCAGTAACTTAAGAGTGGGTTACCGAGATGGTCCACTGACTTACAAAGTGGACGTGTTAAATTTAACAAACAGTAACGACCACGATATTGACTACTTTTACGAGTCTCAATTAGCGTCAGAAATGAACCCTGTTGAAGATGTTCATTACCACGCATTTGAACCGCGTACGATAAGACTGTCGGTTAACTATCAATTTTAAATTTGAATAAATAATCCGCAACAAAGAAAAGCCGAACTTGTTTCGGCTTTTTAGTCTTGAATCGTGACGCCGTTAGGCACCAATTGGTATACCGTCTTAGGCTCGGTAACCGACTCAGGATCAAACTCTTCGTTCATCTCTTCGGCTATATGAGCTAAATACTGCTTAGTGCGTTCTAACGTCATAGGTAGCTCTTGAACCTTTCCCGTGGCGAAGGCGGTTTTGCCGATTGCGGCCATTGGAAATACCATGTCACCATCTTTCACTTTAATCTTAAAGGTTTGAAACTTTTTGTCTGAGGTCAATTCCATCCAGCAACCTCGTTTTTTGCAAACTTTAGCAATGGTGCCTTTTATCGTGACCTCTTTATCAAGATAATCATCGGGAGACGCTAATATCGACGATATTTTTGATACATTGTTAGTGTTAGCACCACTGCCAAATACTTGTTGGCTAGCAATAGCGTTGGCATTAAAAGCAACTGGGCTTAATAAAAGAGCAATACTTAAAAGTGTAGATTTAACATTCATGGTTAACTGGCCTGTTTGTTCTGACGTAGTGATCAACGTTTCTACTTTGCATTAAAAACACAGCGAACATCAAGCTAAGTTTACTAGATATTAAAATAGCCAGTTGTTTTGCTAACTTAAGTGGCTAGTCAATACTTCTATTTGGTGTTCTAACTGCGTTTTTTGTTTTTTCAGCCAAATAAAAATACCAACAAACAGCAGACTACACCCTAGAGCAATACCACCTACCATAAAGTGCTTTATTTCTAGCGGCTTGTTTAGAGCAACAAACGCAATTAAGCCAACTAGTGACATACTTACCACCAATGCAAGTGCACATACAAATCGACTAAAAATGAGCGTTTTTAAATTATTCTTAGACTGACCAATTAACGTGTTTATGTGTTGTTGGGTGTGATTGTTTGATACTTGAATAGAGCGCTTTTTTGAAAGAAGAGGGAATAAACCAATGGCGATAGACATTAGCAAAAACACCGAATATAAAATGGTATCGGCAAGGGATGGCAACCCAGCGTTCATTTCTACTATGATATAGCTAGCAAGTGCAAAACCTGCAACTAAGGAAGTAACAACGCCTATTTTATCATTGCGCGTTTGCTTGTTTATTTGGTCTATTAACACTTGTTCAGATGGAAGTTCTTTATCCATGTCTGCATCGTTGTGGTTCCAATTTTGGATTAAGTCATCCCAAGAATTTTGACTCTGATTCATTACTCTTTCTCCAATAGCTTAGTAAGTTTGGATTTTGCTCTGTTTAGCTGAACGCCAACATTTGTCACAGAAAGCCCAGATATCTCCGCCATATCTTTGTAGGAAATGCCTTCTAAAGACAAAGTAACTAATTGCCGTTGTAATATAGGCAGTTGTCCAATTTTGCTGGTTAAATAGCTTAATGACTCGAGCGCACTGACATTAGATTCAATATCACTGGTTTTACATTCGATGTTGTCGGTAAGCTCATCAAATCTTTGGTGTTTACTTTGTTTGGCTACATGATTTAAGGCTTGGTTATAAGCCACTTTGTAAACAAATGTATGTAGGGCGCTTTGCTCTTGAAATGACGCTAAAGCCTGCCAAACAGCAACAAACATGTCCTGCAATAGGTCGAGCCTTAATACCGGATCAGACTCAAACGTAGAAGCAACCTTGAATAAAGACAGCCTGTACTTTGCAATAATTGTCTCGAAGTTTTGTTGATAGTCAGACATGGGTAACTTGGACCAAATCTTTAGCGAATAAAGGCCCATGATACAGCTTTAGTCTATGTCGTGAATAACGGAATACGGTGTTCATTTGTAATCTCCCTACTTGTTAGTATTTCATTAGTAGGGATTTTTAATTATTTATTACAAATATTTATGTTTTATTTTTGTCGTGTACATATTCCGCATAAATCTCTTTGATATTAACAGACGCATTCAGCTTTGATGCAAGTAAGTACAAGCCTCCCAACTTTCGATGGATAAATAGCGCATCAACAGGTGGTGTGTGCCATTCAGACCGATGATTTTTAATGTTCAAACCCACATCGCGGACGCGACTTGCTAGTTGGCTGGTGGCGAAATTAAACTCACCGTCATACTTTAATGGCTCGCAGGCCATATCAAATATTTTCATTACTTCATCTAAATAATCTGGACTAATTTGCTCATTAAAAAATCCAATTTGTTTAGCTGCTAATATTGCCTCGTCTCGATTATCGTTTACGCCTGCCTCTAATAGTCTTTGATAACCTTCGCTTATGTGTGGAGGAATAACTCGGGTGGCACCAAAGTCTAACAGTCCTATTTTTTTAGACGCTGGGTCATATAAAAAATTGGCGAAGTTTGGATCGGTTTGCATTAGTCGGAAATCAAACAGCTCTTTTAAGAATAACCAAATTAGGTTGCGAACGATTTGGTTACGCACTTCTAAAGGTTGAGTTATGGCTCTTTCAATGGTATCGCCTTCCACATATCGCATCACCAAAATATCGTCTTTAGTTAGGTTTTCATCAACTTGCGGCAAGATAAATTCATGACTGTTTAAATGAGACTGGTACTTTTTAATATAACTGGCTTCAAGCGCGTAATCGGCCTCATCTTGCAATTGTGATTTAGTGGCCTCTAATAAATTGCTGATATCCACTTGAGAGGGCAAAAGCCCCGACATACTGAGAAGTGTGCCAACATTGTCCACATCGCTTGCGATTGAGTCTCTCACGCCCGGGTATTGAATTTTAATTGCTAACTTTTGCCCATTTTCCAATCGTGCTAGGTGAACTTGGCCAATGGATGCTGCCGCAAAAGGGCGCAACTCAAACTGACTAAATTTATCTAACCAATCTTCACCCCAATGACTTCTTAACATGGTTAACAATTGTTTATGTTGCATCGGAGCCGCGTCTGACCGCAACTTCCCTAGTACAGCACTTAACTCTGGCGAAATTAGCTCACCGGCATCCATAGAGATCATTTGACCTAGTTTCATGGCCGCGCCACGAAGGTGCGATAACTTATTGGCAACATGACCAATGTTGGTGGGTGTGAGAAGTAGATTTTGACTTGAAGGCTTTTGCCCACGACTCAGTTGTTTAGCGCCATCAACCAGCATATTGCCAGCGACACGTGCGGCTAAGCCACCAAGATGGCTTAACCGAGATAATCGAGATTTAGGGATTTTGCGACCGTTGTCTGAAATAATACACCCGCCTAAAACAAGTAAAAGTAATAGCTTATCAGTACGCAGTTTAGACCAAAAAGTTTAGTTCAACAGTTGTTCTGATGTAGGAAGAGCATCAAATGCACCTCGCTGAGTAACTGTGTAGGCTCCACACCGACTTGCAAAATCAATAACTTCTGATACGTACTCTTCGCTCTTTAAGCTCGCCTTAACTTGCTCTTGGCTTTGGGCTTGGCACAGTTTATATAATACCCCACCAACAAAACTATCCCCTGCAGCAGTAGTATCAATAGCTTCTGCACTTTGTGGTGTTACGGTCACGGACACACTTGATGATATGAACTGTATTGGATTTGGCCCATCTGTGACAAATACACCTCTTACCCCTTTTTCTAACAAAGAGGCTACATACTCGCTTTCCGTTTGGCTTGAATGCTTGGCCAAAAAAGCAAGTTCGTCTTGTGAAAACTTAATCACATCACAATATGTTAAGCACTCGGCTACTTTGGCCGCGATCGCTTCACTTTCTGTACCTGCTGGCCACAAGTTCAAGCGCAGGTTCACATCGCAACTAACCAATGTCTTACTTTTTTTTGCGTTATTGATAAGAGTGTAGGTAGCTCGTGAAAGTGAGTCAGTGGTCAGCGTGTTGGAGCACAGGTGTAAAAAACCAGTTTGCTCAAATGATATCGAATTAACATCAGCCGAATCTATTACTAGGTCGGCGGTATTGTCCCGATAAAACTCAAAACTACGCTCACCATGTTGATCTAAGCTAATCAACACTAGAGCCGTCTTATTTGGTTTTTTGATCACTGAATGAGTATCAACACCATAATTAACTAAAGACTTTTCAAGCATATTTCCCATAGCGTCTGTGCTAACTCCACCAACAAAACGACTATTACCGCCGAGTTTTGCAACAGCCACAGCTACATTGGCTGGTGCGCCGCCAGCGTGAGGGGTGTAAAGCCCAGACTCATTAGGAATGAAATCAACCAACACTTCACCAAAACAAACAACGTTTAACATAGTTACATTTAACCCCTTGTTAATATTACAAAGGAAAGCTCCCGCTTGAGAGCTTCCCTTAAGTTGTGACGTAAATTATAGAATAGCTATTGTCGCTATCTCACTGTCACTATATTTAGAACATGTAACGCAGTGTAAAGGATGTTGTTCTGCCTGTTAGCGTACGCGCTCTAATAATGTCATTCGCTGGTAAAGCACCTTCTTCTGACTCTGTAATACCCTCAGAGTCAAAGGCATTATTGATATTTAACGACACTGTTAAGTTGTCACTTAAGTTGTAGTCTGCAAACAAGTTAACTTGGGTGTAAGCGTCAAACTCAAGTTCATTGCTGTCTTGTGCGTAAGCGCCGCTTGAGCCAATGAAGTTTGCGCCCACAGCTGCTGATTCAAAGCTATAACGGCCAGTAAATGAATAAACAACGTCCGCTTGGCGACGTGGCGTATTACCAACCACCGACTCATTTAGCGCATCTTTAGTGATTTCAGCATCGGTTAGTGTGAGGTGGCCTCTTAAGTCAAAGTTACCTACAAAGTAAGATGCTTCAACCTCAACGCCCATTGCTTCATATTTTCGGTCAAAAAATCTTTGGCTAGTCGCTTCAAAGTTTTGCTCTTCCGTTTCTGCATAAAACGCAGTGGCAAAAATAGCCAATTCGTTTTGACGATACTTAACACCCGCTTCAATTTGATCAACCTCATCAATGGCATCAGCGGACGCTACAGAACCATCAGGTCTTACCTTACCAAATAAAAGTCGGTCTGCGTTTGCTCGACCACCATGACTAATACGACCAAACACCGCCGTATCATTGTCTATTTTATAATTCACACCCACAGAGTACGAGGTGTAGTCCCAATCGTAGTTAATTGGCGATGCATTGGCATTATCGATATTTACAACGTCAACCTCCGGCATTGAAATTATGCCATCACCGTTCATATCATAAGTGCCTGTTGTTGCACCTGCATAGGTACCGCGAGCTTCACCGCTGTCGTATCGAACGCTTGCATCAAAAGTAAAGTCTTCATAATCCGTTGTAACCGCAACATAAGGCGCCGTTACTGTGTAATCAGCATCATAATTTCTTTGACAACAGTTACCCCAGAAAGGCGTTCCATAAGCGTATAAACCATTGTCAGAATATGAAGTGCCGTCTTCTGCTACGGCATTTATTAATGCTGCATTGTCACCTTTTTGTTCTAGTAGGTAGGAATTCCATAACCAGCTCATTCCAATATTTTGTGTTGCAACGTAGTAGCCAAAGGTGACATTAGTATTGTCTAAGGTTTTTGTTAACTTAATGTCATTAACAATGTTATCAAAATCATCCATTTCAACATCAAATGTATGGATCCTCATTACATAGTCTTCGTTATAGCTATCTCCGGCTTGTGGACCATTTGCATATTCTAAAGTTGCTCCAGTACCTGCAATGCTCTCTGCAACGGCAGATGTTTCACCAACTTCTGCAGGGAAAGGCGCATTAAAAGTGCCGCTTACAGATGATTTTCTAAATCTATTTTCCACTTGCCAGTCATTGCCTAAATCAAATGAAGCTTCTACGCCAAATGAATCAACCAAGGGACTCATACCATCTCTAATATCGCCAGATCGTATTTCCCCGTTTTTACCTCTAGATAAGGTTTTAGTGAAGTAGGCCGAATGCGGAGTGTCTGATAGAGAGTCAAAGCCTGGTAGTGAGCTACCATCGCCGCGCACGGGCATTGGTAAATAACCTATTGAGTTATCATCTAAATGTTTAAAGTATAAACGTACGTATCCATTATCGAAGTCTTTGGTGATATTTGCTTTGATTTGTCCGCCTTTGTTTGCCGTATAACCTGCATCTCGTGGGCCATCACCTTGTCTTACAAAACCACCGATGTGGAATCGTAATGTGTCACTTATCTCTGTTCCGTACTCAAAGTCAGTCTTAAAAGAGTCATAATCAACGCCAAAGGTAGTTGCAACACTGCCGCCATCATCTTCACCAGTTTTGCTGATAAGGTTAATAATACCGCCAGGTGAGTTACTCGCCAGCGTTGACGCTGAACCACCACGAATCGATTCTACTGATGATACAGTTGAGTCAGCACGCAAGAATATATCGGCGTTACCAAAGGCAATATCACCAAACTGCAATACGGGTAAACCGTCTTCTTGTAACTGAAGGAACTTGGCTCCGCCAGATGCCACTGGTAAGCCGCGAACCGCAATGTTTGCATTACCCTCACCGCCAGTTGCTTCTGAACGAACACCTGGAATAAGTCTGAAGATCTCTGCAGTTGTTCGTGGAGTGGCAACTTCGATACTTGATAGATCGACACTACTGATAGAAACGCTGGAGTCCATTACGTTTTTACCTTTTACAACACCTGTAACGGCGATACGCTCAAAGTCCAGTCCTTTTTTATTTGTCTCTTCATCTGCGGCAAGCGCTTGAGAAACAGACAGTGCTAAAAGACAAACGGTAAATTTTTTTATTTTATTTATATTATTTTTCATGTTTAACCCCTGTTGAAGTTATTTGTTTAACATATTGGCCTAACCTTAATCGATTAAGCTTTTTAACAAAAAATAAAGTCCTGATAGTGAATCAGGACTTTAATTTACTCGTCTGCACTAAAGTCCTTCGCTAAAACCGCGTTTGCTGGCTTAGCTACCAGGTTATAAGCCGCAAAGCCAAACAATAGTACAGAAAATCCAGTTGCCAAGTAAAAGCCGTATTTTATTTCACCAAAGCTGTCACTAATGATCCCCATGATTAAAGGACCAATGGCTGCAGCTGCTGCGGTGAAAAACAAAATTACGCCTGCAACTGCACCATGATGTGAGCGTGGGAAACAGCTAATTCCTTTTGAATTTAAGGTAGGGTAAATCACCGACATAAATAAGCCCGATGCTGGCAGCGCCCATATTGCTGCGTGTATCCCAAATATCATTGCAACTAAATAACAAACAGCTACAAGCCCAGTTGCTACCAACAACACCACTTCCCAAGAACAAAAACTCAGCATCCAAGCGCCTAAAAATCGTCCTGCAGCTCTAAGTGCAAAGAATATAGTAATTGCGTAGGTAGCCATCCAAATATAATTCCCGTTGTAATCCACAAAAAGTGATGGCATCCATACATAAATTGCCACTTCAACCGCCACATAAAGGGCAACGGCCAGCGAAAAGCCCAATGCATATTTATCTTGCATCATCGCGAAGGTCTGTTTCAAGTTGATACGCTCTTCAACGATTTCATTTTTTTCAGCTTGTTCAGAATCTGAAGTTCTTTGTGGCACCTTAG
>JAOHFM010000021.1 GCA_028098005.1 Psychrosphaera sp.
TATTTAAGTCTTTAAAAACAATAATTCCAATTTGTATCTGATTTATAAGCGGTTCGCTTTGCTGAGCGTTAGTCTCAAGTTTTTCTTCGTCACTTTCAATTTTACTTTCGTTTTTAGAATTAAAATTAGCGGTTGACCACCCTCCAACAGTTAATGGGCTGTTGGGCTGTTGATCTATTTTTAGGTCAAGTCCGGTGAATTCAAAGTGATTTACCTTTAAGGTTTTACTTAACAAAGGCAATAGGTCAAAGTTAATAATCAGGGTTTTAAATGACACTATTTCATTGGACTTTTGATGTAAAAGTGCAGCGTCTGAAATGGTTACTTCACCGATAAAAGGGTCATAATTTAAATTGAAGTTTTCTTGGAGGGTGAGCTCCTGTTCTAAAAAGACTTCTTCAACGGCCCATCTGGCCAGGTAGGAGGAAAGAGCAAGCATACCTATTATTACAGATGCTATTAATGAAACAGTTATTAAAACTATGATTCTCTTCATTTTTCCTCCAAAATTTACGAGTAACTAACTTAGCATGTTTAGGCTACTTTGACATGAGATAATATAGCTGTCACATGAAATTTTTACTTCGTGCTTGTTGGGTTAAAGTATATACTCTAGTCCTATTTCATTTGTTTTATTGCTCCTTTTAAAATTGGATTATTAATGCCGGTATCTATTGCGTTTTTAGTTGTTGTCCTTGTATGGTCTACTACGCCTTTAGGAATAGTGTGGAGCAGTGAATCAATATCTCCGACCCTATCACTGTTAATGAGAATGGCCATTGCAGCCTCAGTTGGACTTGTCTTAATGAAAGGCCTTAATATAAAACTCAATACATCAAAAAACGCAATTAAAGTGTATTTGTTTTCGAGCATTAGTTTGTCTGTCGGGATGTTGTTTTGTTATTTTGCTGCACAGTATATTTCGTCAGGTTTAATGGCGTTGAGCTTTGGTTTAACACCAATACTATCTGGGTTGCTTGCCCAGCGGTGGCTGTCGGAAAACAAGTTCACTAAAACAAAAAAGATTTCGTTATTGATCGCTTTATCAGGCTTGGCCATTGTTTGTAGTGAAAATATGATTATTAATGATGGTGCTATTTATGGCTTTAGTTTCATTTTTATTGGCGTTGTCTTATTTAGTTTAAGTAGTGTTTTAGTAAAGGGCGTTAAGGTAGATTTGCATCCGTTATCAACAACGGTGGGGTCTTTGCTCGTGTCACTGCCTGTTTATTTAATTGCTTGGTTTATATTAGACGGTGAAATAAATTATCAAGAGTGGCAAGGCCGCTCAGTTTGGGCCGTTGTTTATATGGGACTATTCGCATCGCTATTAGGATTTTTAGCCTATTTTTATATTCTTCAAAAACTTGAAGCAAGTACTGTGGCATTAGTCACTATGTTAACGCCAGTTGTTTCCATGAGTTTAGGTATCATTTTAAATGATGAGCGCTTTTCTATCAGTTTATTAACGGGCGGCTTATTGATTGTACTGGGTCTGGGCGTTTTTCAGTTTGGAAATAGAATGTTTAGTAAGTTTAATCGTTCAAAAACCAGCTCAATAAACATTTAGTTTGATCTAAGTCTGTTTTTTCCGCTTTATTTTTTGATTACGCGCTAAAATCACATATAATTCGCCGCATAAATTAAGAGGTGAAAATTATAATGTTATCTATTGTTGATTATAAAGCTGATAATGCAGCGGAAGAGTTTGTAAAGTCTCTTCATGAAACGGGTTTTGGCGTATTAAAAAACCATCCATTACAAAAAGATCTTTTAGAGTCTATTTATTCTAATTGGGCCGGTTACTTTTCGTCTGATAATAAACAAGACTTTCACTTTAATGTTGAAACACAAGACGGATTCTTCCCTGATACAGTAAGTGAAACAGCAAAAGGTGCCGATAAAAAAGACATCAAAGAATATTATCATTATTACCCTTGGGGACAATGTCCTGAAGCGTTACGTGAAGAAGTTCATGCTTATTTTGTACAAGCAAACGAGTTGGCATCTACCTTATTAGACTGGGTAGAAAAGCATTCTCCTGCCGATGTATCTGTAAATTACAAAGCAGCCTTGTCTTCAATGATCAAAGATAGCGAACAGACGCTTCTACGTATACTTCATTACCCACCAATTACGGGTGAAGAAGAAGTAGGTGCGATTCGTGCCGCTGCACACGGTGACATTAACTTATTAACTGTATTACCTGCTGCAAACCAAGGTGGTTTACAGGTTCAGAAAAAAGACGGTAGTTGGTTTGATGTACCAGGCGATTTTGGTTGTTTAGTGGTGAACATCGGTGACATGCTGCAAGAAGCCTCAGGTGGTTATTTCCCATCTACTATTCACAGAGTAATTAACCCGGAAGGCGCAGATAGAAGTAAGTCTCGTATTTCTTTACCTCTATTCTTACACCCACGCCCAGACGTTGTTTTGTCTGACCGCTATACAGCGGGCGAATACTTAGATGAGCGTTTGCGCGAGTTAGGCGTTAAATAAGTTTCTTTGTATTAGGTAATATAAAGTCATAAAAAACGGCAGTTAAACTGCCGTTTTTAGTATCTACTGTAAAAGTACTACAGCAAATGTAACTACTATTTCGTATTAGTACATTTGCAGTATTGGGTCATTACCAACCGCACTGACGATTAACATTTTGTTTGTCTAACCATGTTTTTAATGGTGCAAAATAGTCAATTACAGCTGTCGCATCCATTTCTTTAGAGCCTGTCATTGCTTCTAACGCTTCTTGCCAAGGCTTGCTCATGCCCAGTTCAAGCATTGCATTTAACTTAGTGCCCACTTCTTTGTTGTTGTAAATTGAACAACGGTGCAGAGGACCAGTTTCGCCGGCAATATCACAAAGCTCTCTATGGAATTGGAACTGTAAAATATGTGCTAAGAAGTAACGTGAGTAAGGAGTATTCGCAGGTATATGATATTTAGAACCGGCATCAAAGTTTTCTTCCGTACGAGCTACTGGAGCTTTCACACCTTGGTATTGCTCACGTAATTTCCACCAACCTTCGTTATATTGATCAGGTGTTAACTCACCGCTAAATACCTGCCAACGCCATTTGTCTACCATTAAACCAAATGGTAAAAAGGCAACTTTATCCATGGCCATGCGCATTAGAAATGGTAGATCACCAGATGCATCCGGCTCTTTTTCAATTAAACCAATTTCTTTTAGGTATTTTGGTGTAATTGATAATGCTACTGTATCACCAATAGCTTCATGGAACCCATCATTAGCACTTCCTCTGTAGAGTAATGGTTGCTTTTGATTATAGGCGCGTTGGTAAAAATTATGTCCCAACTCATGGTGAATCACGTTGAACTCTTCACCCGTTTGCTGGATACACATTTTTATACGATAATCCGTTTCAGTGACATCCCATGCACTAGCATGACAAACAGAGTCTCTGCCTACGGGCTTTTCAAATTGAGAGCGGCTCCAGAATGTGCCTGGTAACTCTTCAAATCCAAGAGATGTAAAGAAGCTTTCTGCTTGTTCAACCATTTTGATAGGTGTGTAGTTGTGCTCTTTAAGTTTGGTTGTTACATCGACACCTGAACCTCCTTCAGGCGCAACTAAATCATATATGTTGCCCCAAGTTTGCGCCCACATGTTCCCCAATAAGTGAGCCGGTATTTCACCTTCGTTAGGAGCAACTTCATCGCCATACTTTTCGTTTAGCTTGGCTCTAACATGACAATGAAGTGAGTCGTATAATGGTTTTACTTGCCCCCAAACCCTGTCCATTTCATTTGCAAAAGCATCTGGCTTCATGTCGTATTTGGAACGCCACATTGCACCTACATCACTAAAGCCTAAATCTTTAGCACCTTGGTTAGCAATTTCAACAAGGCGCACATACTTGTCTTTCATGCTAGGAGATACTTTTCGCCAGTCTATCCAAGCATTTAGCATGGCTTCCGGGTCATCTGATGTTGCCATTGTGTTTGACAAGGCAATTAGGTCGTACTTATCACCATCTGGTGTGGAGCCTGAGCCATATATAGCAGAAAGTTTACTTTCGATTTTCGCTAGTTCAGAGGCAAGTTCAGGAGAGTCTGCTGGCGCTGGAAGTGTTAAGCCTAGTCTTAAAAGGTCTAATTTTCGTTTGGTATCGTAATCTAACGTTAAGTCTTTAAACTTTGCAGCACCATTGGCAAGCTCAATACCTAGTAACTTAATTTCTTCATTGGCTTTAGAAGCAATGAATTGAGTATCTTCAGTGATATAGGTTTGTGCTACCCACTCTGCTTTTGCAGCGTACTCGTAAATTTCAGAAAGACGCTGCTCTGCGTTGCTAACATAAGCTTTTGCGTCAGCTTCCGTTAGTGTTTGATTCTGAGACGTCACATTCTCTGTTTTAGTTTCTACAGAGCAACCCGCTAAAGCAAGAGATATAGCTGCGGTTAGCATGATACGTTTGGTAGTAAGTTGTTTTTGCATTTTAGATCCTGATTATTTTATTTTTATGAATCAAAAAGTTCAGGATAAAATAACCTAGCTAAGTTGTTTCTGCAACGCCCGCATATTGTCTATGTTCATCAACAATAGCCTTTAACATTTCCTTTGTCTTTTTAATGGTTCTAATAGACCGAAAAAATGGCTCCGCTTCCGAATAGTTCATTTTTAAATAAACCATCCACTGCTTTACTCGGTTTGAATAATAAAGTCCTTTATCACCTTCAATTTCGTACTCTGAATAGGTAATTAAAAGTGCCAATACCTCAACCCAAGTTAACGGATCCTGTTCACCTTTTATCCAGCTTGCTAGATTAGGTAACGCTAGCGCACCTCTACCTAACATAATGTTGTTACAGCCAGATCTCAATTGGCATAATTTAGCTTGTTCAGGGTTCCATATTTCACCGTTTGCAATTAACGGTGTTTTTACATGCTTTGCTATAACTGCTATTTGTTCCCAATAGGCCGGGGGTTTATAACCGTCACTTTTTGTTCGAGCATGGATGGCAATTTCACTTGCTCCGCCCTCCGATAGGGCTTGAGCGTTTTCAATTGCTAAGCTAGCGTCGTCAAAGCCAAGACGCATTTTAGCCGTTACCGGTAAATGATCAGGTACCGCGGCCCTCACAGCTTTGGCAATGTTATAAAGCGTAGTAGGGTCTTTAAGTAATATAGCGCCGCCACGACTTTTGTTAACGGCTTTTGCTGGACAGCCAAAATTAAGATCTATGCCCGGGCTCCCTAAAGAGGTTGCCACTACCGCGTTTTCCGCTAACCAATTTGGCTCTTGGCCTAAAAGTTGAATTCGAACAGGAGTACCGCTTGGTGTTTTGCTGCCGTTATATAGCTCCGGACAATACCGGTAGAAAACACGTTCCGGCAGTTTTTGATCAACAATGCGAATAAACTCAGTGACGCATAAGTCAATGCCACCCATGCTAGTGAGCATGTGTCTCATGAGGTGGTCTATTACACCTTCCATAGGTGCCAACGTTATTTGCGGTTTAGTCATTGAGCGCATCTTTAAAAATTCAGGCCGCGTATTATACTGACTTTGTTAAAAAGTCACCAGTTGGGATTTTCCGAATGGGCTTTTAATGTTTTAGATGTTTAAGCATGTTAAATTCAACGCGTTTTTAAATTTGTCAGTAAGGAGACACCAATGGAATATGTCCATACTATGGTTCGAGTCAATAACCTTGAAGAATCTATGAAGTTTTATTGTGAGTTATTGGGTTTGCATGAGGTTCATCGTCAAGACAGTGAAAAGGGTAGATTTACTCTGGTCTTTTTAGCGGCACCGGATCAACTAGAAGAAGCACAAGAAACTAAAAAGCCTACCATTGAGTTAACCTATAACTGGGACCCTGAGGAATACACAGGTGGCAGAAACTTTGGTCACCTTGCATTCAGGGTTGATGATATTTATGAACTGTGTCAAAAGTTACAAGACGGTGGTGTTGTAATTAACCGTCCACCAAGATGTGGACATATGGCGTTTGTTCGCTCGCCTGATGGCATAAGTATTGAGTTGATTCAAAAGAATGGGTCGTTACCGCCGCAAGAGCCATGGTTATCTATGGAAAACACAGGTAGCTGGTAAATAAAACTATCTTGAGCAATTAGTGAAATAAACTCAGCCAATTTAAACTTGATGAAGATCTAATTGCTCACATTGCCAACAAAATTCAAAGCTAGCATGATTTTCTTCGCCGCAATGACTGCAACTCCAGTCTGGTTTCTCGCTTTTTAAATCTTGTTCTATTGCTTGGCATGCACTTCTTGCTGTTTCAAGATCGTTGTCGTTTAATACCCACAGTTGCGGCCATGCCTCGGTAAACGGCAACTCGCCAATCGCACCAGAAATGTATTCATTTTTTTACTAAGTGTTTTATATCTAACCGCTTTAAAGTCTCAATAAAGGGCTGCAATTCTAAGTTGTTACTGCATTGGTAAACTTTCTTCATTTAACCGCCTGTTTTTGTGTATTGTTTTATACTATGACTTACTCTGATAGTTTTCGCCAAGTTAACTAAAACAATTAATGCGATGCGTGATAATTATCTTTATAATACCGGCTCGAATTAAAGAGAGAGAGTAATATGCAACTGTTTGTTAATGATTTAACCGTTATCGATTTTTCCTATTTGTGCACGCAACGAGGCATGGTGGGTGAAAGCTGGATTGTCGATTTGACATTACACGGTGAACTTGATGAACAAAATATGGTTTTAGACTTCTCTAAAGTTAAAAAACAAGTTAAACGTATTATTGATGATACTGTTGATCATAAGCTAGCTATCCCTACCGAATTTAGTGGCGTTAATGTTGAGCATATTGATGGTCAAGATTACATTAAGGTTGAGTTTGAGTCTTTAGGCGGCGAAAAAATCGCTATCTCTAGCCCGTCAGATGCTTATTGTTTTGTAGACGCAGATAAAATTGAAATGTCTCACGTGATTAAACATCTAGCGTCAGTTATTAAACCTCAGTTACCCACTAACGTTAAAAAAGTTGAACTGTCTTTACGCGCGGAAGAAATAAGTGGCTTTTATTATCACTACACGCACGGCTTAAAAAAACATGATGGTAATTGCCAACGCATAGCCCACGGACACCGCTCAAAAATTCAAGTTTTTGAAAATGAAATGAAATCACCTCGTTTAGAAAAAGAAGTGTCTAAAGTTTGGGAAGACATATACGTAGCCACTGATGAAGATGAAGTATCGGACGCAGAGTTAGAGTTTATTTCAAAAACGCAAAGCCAGGTTGCTTACAAATATGAGTCATCGCAAGGTAAATTTGAATTGGCGATGGAAAAGTCGTCAGTATATAGCATGCCAGTGGATACTACCGTTGAGCTGATTGCTCAGTATCTAGCAGACAAATTAAAAGCTCAATATCCAGACAATAGCTATAAAGTGGTTGCCTACGAAGGGGTTGCTAAAGGCGCAATTGCGTTTGCTTAGTTTTTCATTGCGTAAAAGGTTTGGCTTACAAGATATTGCATACATTGGTTAATGTGGGTAATAAATTTAATGAGGGATTATATTAAATGAATGTGATGGTAATTAAACGTCTGTTGG
Organism: Psychrosphaera sp.; assembly: GCA_028098005.1. The sequence continues at coordinate 7,567 of JAOHFM010000021.1, forward strand.
TAGTTATGACTTTGCTGCTTGGCTCAGCCAATGTTAACGCAGTCTTTAGCTCAAATGTCACTCTAAATAACGCACGAATAACGCTTACTGGTGATGTTATTCAGGGCGGACTATTATATGGGAAATCAAGCCAAGATATTAAAGGCGTGACCATTGACGGTGTAAAAGTGCCTGTGCACCCAGGTAACAAGTTGTTTGTATTTGGCTTTGGCGTTGATGCACAAGCCCAATCAAAACTAATGATTACCTATGCAGACGGTAGCGTTGAAACGCATTCACTTAATGTGGTTCAGCGCGAATATAAAGTAGATAGAGTAAATGGTGTAGCTCAAAAGTATGTTTCTCCACCAAAATCCGTATTAACTCGCATTAGTTCAGACTCTTCGAAAGTAAAACAAGCCCGTGAAAAAATGTCTTACCGTACTGACTTTGTTGAAAAGTCAATTAGACCAGCAGAAGGCCGCATTAGTGGGGTTTACGGTTCAAGACGCGTATTTAATGGTGTACCTAAACGTCCTCATTTTGGTTTAGATATAGCTGGTCCTACTGGGACTAAAGTCATTGCGCCTTGGACAGGAAAAGTGGTGCTTGCGGAGCCTGATTTGTATTATTCTGGTGGCACCTTAATCATTGATCACGGCTTAGGTGTCACATCAACTTATATTCACTTAAGTAAAATTGATGTAAAAGTAGGTGAGGAAGTCCGTCAAGGTGAAAAAATCGCAGAAATTGGTGCAACGGGGCGAGTAACAGGTCCTCATTTAGATTGGCGACTTAACTGGTTTAATCGCCGACTAGATCCGGCCTTGCTGTTGGACTAACCAAATAGATAATTAAAAAGCCTGACTATATACCTTACCTAGTCAGGCCTGTTGTTTTTAATTAACATTAATAAAGTGCTGTTAATTAAGCCACTCCGCTAGTTTGTCTTTGTCCTCAATAGTGAATCCAGCAACAAAATTATTGTTATCTTGAAAGCGTACTTCTGAACAACAAAGTAAATCTTTTCTAAAGTAGTGAATGACATTTCCAGACTCTTTGATTGCACCTTTTAGTAAAGGCTCGATAGCTTCAGAGCTAATTTTTAGACCATTAAAAGCAACTAAGATGTCACCGGTTGCAATGCCGGCTTGCTGAGCAGGAGAGCCTTCTAAAACTTGTTTTACCACGATATTTCCGTGCACATTTGCTAATACGGCGCCAAGCCAAGGCGCAGGGTCAATGGTTTGTAATTTGTTCTGTACCGTGTCTTCACATTGTCTATGTTTTACGCTAACGGGTTTAAACCACTGATTAGGTTTGTCTTGATGGGCGTAGTTTAAATCTAAACCTACACGTTTAAAGGTCTCCTTTAGATCTACTTTATCTTTGCTGTACAACAGGCTTAAAAACGTAGAGTAATCTTCACTGGATAAAAAGTTACTAAATAGACTCTCTAAATCTTGTTGTGTTGTACCTAAGTTATTCTCACCAAATTTAACCCAAGCGGCTTGCATTAAATCTTTAAGTGATTGTTCGCCGCTTGATTGTTTTTTAATGGCAATGTCAGCAAAACAGGCAATGATAGCGCCCTTTACGTAATAACTTACAATTTGGTCAGGCGCCGTGTCGTCCTGTTGGTAAAACTTAGTCCATGTTAAAAAGCTACTTTCGGTTACTGATTGTCTTAATTGTCCTTTGCCGCGCTCTAAACGCGTAAGGGCTTTGGCTAATGTATTTAAATATGTATCGTTCGAGATGGTTTGAGTGGCTGCCAAACTAAAGTCATCAAAATACGAAGTCATTCCTTCGTAAAACCAAAGCTGGTGGGTATACACTTCTTTGTCCAGTTGGTATGGAATAAACTCCACTGGCTTCAACCGTTTAACGTTCCAAGTATGTAGATATTCATGGCTGCATAAACTTAAAAATGTTTGGTATCCGTCGGTAAACTCAGAGTTATCATCAATAATATCGAAACGGCTAGCGACCAAAGCGGTAGAATTTAAGTGCTCTAAACCACCAAAGCCATTATCAGTTATCATAGTCAAAAATAAATACTGATCTACGTCGGTTGGTAAGCCACCAAACATATCAACATGAAACTGACAAAGGGGCGTTAGGTCTTTTGCAACACGAGATAAAGAACCAAAATGTTGCCCAACAGTAACCACATGATGCGGAATCTGATTTATTTCGAACGAGGCTACGTCTAATTCACCAAAGAGAATAGGGTAGTCAGTAAACGCAAGATAGCCTTCTATGCTGTAATCGCCCCAACCAAAGGCTTTTGTGCCGTAACTTTTGGTTAATCCTGTAGCGGGTTGCCAGTTTTGGCAAATGTGTGAAGTAGGCTTGTGTAGAGTCACATGACAAACTTGGTCTTCAAGGCCTTTGATAGCAAAGCAACTGCTAGCTGGATTAATAAAGCCATACTGCTGGTCTAAATAAGCCTTTCGTACACTTAAATCAAAAGCGTAGTACTTATATTCTACTGTCACAGGTTTGTTGTTATGTTTTAACGTTAACTTACTTTTGTCGATGTGGGTTAATACCAATGAACCGTTTTCGTCATATGCTTTTAGTTCCAACACATGTTTTGAAAAGTCTCTAATCATGTAACTACCAGGAATCCAGTTTGGTAAGTACAGTTCATCTTCTGAACCGGATACTGGTGTGTATTCTATTTTTATATTAAATAAATGCGCGTGGGGATCTTCAATAGAAAATTGATAATTAACCGTCGACATAACAAATTTCGTCCATAGTGACTAAAAAAATAACACTTAATTTAAATAACATAAGTATTCATCAAGGTTACTGTAAGAATAGGTTTATAATAGAGTTAAACCAATAAAGAGTAGAGTGATCATATGGAATATTCAGAAAAAGTCCAAGCTAGAATTAATTATGCAACAACTTACACCACCAAAACGGTATTTCCAGGCCGAACAAATCATCACAATACTTTATTTGGTGGTGAGGCCTTAGCATGGATGGATGAAGTCGCATTCATTTGTGCCACTCGTTTTTGCCGTAAGCCGCTAGTGACAATTTCATCTGACCGTGTTGATTTCAAAGAGCCAATTCCAGCAGGCTCTATTGTTGAGCTAGTAGCGAGTGTTTCACAAATTGGCCGCACTAGTATGGTTGTAGAAGTGAATATCTTTATCGAAGGTATGTATAAAGATGATAAACACAAAGCTATTTCTGGCTCATTTAAGTTTGTTGCGTTGGATGAAAATAGAAAGCCAACTCCAGTTTTGTCAGATATAGAAATGTAAAATCGAACGGTTTATCTTGTCATTAAATACCAATCCCGTTTATATTGCGTTCAAATAATAATAAAAGGGCAGGTTAATGAAAGATTTACAGCAATGGTTATCGGAATATGGTGAGAGCCATCAAAACCGAACAAACAAAGTTATTCATTATCTTTGTGTCCCTGCAATATTTATGACGGTTGTGGGGCTTTTGTGGAGCATACCATTCCCGCTTGGAAACATGTCACCACTTGTAAATTGGGCAACTCTGCTTCTGATCCCCGCCATGTTTTTTTACATCAAACTTTCACTCGTACTGGGTCTGGGCATGGTCATATTTTCTGTATTAACGGTTTTATTTGTGCACTGGTGGTCACTTAACATGGATATGTCTGTGCTTATGATGTCCATTATTGTATTTGTAGTCGCTTGGATACTCCAATTTGTAGGTCATAAAATAGAAGGTAAAAAGCCTTCGTTCTTTAAAGATGTTCAGTTTTTAATGATTGGTCCAGCATGGATATTTTGTCACATATTCGGCATGGATAAAGGCAAGGCTTAACTTTTACAAATCCGGCAAGTAATGCGACTAACGACCCGCTTAGCGGGTCTACTTACCGTATTTAATAAACCCTTCTCCTTATAATGTAATCAGTAGCTGTTTTGCGCTGAGGGGCGATATAAATTTGAATGTACAAACTCTTTTAGACGATAGAAAAAAATTCTTTTGGATATTGCACATTGTTGGCTGGTGCAGTTTTGCGCTAGTTCACTACATTGGTTCATTTGTTGATAATTTCAGAGATAGCTATATTTTCATCATAATTTCAGATGCTTATATTGGTGCTATGCTGACGTTGCCACTAAGATATTTGTATCAAAAAGTATGGGAGATGACGCCAACTAAACTAATTTTGACTATATTAAGTGCGTCATTTGTTGTCGGTATAACTTGGGGGGTTATAAAGCGTTTTAGCTTTTTTGAGTTTTACAAATTTGGTTCACACCCTGAAGACTGGACATTTTACTTTCATAATACGTTAGGCAGCTTTTATATTGTTTTATGTTGGAGTGGCTTATATTTTGGTATCAAGTACTACCAAATGTTGCAAAAAGAAAGACAAAAAGTACTAACTGCTGCAAATATGGCGAATCAAGCACAGTTAAAAATGTTACGTTACCAATTAAATCCTCACTTTTTGTTTAATACGTTGAATGCTATATCCACACTGATCATGTGTGAAGAAAACAACACGGCCAATAAAATGGTTAGTAAGTTAAGTGAGTTCTTAAGGTATTCACTTCATACTGACCCAATAAAAAAGGTACCCCTTAAACAAGAGATAAAAGCACTGTCTCTTTATTTAGAAATAGAAAAAATTAGATTTGAAGACAGACTAACTGTTGACTGGAAAGTTTCTGAAGATGCAGAGCAGGCGTTAGTGCCTAGTCTTTTACTACAACCTTTAATTGAAAACTCGATTAAATATGCAATTGCAGCCTGTGATGAAGGTGGCATTATATCCGTTAGCGCCAAAACGTTTGGTCATGATTTGTTATTAGAAGTCAAAGACAACGGACCAGGCTTAGATAATGGCCATTATAATACGAGTCAAAAAGGCGTTGGGGTTGGCATCACTAACATAAAAGAAAGACTGCAAAATTTATACGATGATCATTCTTTTGTATTGTCGTCGGTTGAACCAAATGGACTGAAAGTAAATATTCGTATTCCATTAGAATTTGAAGCTGAGTAGGACTGTTTAATGTTAAAAACAATTAAAACAATAATAGTAGACGATGAGCCACTTGCCCGTAAGGGACTACAAATGAGGCTTGATAAATATGATCGTGTTGAAGTCATTGAACAGTGTAAAAACGGGCACCAAGCAATTGAAAAGATTATAGAGCTAAAACCTGATTTAGTCTTTTTGGATATTCAAATGCCAGGTATGACAGGTTTTGATGTGCTAAATAAGCTTCAAAATGAAATTAAAAACCTACCGAAAATAGTATTTGTAACTGCCTATGACCAATACGCGTTACAAGCATTTGAAGTACATGCAATTGATTACTTATTAAAGCCCGTTGACGAAGAGCGCTTACAAGAGTGCATGCAAAAGGTTGAACGTAGCTTTTTAACGAATCACGACACTGAGCAACAACTTCAATTGGTAAAGTTAATGGCACAACTTACCGGCTCGGATTCTGACGATATCTTAGATAGCTTAGCAAAGGGTGAGCCACTTTCCGTTCAAGGCTACAGAGATTATATATCGGTAAAAGATGTAGGCGAAACCACCAGAATTGCGGTACAAGATGTACTTTGGGTTGACGCTGCAGGCGACTACATGTGTGTGCATTGTAATGATGGTGAAACTCATATATTACGTAAAACCATGAAGCAACTTGAACAAGAGTTAAACCCTAGATTATTTGTTAGGGTCCATAGATCGGTACTGGTAAATAACAACGCCGTAAAGAAAGTACTGACATTGAGTAATGGTGAATACGTAATTCAACTTAACAACGAGCATGAAATTCGGGTCAGTAGAAGCTATCGAGATAAGGTTCGTTCATTGTTTTTGTAAGACTTTGCGGAAAAAACCAACAAATAATGGTCTTTTGCCTATTTTATTAAGCCATGCGCCTTTAAATTTAAGGTGATTAGGGGTAACTTAGCAGGCTATATTTTTAACTTAAATAAATCTGTGGGATAACTTTGGATAAAAAAGAATTCTATCGTGAAATTATCATGCAAGCGAAAGCCTTGTGTGAAGGCGAGCCTAACTTAATCGCAAATCTTTCAAATATAAGTGCCATTCTTTTTGAAAGACTAGAAGATGTAAATTGGGCTGGATTTTATTTGATGGGCGAAAGTGTAAACAATGAAACGGAAGAGCTTATTCTAGGCCCATTTCAAGGCCGAGCAGCCTGCGTCCGTATTCCAGTAGGTCGTGGTGTTTGCGGTACAGCCGCATCTCAAAATAAAACTCAACTAATTATGGATGTACACGAATTTGAAGGGCATATAGCATGCGATGCAGCTAGTAATTCAGAAGTCGTCGTTCCTATTAATGTTAATGGCAAGCTAGTTGCGGTATTAGATATTGATAGTCCAACCGTAGGGCGTTTTGACCAGTCTGACGCCGACGGAATGGAGCTGTTAGTAGAAATGATCCAAAGTATTTGGTCTTAGTCCATAATGAAAGAGTTTATAGATGTTCGTGATTTTCTAGTTGGCATTGATATCGTTGGTGATTGGGATGGTGACGAAGAAGAAGTGGTAGAGCGAATTAATGAGATGGTTTATCAGGCATACGGGATGTTACCTGAACATACAACACCATTGATGGCTGAAAAATTATTCGACGAGTTATGGGAAGCAGTAGCTGGCCAGGACTTTGTTATAGAAAATGAATTAGATGAATTAGAAAGTTGGTTAACTAGCTTTGTAGTTCAGAAATTAGATGAAATAGAGAACGATTAATGCAATCTCAACAAAAAACAGACCTTAAAACAGTTATTGAATTTTTAGCAAATAAATTCCCACAAAGCTTTAGCATCAAAGGTGCAGCCAAACCATTAAAAATTGGTATTTTTAATGATATTGCAGCTGAACTAACAGACGAAGATCCAGTGTCTAAAACGCAAGTTCGACACGCTTTGCGCCGTTATACAAATAGCTGGAGATACTTGGAAGCTGTTGAAAAGGGCGGTATGCGAGTTGATTTAGTAGGTGCAGACGTTGAAGCATTAACCAATGAACATATTGAGCATGCAAAATCTCAATTAGCTGAAAGCAAAGCTAAATTTGATGAAAAACGTAAAGCACAAGCTAAGAAAGATGCCCCTAAGCGCGCGGCCAAAGTGGTAAAAAACCCACCGAAACGTAAGCCAAAGTCTGCTGAAAAAGCACCTCAGAAACCGGCTGAACCTGCTAAAGAGTTAGTAAGTAATGATGACTTTAGTGAAGGCACATCTGTTTTAGTTAAGTTAGGAATGAAACCAATGCCTGCGACTATTGTCGAAGCTTCAAAGGGTGAGGTTTCCGTTCAATTATCTTCAGGTATGGTTATGAAGGTAACAAAGGACAGTATTTTTAAAGCATAGGAGCGTATATGCAGACAGTAAAGAACGTATTAGCAAGCTCGATCATTGCATCTCTATCTTTTTTCAGTGTTGCAAATACTGAAACTAAGGTTGAAGACTTTGTAGTTCCAGATTTAGCGCAGGAAGCGCAACATAAAGTTGCGTCAAAAAGGATCACGGCCTGGTTTTCTCGTTCGCATTATAAAAAAGTTCAGTTAGATGATGAGCTGTCTGCAAAAATTTACGATAGGTATTTACGCAATTTAGATTACAACAAAAGCCTATTTACAGCGGCCGATATTGCAAAATTTGATCAGTACTCTGATAAATTTGATGATGGGATTAGCAAAGGCTCATTAGATTTTGCATTTGAACTCTTTGAAGAATCTATCAAGCGTCGTGTTGAAAGGTACAAGCAAGCCATAGATTGGTTAGATAAACCTATGGACTTCACTAAAGCCGATGTTTTTTATTTTGATAGAGAAGACGTTCCTTGGGCTAAGACAAGTGCAGAACTAGATGAGTTTTGGTCTAAAAAGCTAAAGTATGATGCTCTAAATTTGAAGTTGGCAGGGAAAGATGTTGACGGTATTAAAGAGACATTAAAAAAACGTTACGTTAATGCCGTTCGCCGTTTGACGCAATCCCAAAACGAAGACGCGTTCCAATTAGTAATGAATTCATTTTCGAGAAGTATCGAGGCACATACATCTTACTTGTCGCCTCGCAGAGCCGATCGTTTCAAGGTTGAAATGAACCTTGAATTAGAAGGGATTGGTGCAGTTTTACAACCCGTTGACGAGTTCACCGTTATTCGTAGTCTAGTACCAGGTGGTCCAGCAGACCAAACGAATCAACTGAAGCCAGAAGATAAAATTATTGGTGTCGCCCAGGGCAAAGAAGACTATGTAGACGTAATTGGCTGGCGTTTAGATGATGTTGTTGAACTTATTAAAGGCAAAAAAGGAACAGAAGTAAAACTTCAAGTAGTACGTGGTGATAATTCACTAGGAAGTGCTAAAGAGGTGTCTATTATACGAGATAAAGTGAGGCTTGAAGATAGAGCCGCTGACTCAGAAATATTCGAATCTCAAACTGGTGAGTTAAGTGCAAAAGTTGGTGTGATTACTATACCAAGCTTTTACAATAACCTTTCAGAAGACGTTAAAGTTCAAGTTAAAAAATTAAAAGACCAAAATGTTGAAGGCATTATTGTTGATCTTCGAGGTAACGGTGGAGGCTCTTTAACGGAAGCCTCATTATTAACTGGTTTATTTATTGATAAAGGGCCTGTTGTACAAATTCGCAACAGCATTGGAAATATTAGTCAACGCGGTGACTACGACGGCGTAAGTTATTACGATGGTCCATTAACCGTTCTAGTAGATAGATATAGTGCATCGGCATCAGAAATTTTTGCTGCAGCATTACAGGACTACGGCCGTGCGCTTGTAGTTGGTGAGCAAACATTTGGCAAAGGAACTGTGCAAGAACATCGAGGCATTGGCAGAGCGTTTGACCGTTTTGACAATAAGTTGGGCTCCATTCAGTTTACAATTGCAAAATTTTATAGAATTGACGGTGGCAGTACACAAAACAAAGGTGTTGTGCCAGATATTATTTTCCCTTCTGCTATAGAAGCAGCTGATTGGGGTGAAAGCCAAGAAGAAAATGCATTGCCATGGGATAACATTCGTCCAGCTAAATATAAAACTACGGCAGTTGTATCTAGCCAGGTTGATCTTCTTAATAAAAGGCACCTAGCAAGAATTAAAAATGAGCCAGAGTTTAACTACTTATTTAATGATATTGCTGAGTATAAAAAGAATAAAGATAAGAATTTCATATCTTTAAATGAAGCAGAACGAATTGCGGAAAGAGAGCAGAACAAGCTAGAACGTTTAGCTAGAATCAATGAAAGACTTAAACGTTTTGGATTGGAGCCGGTAGAGTCTGTTGATGATGATTTGCCAGAGCAGTTAGAAAAGCTTGACCCGTTTTTAGAAGAGTCTGCAAGAATAATTGCTGATCTTGTCTCTTCAGGGCAATTTGCAAAAATATCTAAATAATAAAGCTTTAAGCATTAAGAAAAGCAGCCGCGGGCTGCTTTTTTATATAAAAATAAAAACATAACAATAATAATAATACAAAATTTAAGGGGGACACATGTCAACAAATGTTGATCATGGTCAATGGTCTAGCAGACTAGCGTTTATTTTAGCAGCAACGGGTTCGGCCGTTGGTTTAGGTAATGTTTGGAAGTTTCCTTACATAATGGGTGAAAACGGAGGCGGTGCCTTTGTTATCGTTTATCTTTTATGTATTTTTGCCATTGGTATACCGGTAATGATGGCGGAAGTACTTATAGGCCGCAGGGGCCGTCTTAGCCCTGGTAATTCGGTACGAGCACTCGCTTTAGAAGCTAAAGCTAATACAAAATGGAGTTTAGTTGGTTGGGTTGGTCTAATTGCTGGCTTTTTAATTCTTTCTTTTTATGCAGTTATAGCGGGTTGGGCTGTCTCATATATCTTTGAGTCAGCTGCTGGTAACTTTGTTGGTGCTTCACCAGAAAAAATTCAAAGCATCTTTAACGAGCTGCAGTCAGACTCGTCAACATTAATTATGTGGACCACTGTTGTGCTTGCCATAACGGGATTAATTGTTGGCAAAGGCCTTAAGAATGGCCTTGAAAAAGCAGTGACCTACGCAATGCCAACAATGTTTGTTTTGTTACTTGTGATTGCAGGTTATGCTGCAATTAACGGTGATTTTGCTCAGACTATAGAATTTATGTTCTACCCTGACTTTTCTAAGTTGACGTTTTCTGGCGTATTAATTGCGCTTGGTCATGCTTTCTTTACTTTGAGTTTAGCATCCGGCGCTATGATGATTTATGGCGCATATTTACCTCAAAAAACAAGTATATCGCAGTCTGTTGTCGCTATTGCTATAGCAGACACAATGATCGCGCTTATAGCAGGTTTAGCAATCTATCCAATAGTATTTGGAAACGGTTTAGAAGCAACCGCAGGGCCTGGCCTTGTGTTTGTAAGTTTACCGATTGCGTTTGGTCAAATGTGGGGCGGCATTGTATTTGGAACGCTGTTTTTTGTGATGTTGGGTTTCGCTGCATTCACATCTGCAATTGCAATGGTGGAATCTGCAGTAGCTTGGTTAGTCGAACGACTCTCTTTCACTAGAGGTAAAGCTGCATTAACAGCCGTAGTTAGCCTTTGGTTCGTAAGTATGCTTACGGTTTTTTCATTTACAGGCGCAGAATGGGCTAAACTCGATTTTGTTTTTGTAGGAAAGCACGTATCAAATTACTTTGAATTAGTAGATCATCTAACCGCTGATGTACTTTTACCTTTAGGTGGCTTAGCAACTGCGATATTTGTTGCCTGGGTAATGCAAAAAGAAGCGGTTCAGCAGGAGTTAAATCTATCTGAAGGGCTATTTAATCTTTGGTATGTAACGTTACGTTGGTTTACGCCAGTAGCGGTTTTATTTGTATTTCTAAACCTAATAGGATTAGTTAGCTTCGGCGCCTAATCGCAGTATATTCTTTAGAGGATTTTCACTTGAAAGCAACACAACAACCTTCATTTTTTGATGCGATGATACCATTACTATTCCTAGTTTTGTTATTAGCTGCATCAGTCGGGCTATATGGCGCCGATAGTTCCTATGGTCCAAATCAAATTGTATTGTTATTGGCCACTGCTGTAGCGTGTCTAATTGGTTTAAAAAACGGTTATAAATGGGACCAGTTAGAAGAAGCAATGATCCATGGTATATCCGTTTCTATGGGCGCAATTTTTATACTGCTGGCCGTTGGTTCTTTAATAGGCACTTGGTTGCTTGCGGGCACAGTTCCAACATTGATTTATTTTGGTTTAGAAATACTAAACCCTGATTGGTTTTACGCAGCGGCGTGTTTATTGAGTGCAATAGTTGCAATGAGCATTGGTAGCTCTTGGACTACCGCTGCTACAGTGGGTGTTGCTTTAATGGGTATCGCAACTGGCATAGGTATGTCACCAGCTATCGCAGCTGGTGCAGTAGTGAGTGGTGCGTATTTTGGAGACAAAATTAGCCCACTATCCGAAACTACAAACTTAGCACCTGCAGTATCCGGTAGTGACTTATTTGAGCACATTCGTCACATGCTTTGGACAACGGTTCCGTCTTTTGTTATCGCGTTAATTTTATTCACTACTCTTGGTTTTACAGAGCAAGCGAGTGCAGAGAGCGTTTCAATAGGCAATGTTCAAGAAATCATCAGCAGCACCTATGATGTGTCGTTAATTCACCTATTCCCGCTTGTTATTCTAGTGGTGATGGCCATTAAAAAAGTGCCTGCATTTCCAGCAATATTCATCGGTGCTCTAATTGGTGCAATTTGGGGTTATGTATTTCAACCAGATCTTTTAGCGAGCATTGCTGGCGGCAATGGCTTCGTAGAAAAAGTTGCTGTAGTTTGGAAGGCAATGTTTGATGGTTTCAGCGTTGTTACTGGCGATGATAATATGGACAAACTGCTAAGTGGCGGTGGTATGTCTTCAATGCTTAACACAACGTGGTTGATTATGACTGCGTTAATGTTTGGTGCCGTAATGGAAAAACTCGGTCTACTAGCTGTTTTTGTTAGAAGTATTTTGTCTGCCGCTAAGTCCTCTGGCTCATTAATTACAGCGACGATCGGTACTGCTTTCGGTATTAACGTGGTCACAGCCGACCAATATATGTCGTTAGTAATGACTGGACGCATGTACCGCGAAGAATATGAACGCCGTGGACTAGAGAATGTTAATTTATCGAGAGCGTTAGAAGATGGCGGAACGATTACTAGTCCGCTTATTCCTTGGAATACATGTGGCGCATACATGGCCGGGGTGTTACTTGTTAGCCCATTAGAATATTGGCAATACGCTTTCTTTAATTTGCTGAACCCAATTTTAGCAATTACCTTTGCTTATTTAGGAATAAAGGTATTAAAAAAACAATCAGCATTATCGTAATTCATTAAAAATAAAATAGAGGCGGGCTAATCAATAGTCCGCTTTGCATTTAGGGCCAATTTTGAGGTTTTAATATGGAAAACTCAGCTACATCTCATCCTACAGCAAAATTCCGAAACGACTACCAAGCTCCAGACTTCTTAATAACATCAACCAATTTAGATATTGATCTCAACGACAATGAAACCGTTGTTACGTCGATACTTGAGGTTATGCGCAATGGCACACATAAAAGCGATTTAGTACTAAATTCAGAGGTGCTTAGTGTCGCTAAGGTGCTCATAGATGATGTTTTATTAGATAACTCCGATTACATAGTAAAAGATGGCACATTGGAAATAAGGGTTGATAAAGACCAATTTACTTTGTCTGTCGAATCTATAGTTGACCCAAGCAATAATAAGCAACTTGAAGGACTTTATAAGTCGGAAGGTGTGTTTTGCACTCAATGCGAAGCCGAAGGTTTTAGAAAAATAACTCCTTACCTAGACCGACCTGATGTTTTATCTGTTTTTACGGTTTCTATCACTGCAGATGCAAGCTACCCAAATGTATTAGCGAATGGAAATTTAATCTCTAAAGAACATAACAAGGTTACGGGAAGAGTTACATCAACTTGGCATGACCCATTCCCCAAACCAAGTTATTTATTTGCCATGGTAGCGGGTGACTTTGATTTACTGGAAGATAAATTCACCACTAGAAGCGGTAGAGAGATTGCGTTAGAGCTTTATGTCGACAAAGGGAACCTTCACTTGTCACATCACGCGATGAATTCTTTGAAAAAGTCTATGGAGTGGGACGAAATAAAGTATGATCTTGAATATGATTTAGATAATTATATGGTTGTAGCGGTGGATTTTTTCAATATGGGGGCTATGGAAAACAAAGGCTTAAACATATTTAATAGTAAATACGTATTAGCAGACTCAAAAACAGCCACAGACACAGACTATCACGGTATCGAATCTGTAATTGCTCATGAATATTTCCACAACTGGACTGGTAATCGGGTTACTTGTCGAGATTGGTTTCAATTAAGCCTTAAAGAAGGTTTGACAGTTTATAGAGATCAACAGTTTAGCGCGGATATGGGCAGTGCTGTGCTTGAAAGAATTTCGCATGCCAATGTTATGCGTACAATGCAGTTTGCTGAAGACGCTGGTCCTATGACTCACCCAATCAGGCCAGAAAAAGTTATTGAAATGAATAACTTCTATACCGTCACTGTGTATGACAAAGGTGCGGAAGTCATTCGTATGATGAACACTTTGTTAACAAACGAAGGTTTTAAGAAGGGCATAGACCTCTACTTTAAACGTCATGATGGTCAAGCTGTTACATGTGACGACTTTGTTAATGCAATGTCTGACGCTAACAATAAGGACCTGTCTCAATTTAGCCGTTGGTACAGTCAAAGTGGTACGCCAGTAGTTAACGTGACTGAGCAACACCGCGAGACGCAATTAACGGTTTCACTTGAACAGTCTATTTATAACAGAAACGACGACTACGCTGCATTAACTATCCCTGTTAAATATGAATTGCTGTCGGTAGCAACTGGGCAATCAGTAGAACGCGGGTTAATAGAGTTTAACAAGCACAAACAAGACTTCACCTTTAAAATACCAGAGCCTGTTGATGTGGTGCTATTTGAAGACTTTTCAGCACCGGTAAAAGTAGACAGAAAACTAGATATGAGCTCCATTGAACGAATTATAAGACATGCTTCAGATCAGTTTTGTCGATGGGATATGCTACAAACGTTATGGAAAATGGCGCTTAATGATAATTCAGACTCTGACATTAAGGCTAAGTTGGTCTCTGTGTTATGTGGGGTTATCAACGATTCAACGGTAAATGATGCCGTAAAAGCTGAAATGTTGACTATACCAAGTTTTCAAACGTTAGCTGACTCAATGGATACAATAAATGTTGATGAAATTTTATCACTTCGTTCAGCCATCGCCGGTGAAGTTTCTGAGTCAATGGCTAATGCGCTCTTTTCAATAATAGAAAGTATTGGTGAGATTGACGACAACTATAATTCAAACAACGCTGCAAGCCGCAGTTTAAGACAGTCTGTATTGAAACTAATTGCTTATAAGCCGAGCGAAAAGATAACATCCAAAATAAAATCATTATTTGAAAATAGCACAAATATGACAGACAAAATGGCCGCTATTCAATCTTCATTGATAGCAGATAAGGCGTTGTGTGATGAGTTGTTAGATTGCTTATACAAGGACTTTCCTGGCCAAGTATTAGTATTTGATAAAATTCTTCAGATTGTTGCTTCTAGAAATGATGACCTCGTGTATGAGGCAATGGAATTATGGTCTAAAAAACCAGAGTTTGTAAGAACGAATCCAAATAGAATGCGTTCTCTCTATGGCGCGTTTGTTATGAGAAATCCAAGTGGGTTCCATAACAAAAGCGGAAAGGGCTATGAATTTTTAAAAGATTTACTGTTAGAAATAGACGCTTTTAACCCGCAACTAGCGGCTAGGCTAGTAGATCCATTAATGTCATTTAAGCGTTTTGAGTCAAGTAGAGCTCAATTAATGAAAGAGGCTCTACAAGATCTTCAAAACAATAGTTTATCGAACGATCTGTTTGAAAAAGTAGAAGCAGCATTACAGTAGATATTTAGATGAAAATAAGAGTTTTTCGATTCAGTTTGTACTTAACCCATCAGGAATGCCAAGAGTATTACCAAGGGCTTTATACATCTATAAAAGTTATGTCGGATGTAGGGATAAGTGTACAGTTTCCGGCGCATCATATTAGACCTTTTGTTACTAGTTTAGGAGTAAAAGGTAAATTTGAATTGTATTTAGATGAAAACAATAAATTTATTGCGTTGAAGAGAATAAAGTAGAAAATAGCTACAGATAGCTAGTTTAGTTACATGTTATTTAACTTAGCTCTTGCACGCATAAGTAATTGGTGTAATTATTAATAATAATTTTGCTCATCCGATGAGCAAAAATTAATCCTCACAAAAATTAAAAAATAATAAACCTAACGAGGACAGGGGAGAAAAATATGACTAAAGGGGAACGCAGGATTGCGCTCAAACCATTGGCGATAAGCGTTGCATCTGCACTGCTAGCAATGCAATCAATGGGCGCAAGTGCAGCTAATTTCAAAGTTGGCAATTTTGATGTTTCATTCGATTCGACATTCTCAGCCGGCGCTGCATATCGTATTGAAGATAGAGATTTCAAAAATAATATTGGCAAGTCAAATAATCAATTATTCAACTGGTCTGGATACAAAGGTTATGCGCCATTGTATGCAAACACAGACGTTTGGGCACAAATGGGCTCATACTCAACCAACGGCGATTTAGGTAACTTAAATTACGACGCTGGTGAGTCATTTTCTGAAGTTGTAAAAGGCTTCCATGAACTAACTGTTAGCGCCGATAACTACGGTGCTGTTGTTAGTTTTATGTATTACAAAGATTTTGCTGCCGAAGGCACGCAATATAAAAACTCAGTTACAGGTGAATCATTCGATGTATGTCGTGATGATGAAGCTAAAGAGCTAGTTTGTGAAGACTTCCGTTTCTTAGATGCTTACTTCTTTGCGGACTTTGACTTTAACGATGGTCAAAATCCTGTTTCAATCCGTGTTGGTGAGCAAGTATTATCTTGGGGTGAGAGCACATTAATTCCTCATGGTATTAACGTAAGCCCAGTTGACATAGCACGTTTAAAAGCGCCAGGCGCAGATTTAAAAGAAGCGTTTATTCCTACTGGAATGGTTTGGGCTAATATTGGCATCAATGACGCACTTTCTGTTGAAGCCTTTTATCAATACGAATGGCAAAAAACGCATTTACCAGTACCTGGTTCATACTTCTCAACTAATGATTTTGCTGGAGCGGGCGGCGAGTATAACAATATTCAATTGAACTTCGCTTCAAATCCAGATCTTGACCGTGATGGTCTTATTGCTGGCTTAAATGAGATTGGTATGATGGCTGGTTCGGGCGCGGTAAGCCAAGAACAACTAGGTCAAATGTATTTAGGTTATGCAACGAAATTTGCTATCCGCGACAGTTCTAGCGATAGAGAAGCGAGCGACGATGGTCAGTTTGGTGTCAAGCTAGGCTGGTTTGCTGAAGAGTTGAACTACACTGAGTTTGGGTTCTACTATATTAATTACCACTCACGTCGTCCTCTGATCTCTGGTGTTGCATCAGACTTCAGCTCAGCAGCTATTGGTGCGGATATTCAAACCATGGCAATTGCACAGGGCAGCGGTGGCTTATCTACAGACCAATTTAATAACTTAAATGCGTTCACGAAAGGTGTAATCGTATTCCCAGAAGATATTAAACTGTATGGCTTCAGCTTTAACACTACAGTAGGCACAACAGCTGTTTCAGGTGAAATTTCATACCGTGAAGGGGAGCCGCTTCAAATTGATGATGCAGAGCTACTATTTGCGGCAATGCCACAACAATTAGCTAATGCGGGTATCCGCCCAGAGTTAAATGGTCTTTCACAATACGGTCGTACTGATGTTGAAGGTTGTGATATTCAAAGCCCAGCCTTAGGAGCAACGGCTGATGGCTTTTGTCGTTTAGACACAGTTCAAGCTCAGGCAACTGCTATACACTCATTTGGTCCTAGCTTTGGTTTAGATAACTTTAATGCAGTATTTGAGATTGGCTATATCAACATTCCTGATATGCCTTCTCCAGAGCTTATGCGTTTTAACGCACCAGGAACAGAACGCAGTGGTCAAACGACTGAAGAAGTTGCTGCTGGCGTATTGAACGGCGTTCAGAATGGAACAGCTCCAGAGCAAGCTTTCCCAACGGAAGATGCTTGGGGTTATCGAGTTATTCTAGCGGGTGAAATTAACCGAGTATTTGGTTCATTCAACGTTAAGCCTAAACTTACATTTTCACATGACGTAGATGGTGTTACTCCAGACCCACTTTTCCTTTTCCATGAAGATAAGAAGTCTGCAAGTTTCGCAGTTGAAGTGGACT
>JAOHFM010000022.1 GCA_028098005.1 Psychrosphaera sp.
TCTCTCCTAAGTGCGCATTATTTATCCCATTTTGGTCCCTTTTGCGTGGACGATTCAATAAGACACAGCTATAATGCCGCGTCATTTTAAGAACAAAAAATATTGGGCCCGAGATTTTCGTATTGGCCACAAATTTATTAATTGAGGTAGAACATGCAAGTTTCTTTAGAAACGACTCAAGGTTTAGAGCGTAAAATTACTATCACTGTTCCAGCTGATGCAGTTGAAACTCAAGTTAAAGCACGCTTACGTGAAGTTGGTAAAACAACTCGTATAGATGGTTTCCGTAAAGGCAAAGTTCCAGTTTCAGTTCTAGAGAAGCGCTACGGTCAATCAGTATTTGTAGAAGTTGCTCAAGAACAAATGCAACAAAACTACATTCAAGGCATCATTCAAGAAAAAGTAAACCCAGCGGGCGCACCTTTCTTCGAGCCAAAGAATATGAAACGTGGTGAAGACTTAGAATTCACTGCAACGTTTGAAGTATACCCAGAAGTAGCTTTAGACAATGTTGAAAAAATCTCTGTTGAACGTCCAGTTGCTGAAGTAACAGACGCTGACCTAGACAACATGATGGTTACACTACAGAAGCAACAAGCTTCTTGGGCCGAAACTGACGCAGCTGCTGCGGAAGGTCACCGTGCAAACATCGACTTTATCGGTAAAATTGACGGTGAAGAGTTTGAAGGCGGAAAAGCTGAAGGTTTTGATTTAGAGCTAGGTCAAGGTCGTATGATCCCTGGTTTTGAAGACGGCATCATGGGCAAGAAAGCAGGCGAAGAAGTAACGGTTAACGTTACATTCCCTGAAGAATATCATGCAGAAAACCTTAAAGGTAAAGAAGCTGAGTTCGCTGTAACAATTAACAAAATTGAATCTCAAGAATTACCAGAGCTTAACGATGAGTTTGTTACTAAGTTTGGCATCGAAGAGGGCGGCGTTGACGCACTTAAAGCTGAAGTTAAAAACAACATGACTCGTGAATTAGGCCAAGCGCTTAAAGCAAAAGTTAAAGAACAAGCTATCAAAGGCTTACTAGAAGCTCACGAACTAGAAGTTCCTAAAGCGTTAGTTGACCAAGAAGTAAATGCTTTACGTCAACAAGCTATGCAACGTTTTGGCGGCCAAATGGACGCGAGCAATATGCCTGAGCTTCCAGCTGAATTGTTTGAACAACAAGCTAAAGACCGTGTACGCACTGGTTTATTACTTGGCGAGTTCATTCGTACAAACGACATCAAAGCTGACGATGCAAAAGTAAAAGAGATCATTGAAACTCAAGCATCAGCTTATGAAGATCCTTCAGAAGTAGTTAACCACTACTACGGTGACGAGAAGTTAATGGAAAACATCCGTAACTTAGCGACAGAAGATCAAGCGATTGAAATGTTACTTGAGAAAGCCAAAGTTGAAGAAAAATCATTCAGCTTTGACGAAATTATGAACCCTAAGCAAGCATAATTAAAAATCGCATTGACTTAAGGGTTGAATAAAGGATTTAATGGCTCGATATACATAAAGTATGTCGAGCCATTTTTGTTTAAGGAAGTTTTATGATTAACCACAATAGTAATGTGGCAGCTGGGTTTGAAGAGCCAAGCAATGCATTAGTTCCAATGGTCGTTGAGCAAACGTCCAAAGGCGAACGTTCTTATGATATTTTTTCACGTCTTTTAAAAGAGCGTGTTATTTTCTTAACAGGCCAAGTTGAAGATCAGATGGCCAATTTGATCTGTGCTCAGCTTTTGTTTTTAGAGTCAGAAAACCCAGATAAAGACATTTACCTTTATATCAACTCTCCAGGTGGTTCGGTTAGTGCTGGTTTATCAATTTACGATACGATGAACTTTATCAAGCCTGATATTGCGACAGTATGTATGGGTCAAGCGGCAAGTATGGGCGCATTCTTATTATCAGGTGGCGCTAAAGGCAAACGTCACTGCTTACCTAATTCACGTGTCATGATTCACCAACCATTAGGTGGTTTCCAAGGTCAAGCGTCTGATTTTGAAATTCACGCTAAAGAAATTCTTTATATTAAAGAAAAATTAAATCGCTTAATGGCAGAGCACTCTGGTCAAGACATTGAAAAAGTGGCTAAAGACACAGACCGCGACAACTTCTTAACGCCAGAAGATGCACTAGAATATGGTTTAATTGACTCTATTCTTACTCGCCGAGATTTAAAATAAGTTTATTAGTTAACCCACTGGGTTAATACGAAATTATTGACTAACCTTAGGTTAGTCAAGCTAGCAAAGTGAGGTGACTCTATGTCAGAATCTACAGAAAATGACAGTAAGCTACTGTATTGTTCATTTTGCGGCAAGAGCCAGCATGAAGTTAAAAAGCTTATTGCAGGTCCTTCTGTATATGTTTGTGATGAGTGCGTTGATTTATGCAACGATATCATTCGTGAAGAAATTAAAGAAATTTCTCCAAAACGAGATGCAGACTCATTGCCGACACCAAGAGATATTTGTAACCACTTAGATGATTACGTTATCGGACAGAAACACGCTAAAAAAGTATTAAGTGTTGCTGTGTATAATCATTATAAGCGTTTACGTAATGCAGAGTCAGGTAATAATGACGGCGTTGAACTTGGTAAAAGTAATATATTATTAATTGGCCCAACGGGTAGTGGTAAAACATTATTGGCTGAAACGTTGGCTCGATTTTTAGATGTGCCATTTACCATGGCCGATGCAACAACGTTAACTGAAGCCGGTTATGTTGGTGAAGACGTAGAAAATATTATCCAAAAACTTCTTCAAAAATGTGATTACGATGTTGAGAAAGCTCAACGTGGTATTGTTTATATCGATGAAATCGACAAAATATCTCGTAAATCTGACAACCCGTCTATAACAAGAGATGTATCAGGCGAAGGTGTACAACAAGCATTACTGAAGCTAATTGAAGGTACGGTTGCATCAATACCTCCACAAGGTGGGCGTAAGCACCCTCAGCAAGAGTTTTTGCAAGTAGATACGTCTAAAATATTGTTTATCTGTGGTGGTGCGTTTGCTGGTTTAGATAAAGTTGTAAGTGCTCGTTCAGAAACAGGAACCGCAATAGGCTTTGGTGCCGAAGTTAAGTCAAGCAAAGACGAGACGACGTTAACGGAACATTTCCAAAATGTAGAGCCTGAAGACTTAGTTAAGTATGGACTTATTCCAGAATTTATCGGCCGATTACCTGTTGTTGCAACTTTAGGTGAACTAGATTTAGATGCGCTCGTACAAATACTAAGTGAGCCTAAAAACGCGCTTACAAAACAATATGGTGCACTCTTTGATTTAGAAGGCACGGAATTAGAGTTTCGTGAAGATGCTTTAAAAGCAATAGCTGCTAAAGCAATGGATAGAAAAACTGGTGCTCGTGGTTTACGTTCAATTATTGAAGCAACCTTGCTAGATACTATGTATGAACTACCTTCTATGGAAGATGTTTCTAAAGTTGTAATTGACGAATCTGTCATTGCTGGTCAGTCAGAGCCTCTTTTGATTTATGACAACCAAAAGAGCCAAGCACTTCCTGAGTGATATTTAATCAGTCGTCTATAAAAAGGAGTCATTTGGCTCCTTTTTTGCTTTCAACAATTGAACTTTTTACCAGTCGCCCCATATACTTAATTATTACTTACAGAATGCAGAGAACTCATCAATATGACGCATGACGCAGAACTTTCAAACATTCCAGTCTTAGCACTAAGGGATGTTGTCGTTTATCCCCACATGGTTATTCCCCTTTTTGTTGGTCGGGAAAAGTCTATTGCGTGTCTAGAGCAAGCAATGGAAAAGGATAAAAAGATATTTTTAGTTGCTCAAGTTGACCCAGCAAACGACGACCCTAAGCCGAACGATATGTACAAAGTTGGCACAGTGGCAACTATTCTTCAGTTATTAAAATTGCCAGACGGCACAGTTAAAGTATTAGTTGAAGGCAACGTACGCGGCAAAATCTTGCAGTTCACAGAAACCAATGACTTTTTTGAAGCAGAAGTTGAACCCATTGCTATTGCTATGGCCGATGAGCGTGAAGAAGAAGTTTTGATCAGGTCGGCAATCAACCAGTTTGAAGGCTATATAAAGCTAAATAAAAAAATACCCCCAGAAGTATTAACGTCTGTAACAGGTATCGATGATGCTGACAGGCTAGCGGATACAATGGCATCTCATATGCCACTAAAAGTTGAAGAAAAACAAAAAGCCTTAGAAATTGAAGATGTTCATGAGCGTTTAGAATATTTAATGGCGCTAATGGAAGGCGAGATTGATTTACTTCAAGTAGAAAAGAAAATTCGTAGCCGCGTTAAAAAGCAAATGGAAAAAAGCCAGCGCGAATACTATTTGAATGAACAAATGAAAGCCATTCAAAAAGAGTTGGGTGAATCTGAAGAGGGCGTTGACGAATTTGAGGCGTTAGAATCAAAAATATCTGAAGCAGGTATGCCAGAGGAAGCCGAACAAAAAACGCGAGCAGAGCTTAAAAAATTAAAAATGATGTCTGCTATGTCTGCTGAAGCAACGGTTGTTCGTGGCTATATAGACTGGATGACAGGTGTTCCATGGAAGAAACGCAGCAAAGTTAAAAAAGACTTAAATAAAGCACAAGATATTCTAGACTCAGATCACTATGGCTTAGACAAAGTCAAAGAGCGTATTTTAGAGTACTTAGCGGTTCAACAAAGAACTAGCAAGTTAAAGGGTCCTATCCTTTGTCTTGTGGGTCCTCCTGGTGTTGGTAAAACGTCATTAGGGCAGTCTATTGCCAAGGCAACAGGCCGTAAGTATGTACGCATGGCGCTAGGTGGTGTACGGGATGAAGCTGAAATTAGAGGCCACCGCAGAACTTACATTGGTTCAATGCCAGGCAAAATCATTCAAAAGATGAGTAAAGTTGGGGTTAAAAACCCACTGTTCTTATTAGACGAAATAGACAAAATGAGCTCTGATATGCGTGGCGATCCTTCGTCTGCTTTATTGGAAGTATTAGACCCTGAGCAAAACGCGGCATTTAATGATCACTATTTAGAAGTGGACTACGACTTGTCAGATATTATGTTCGTGGCGACCTCAAATAGCATGGACATTCCAGGTCCGTTATTAGACCGTATGGAAGTTATACGTTTAGCTGGTTACACAGAAGATGAAAAGCTTAACATTGCGAATCAACATCTTATAAGCAAGCAAATTAAACGTAACGGTTTGAAAGAAAATGAGTTAACGCTAGAAGATAGCGCGATAATCGATATTGTTCGTTACTACACAAGAGAAGCGGGTGTTCGTAGCTTAGAACGAGAAATATCAAAAATTTGTCGTAAAGTTGTTACTCAAATCCTAACGAACAAAGACACAAAGAGCGTTGTTGTTAATGGTGAGAACTTAGCTGAGTACTTAGGTGTGCGCCGCTATGATTATGGTAAAGCCGATGAAGATGACCGTATAGGTCAAGTTACTGGTTTGGCCTGGACTCAAGTTGGCGGTGATCTGTTGACGATTGAATGTGCGACAGTACCAGGTAAAGGTAAGTTGGTTTATACAGGCTCACTAGGCGATGTTATGAAAGAGTCTATCCAAGCTGCTATGACTGTAGTGAAAAGCCGCGCTGAAGGCTTACGAATTAACGCTGATTTCTCAGAAAAACGCGATATTCATGTCCACGTTCCAGAAGGTGCAACACCAAAAGATGGTCCAAGTGCAGGTATTGGTATGGTAACCGCGCTCGTATCTAGTTTGACGGGTAATCCGGTAAAAGCTGACGTGGCAATGACAGGTGAAATAACGTTACGTGGTGAAGTTCTAGCCATTGGTGGGCTTAAAGAAAAGCTTCTAGCAGCTCATCGTGGTGGTATTAAAACGGTTTTAATACCACATGAAAATGAAAGAGATTTGGAAGAAATCCCAGAAAACGTTAAGAAAGACCTAACTATTAAGCCCGTTAAGTGGATTGACGAAGTCCTAGACGTCGCATTGAGTCAGCCAATTGAGCGTTTATCGACGGAAAATTGCGCATAAGTGAAGGTTTTTTTGTAAAAATTAAAAAAAAGGCTTTTCAAAACCTCCGACTGTGCTAGTTTATTGGGGCTAGGAGGGTTGTTTAGTCTACCTTCACTAATAAAAATTGATTTCTAACGTTTATTTAAACGGAATGAAAATGAGCCTAACAAAAATAATAAGGGCTCTAATAAATATAAAAACAATATAGGGGATGAAATTGTGAACAAGTCTCAATTAATCGAAAAAATTGCTGAAGGTGCTGACGTATCAAAAGCTTCTGCTGGCCGCGCATTAGACTCATTCATCGAGTCTGTAACTGGCGCTCTTAAAGACGGCGACTCTGTTGCTCTAGTTGGTTTTGGTACTTTTTCAGTACGTGATCGTGCAGCGCGCACTGGTCGTAACCCACAAACTGGTGCGACAATTGAAATTGCAGCTGCAAAAGTTCCAGCATTTAAAGCGGGTAAAGCGCTTAAAGACGCGTGTAACTAATTAAAACTTTTTGATGGGGAGCGGTAGTTCAGTTGGTTAGAATACCGGCCTGTCACGCCGGGGGTCGCGAGTTCGAGTCTCGTCCGTTCCGCCAATAAAAAAGTTCAAGCATTAAAGCGCATCTGTTAAGATGCGTTTTTTTTTACAATACAATTTCAAACTCAGCAAAGAGAAGTAATAATGCTAGATAGAATTAGAGAAGGTTCTCAAGGAATCACAGCCAAAATTATTCTTGGCTTGGTGATACTGACTTTTGCCATTAGTGGCATAGGCAGCTACATCAATAGTAAAGCTGATACTGCAGTTAAAACTGTAAATGGTGTCGAAATTACGCAAACCGCATTGGAAGATGCGTTTCAAAACGAACGTAACCGCATGAAGCAACAGTTTGGCGACGTTGTTGAGCAACTTATGGCTGATGAAAGCTATGTTGCGAACTTTAAGGCTGGCATCTTAGATCGCCTCGTTGTTGAAGAGCTGCAGCGTCAACAAGCTAAAGACCTTGGTATTCGAGTAAGTGATGAGCAAATCAAAAATGCCATTGTTGAAATGCCTGAGTTCCAACGTAACGGCCAATTTGATAACGAAGTTTACTTAGCCTTGCTTCGTCAAGCTGGTTTTACCCCTCTACAGTTCCGTGATTATTTACGCCAACAAATGACACGTTCACAATACACAGCGTCGTTAATGGGTTCTGAGTTTGTACTGGACCACGAGAAAGACCAGTTTGCATCTTTAAATAATCAAACTCGTACTTATTCTCAAGCTCTTATTTCAAGTAAGGCGCTAGAAGCTAATGTTCAGCTAACTGAAGAAGAAATTCAGGCTTACTATGACAACAATAAGTTTTCCTATAAAACGGCAGACAAAGTTGCGATTGAGTATTTATATATTGATGCTAATGAGCTAGCAAAGTCTGTAGAAGTTACTGCTGAGCAATTAAAAGAATACTACGAACAAAATATTGTTGAATTTACTCAACAAGAACAACGTCGAATTGCTCATATTCTTGTTGAGGCAGGCGAGAACGCAAAAGATAAAATTGAAAGTGCAAAAGCTAAGTTAAATGCAGGCGAGGCATTCGAGACTGTAGTTACTGAATTTTCAGAAGATAGCTTTAGTGCTGAAAATGGCGGAGATCTAGAATGGTTTGAAAAAGGCATTTTTGGTGACGCTTTCGACAATGCGGTTATGTCTTTAGAAAATGCTGGCGATGTGTCGGAAGTATTTGAGTCAGAGTCTGGTTTTCATATTGTAAAATTAACTGAACTTGTTAAAGCAGAAACAACACCATTTGAAGAAGTTAAAGAAACAATTGCTTCTCAACTTCAACAATTAAAGTTGGATGAGTTATATATAGGTGCTCAAACACAAGTTTCTGAGTTAGCTTTTGAAATTCCAGATACGTTAGAAGACGCTGCTGAAGTTGCAGGACTAGAGCTTAAAAGCACAGAATTAAAGACGGCAAACGAGTTACAGGGTATTTTAGGATCTCAAGCAGCTGTATCTAAAGCATTCGATGAAACGTTCATCGATGAAGGGTTAAACAGTGACTTAATCGAAATTAATGATACTACATCGTTAGTTTTAAGAGTTATTGATAATCAGCCAGCTAGAGTTCAGAAGCTAGATGAGATTAAATTAAGAATCGAAGCTGCCTTGACTCGTGAGAAGGCTGCAGAGTTAGCATCAGAAAAAGCGCTAGAGTTAGTTGAGAAAGTTAAATCTGGTGAATCAATTGAGCAACTTGCTGATAATGTAGTGAACGTTTCTGTGAACACAGACATCACACGCTTTGACGCGACGGTTAACGCTAATATTCGTGATGCCGTATTCGAATTAGCAAAACCAGTTAACGGTCAAGCAGAGGTAAGTACAGTAGAGACGTCGAATGGCGATGCTGCTGTTGTTTCTTTAACAGCGGTTAATGTTAAACCTGCGGCTGTAGAAGAGCCTGTTGCAAACCAAGTACTTAATGTAGTTGGCCAGCAAGCAATTAAAGCGCTTATAGAAGCAAGTAAAAATAACGCAGATATTGAGTAATCACTTAAGTATCTAAGTAAAAAAAGACTCTACGGAGTCTTTTTTTTTTGAGTTTGACTGACCCATCCTGAATAACGTTAACACTTTGCAATCAATATATTGGAGAGTGTTACATATCTAAAGATTTTAGTAACTTTTGAGTTTTGGCGTGTTTTGGCGTTTCGAATACGTCGTCAATCGTGCCCGCTTCAATTATTTTCCCTTGATCCATTATCATTATTCTATCGCTCAGGTAACGAACCAGTGAGATTTGGTGCGATATAAGTACATAAGTAAGCTGTAACGTCTCTTGTAGCTCCAACAGCAGGTTTATTACCTGTGCCCTTAGTGAAGGGTCTAGTGGAGCTAGAGCTTCATCTATGATTACTACTTGTGGGTCTAATATAAGAGCCCTAGCAATTCCGATTCTTTGAGCTTGTCCCCCAGAAAACATATGGGGGTAATAGTTAGCGTGCTCTGGTAGTAAACCTACCTTGCGCAAGGCATTGTTAATTCGCTCTAAGCGCTGTTCTTTATTTAATCGGGTATTAAAAAGTAGTGGCTGCTCAAGTTGATCGCCAATTCGAACGGTAGGGTTAAGAGACTTTTGTGAGTCTTGAAAAATCATTCTAATATTTTGGCAGAAAAATTTAGAGTCATTCCAATTGACTTCGTCATCACCCAAATATAGTTTGCCACCATCAGGCAGTTCAGCACCAGCGAGTAGTCGTCCTACGGTGCTTTTACCAGATCCTGCTTCACCAACTATAGCAAGGGTTTCACCACGATGCAGATCAAAAGACACTGGACCAATTTCAACGGTACGTCCTTTTTTAAACCAATTTGATTTATCTTTGTAAATCTTTTTAATTTCTCTAACTGAAAATAGCGGAATAGACTCCATTACTTCACTTCCTCTATCAGTGGATAATGACACCGAAATTGCTGACGCTTAATTTTCTGCTGTTCAGGCATGATTACGCAGGCCTTTTGAGCATTTGGGCAACGTGGACCTAACCGACAACCTGCAGGCAAATGTTGCAAAGTAGGGATGGTTCCTTTTAAGGTATATAAACGTTGCTTGTTATTCATATCCACTTGACTAAAGTCAGGCTCACTATCAAACAGGGCTTTTGTGTAAGGGTGTTTTGGAGCAGAAAGTAATTTTTTGGTGGGACCGCTTTCAATTAGTTGCCCGCAGTACATTACGTTAATAGTATCGGCCCAACTCGTAATAGTATGTAAGTTGTGCGTAATAAAAATCACAGCCATGTCTTTTAACTGGTTTAAGCTTTTTAAAAGCTTTATAACTTGCAAAGACGTAGAACTTTCTAATGCGGTTGTAGGCTCGTCTGCAATTAATAATTTTGGCGCTTTAGCAATGGCCATCGCAATCATAATTTTTTGGCAAACACCTTCAGATAACATATGTGGGTAGCTATTAAAAATAGCGACATGGTCTTTAATGCCGACCTTATGAAGCAAGTTGCTGCATTTCTTAACTCTTTGTTCTTTATTTCCACCAAACCAGCCTGCGTAGTCGCTGTCTGGTAGTGACTCTTCCAATTGTGAAAATATATCAGCCGTTGGATCTAAACACCGACGAGGCTCTTGATAAATCATAGAGATATTAGAGCTAATAATTTTACGACGCGCACCATCAGACATTTTATTTAAGTCTTCACCTAAAAAATGCAAACGATCAGCGGATACGTTCCATCTATTATTTAGTACCCCAACTAAAGCCTTCGCAATTAAGCTCTTCCCTGAACCTGATTCGCCAATAAGACCACTAACTTCGCCCATCTTCATGGAAAAGTTAGCAGACTCTACCGCACGAATAACTTCGTCGTTGGTTTGTAACTCTATATTTAAGTTTCGAATATCTAATAAACGCATATTTACCTACTGTAACCGACGATCTTTTAATGCACGGCGCAGCCCATCACCGACAATATTCACAGATAAAATGCATATGAAGAGCAATAAACCCGGCAGCATTACTGTCCAAGGACTTAAATAAAACACATCAATACTATCGGCTATCATGGTACCTAATTCAGGTTCTGGTGTTTGTGCACCAATGCCAATGAAGCCAAGAACGACAATATCAAGAATTGCAGATGAAACCGCCATCGCTGCAAAGATAACCAATCCTTCAACCAAGTTTGGAATCAAAGCATACTTAAAAAGTTGAAACTTATTTGCACCGTCAAGCCGATAAGCAATAACAAAGTCTTTGTTAAGCAAATCTGCTACTTCTGTACGAACGTGGTGTATAAATTGAGGTAGCATTGCTAATACAACGGCCCAAAAGGTATTGGCAATACCTGGGCCTAAAATAGCAACAATAACGATAGCAATAAGTAAAGAAGGCATAATTAACGCGATATCAAGTATATGGTTTAATGCGCTAGCTCTAATTCCTTTGCTAAAGCCTGCTAAGGTGCCAATGAGCAGCCCAATAGTAAGCGCTAACACAACCGCAATGATTGCAAGACCAAATGAATAACTAATACCACTTAAAACTCGCGACAAAATGTCCCTACCTAGTGCATCTGTGCCAAACAAATAATTTATTTGGCCATCCATCGCCCATGCTGGAGGAACAAGAAGCGCTTCAGGGTGTTGTTCATAAGGAGAATAGGGCGCTAACAACGGGCCAAAAATTGACAGTATAAACATGACAATGAAAACCCAAAACGCCACTAAAGCAAAGTGATTACGTTCGAAAAGGCTCCAAAGTTGTTTTAGAGGAGAGTAATTGCTTGGGGATGAGAAAAACCTAAATTTTGCCATAACCATGCCTTCTCGCCAGCGGATCAAAAATCATATAAACCACATCAAATAAAATAGTCGCCACAAATACCATGCCGGATAACACCATTAAGCCACCCTGAATAGCTGGGTAGTCACGCTGATGGATAGCATCAACGAGCCAGAGACCAATGCCTGGCCATGAAAATATAACTTCAGTGACCATTGCGAGAGTGATAAGCGTTCCAAAATGAATACCAAGCATTTGAATGACAGGTAATAGGCCGTTTCTTAAAGCGTGGCGTTTTAACACTTGAAAGTCACTTAAACCTTTGGCTTTGGCGGCTTTAACATAACTAGTATCGAGTACGTTGTGCATAGACTGACGAGTGGTCCTAATTAGCACTGTAGTAGGGTAAGCTGCCAGTACGAAGGTCGGCATAATTAAGTGTTTTAAAGCATCTAATAGAGCTTCTGTTTTATATGCAACATCTGAAAGCCAAATGTCTACCAATATGAAGCTAGTGGCAACGGGAATATCATAAATAAGACTTAGGCGACCAGATACAGGAAACCACCCTAAGTTAATTGAAAACACCAATATCATTATCAGAGCGAGCCAAAATATAGGCATAGAAAAGCCAATTAAAGACAAAGCGAGTATGGATTTGTCTAACCAAGGCCGATTTGGGTTTGACGCTAAAATTCCAAGCGGGATAGCAACAATAAAGCTATACAACAAAGCATACATAGCCAACTCAATAGTTGCGGGAAGTGCAGTAAAAACTTGTTCAAATATACTGGTATTGGTTATAAAAGAGACACCCCAGTCACCATGAATTAAACGGTCAATATAAGAAATGTATTGGACAACAACATTACTGTCTAGTCGGTACTCTTCAATTAAAATTTGATGTAGTTCAGGCGATATAGATTGGTTACCTGTCATATTAGACAGTACGTCACCAGGAAATAAGTAATTAAGAGAAAACGCAAAAACAGTGACACCAACGGTAACAAAAATAAGCAAATAAAACTTTCTTAGTACATAGTTCAACATTACTGCTTACCCTTCTGCGTAGCCGAAAAATCTATTCCGCCATAGGGATTAATGTTCACATTTTTAATGTATTTGTGTTGCACTTTATGTCGTGTTGCATGCGCAATGGGGACCAATGGAACTTGATCTCTAATGATACTCTCAGCGTTGGTATAAAAGATTTTTCTTGCTGACTCGGTCGTTGTAAATAAGGCACGCTTTACGTTTTGGTCAAACTCTTTGTTACACCAAGCGCTTCTGTTTGAACCTGACATGGCGGCTGCGCAGCTTAACAATGGTCTATAAAAGTTATCTGGATCAGAGTTGTCGGCTAACCAGCCTATTAAGACGGAATCATGCTCTCCGTTCGCTAATTTTTTTCTAAACGTTCCCCAGTCATAAGTAACTATGTTGGCTTTAATATTTAGCTCTTTTAAACTTTGTTGGAGTATTTCAGCCATTTTACCTGCATTGGGATTGTAAACTCGCTGCACCGGCATCGCCCAGATATCCATTTCAAAGCCATCAGGAAACCCAGCTTCAGCTAACAAATTTTTGGCTTTTTCAATGTCATATTGACTCACACGAGAGTCTTCATTATATGCCCAAGAGGTTGGCGGAAGCAGACTGGTTGCTGGCTGAGCTAAACCAAAATAAACGGCATCTATAATAGCGTTTTGGTCAACGGCATAAGAAAGAGCCTTGCGAACCTTCGGGTTATCAAAAGGCGGTACTTCGGTATTAAAGGCCCAATAGCTGACATTCATTGAGGTACTATCGATTATGTCAATGTCCTTTCTTTTTTCCAGAAAACCTACTGCGGAAGCTGAAGGATAACCCAATACATCGCATTCTTTAGTTAATAGTTTTGCTAAACGAGTTGAATTGTCAGGCGTAATATCAAAAATGATTTGCTCTAAATTGGACTCCGATTGCCAATATTCATCATGTTTTAAATATCGAATGTAGTGATCGCGTTTATATTCTTTAAACTTAAACGGGCCACTACCAATAGGCATTTGGTCTATTTGCTCTTTGCGATTTTGTTCTATTAATTGGTCGCCGTACTCTTTAGAAAGAATTACCGCAAAGTCCGTCGCCATATTAGCTAAAAACGACGCTTGTGGGTCAACCAATCGAAATTCTATGGTTAAATCGTCAACTACAATTATTTGCTCTATTAATTGGGATAACCCAATTCCTTCAAAAAATGGGTATTGGCCACCACTCACTTCGTGAAATGGGTGATCTGAATGTAATATCCTTGAGAATGTAAAAAGGATGTCTGCGCTAGTTAAGTCACGAGTCGGGGTAAAATAATCGGTGGTATGAAATTTAATATCTTTACGTAAGTAGAATCTGTATCGCATAGCATCGCCTGAAACGATCACTTTTCGTGCAATATCTGAGGCTACTTGACCTGTATTAGGATCAATTTTTACTAACCGGTTGTATATTTGTTGCGACACGGCATCGATGGTAGTGCCACTGGTAACTAGCTGAGGATTAAAAGATTCAGGTGAACCTTCGCTACAATATAATAACGTTTTAGACGCTAAACCAGAGTCTTGTTTTACATCGCAAGCTGCTAGGCTTGAGATGCCAAGCATAATTAAGCAGCTGTTTAATAAGCTTTTAATCTTCGCCATTACTGTCCAACAGATTGTACTTCTTTAAATAGCCACGTAACTGATGATAAGTCACACCAAGTTGTTCAGCAGATTTCTTTTGATTGTAATGACAATTAGCAAGTGCTTTCTTAATCAAATTAATCTCAAACTCCTGGCTAGCCAGTTTAAAGTCTAACGGAAAGGTAGGCTCTAATTCTAAAGGAGTACTGGTTTGATTGACAGAAGCATTTAGCAAATCATTACTAGAATTTGGTGCTACCGATGGGGCAATGACTGCATCCGCTTGTCTGTCTTGTGTTTTTACTCGTTGCTGAGGTCTGTAAGGGCTGTCAAATGGGTCAATAACAATGTCATGCACTGGCACATGTGGATTAGCTGCGCGGTAAACACTACGTTCAACTACGTTTTTTAACTCACGCACATTGCCAGGCCAATGGTACTCTAATAAAAAGTCTTTGGCTTTTCTTGAAAAGCCACTAAACAACTCCCAACCAAGCTCTTTCACCATAGATATCGCAAAATGTTCCGCAAGGATCATTATGTCTTCTCTTCGCTCTCGAAGCGGCGGTAAAGTAATTACGTCAAACGCCAATCGGTCTAGCAAGTCCGATCTAAATTCACCAGCTTCTGCAAGGGCGGGTAAATCTTCATTAGTTGCACACACTAAACGAGTATCAATTTTTACTGTTTTAGATCCACCAACACGCTCAAACTCACCGTATTCAATTACTCTCAATAGTTTTTCTTGAACGAGTCCTGAAGTATTCGCAAGCTCATCTAAGAATAATGTCCCGCTATTTGCTCGTTCAAACCGTCCTTCATGACGTTTACCTGCGCCGGTAAAGGCACCAGATTCATGGCCAAACAATTCACTTTCAAGTAGGTTTTCGTTTAACGCCGCGCAGTTAAGAGTAACGTAGTTCTGATCCCATCGACTCGATAGGTAATGAAGTCTTGCTGCAATAAGCTCTTTACCAGTGCCACGTTCGCCAATTATGAGTACTGGCTTATTGAGTGATGCCAACTGTGAGACTTGTTCTAATACTTCTAAAAACGAGTTAGCTTGGCCAATGAGGTTATCTTTCTTCCTAAAATGATTCATAGTTTCAACAGTTGGTTAAAATGACTAATTAGTAGTGTATTTTATATTCATCAAAACTAAAAGAATTCATTGAATAAATATTAAATCCATATAAAACAGCTGTTTATAATGAATGTGAAAACTGGCAAGATACCTGAATGTATTATCGCAACGTGACATTAGGTTACTGTTTACAGAACGGGAACGTTCAATCAACCAACATAGAGGTAAGTATTATGGGAATTTTTTCACGCTTTGCGGATATTGTGAATGCAAACATTAATTCGTTACTTGATAAAGCGGAAGATCCAGAAAAAATGGTTCGCCTAATTATTCAAGAAATGGAAGATACTTTAGTTGAGGTACGTTCATCGTCAGCAAGAACCTTAGCGGATAAAAAAGATGTTGTTCGTATTATTGAACGATTAAAAGCAGAAGCTTCAGATTGGCAGCATAAAGCGGAATTAGCGCTTTCTAAAGATAGAGAAGATTTAGCTCGACAAGCACTTGCTGAAAAACAAAAAAGTGAAGAGCAAGTAGAAGCTTATGCTAAGGATTTGTCAGCGCTAGATGACCAGGTTAGTCGCCTTCAAGATGAGATTGGTCAATTACAAGCTAAATTAGAAGATGCCAAAGCGCGCCAGAAAACAATACTGATGCGCGGTAAAACAGCCTCTTCAAGGCTAAACGTTAAAAGTAAGTTAAGTAACGATAAACTCAATGACGCTTTATCTCGATTTGAGCAATACGAGCGTAAAATTGACACTATCGAAGCAGAAGCTGAATCTTACGATTTAGGCAACAAGACGTTGGCCGATGAATTTGCAGAATTAGAGTCATCTGACAAGGTTGATAGCGAGCTTGAAGCACTAAAAGCAAAGCTTAACTCAAATAAAAAAGATAAGTAAAACGCACTAAGCGAAGGAGTATGTGATGAGTGACGTAGTAGGAATTTTAGTGGCGCCAATAATTATCTTTATGATTTTTGTAGCGCCAATATGGTTAATAATGCATTACCGTAGTAAAAAGCAGGTTAGCCAAGGTTTGAACGAAAGAGAGATTCAAGAGCTTTATGACTTAGCGCACAAGGCTGAGTCGTTAGGGGAGCGTGTTAAAACTCTAGAGTCTATATTGGATGTTGAAGCGCCAGGATGGCGTGGACAACCTCGTTAGAACATGAAGAGGTTTATTATGACAAAGCAAACAAGTAAAAAGTTACAGCGTATACCGAGTAAAGGCAAAGTAGCCGGAGTTTGCGCTGGTTTAGCGGAGTTCTCAGGAATTGAGACTTGGTTAATTAGAGTTATTTGGTTTAGTGGTATTATCTTCTCTGGCGGCTTTTTTATCGTGGCCTATATCGCCGCTTGGTTCATCTTAGACAAAGATGGAACCGTCAGTCGCAAAGAAGGTGGCTTTAGAGCCGAATCGGCTCCTTGGACCAAGTTTGAAAATGAAATTGATAAAGCGGTGCATGTGAAAAGAAATGTGTACCAGTCAGGTGAGCCACCAGTTCAAGCGTTTAGAGACATTAAAAGACAATTTGACGGCATTGACGCAAGGATAAGAGGCATGGAAACCTACGTTACCTCTAATGAGTTCACACTCAAGCGAGAGATTAATAAGCTTTAAATAATCGCCTACTATTTAAAAATTGCTCCTCCACGTTTAAGCCGCTTAATAGCGGCTTTTTGCTGTTTGTTGCTATTGTCTGGCATGTAAATTTTGATTTACATCCAAGTCAAACTTAATAGTCTATTTAGATTATTAACTCTAACAAAATTTATGCAAAGTCTCTGTCAAATGACTCATTAGTAATGTCATGCCTTTTAATAAGAGTACTTTATGAATATTAATAACAACAAGAATAAAGCGCCGCATCCAGACACACTTTGCATTCATGCAGGCAAAGAAAGAGGCGCCTATCACGGTGCATTAACAAGTCCGTTATTTCAAACGTCTACCTTTGTATTTGAAAATGCAGCACAAGGCGCAGCTCGATTTGCTGGCGAAGAGCCAGGGTATATTTATACTCGATTAGGTAATCCTACGACTCGTGAACTTGAAATAAAAATGGCCGCGCTAGAAAAAATGGAAGACGCCGCAGCAACTGCAACTGGAATGGCCGCTGTTTCAGGTGCGCTATTGAGCTTCTTAGAAGCAGGTGACCACATTATTGCTTGCAAGGCGATATATGGTTGTTCATTTGCGTTACTAAATCATCAGCTGCCTAAATGGGGCATTGAAGTGACGTTTATTGATATGGACAACATCGAAGAGTTTAATCAAGCGCTAAAGCCAAATACAAAGATGGTATTTGCTGAGACACCAATCAATCCAAATCTAAGAGTACTTGATTTGGAAATGTTCGGTAATTTTTGTCAAAAACATAATTTAATATCCGTTATCGACAATACATTCATGTCTCCGCTGTTACAAAGCCCGGCGGATTTTGGTATTGATATTGTCATTCACAGTGCAACAAAATACTTAAATGGCCACGGTGATGTCATTGCTGGAATAATCGTTTCTTCGGCAGAAAAGATAGAAACTATCAAGTTAACTATCCTAAAAGACGTTGGTGGCACGATGAGTCCACATGATGCGTGGTTAATTCTACGTGGATTAAAAACACTTTCTGTTAGAATGACTAGGCATTGTGAGTCAGCTCAAACGGTTGCGGAGTATTTAGAATCCCATCCACTAGTTTCAAAGGTTTACTACCCAGGCTTACCATCACACCAAGGCCATCAATTTATTGGTAAACAAATGAAAGGCGCTGGTGGCGTAGTTGGGTTTGAATTAGAAGGCACTCTTGTAGAAGGACAAGCCTTCATAGATGCAATGCAGCTGTTTTCAATTGCCGTTAGTTTAGGCGATGCCGAGTCATTGATTCAGCATCCAGCCTCTATGACGCATTCACCATATACAGCAGAAGAGCGTTTATCAGCCGGAATTAGCGATGGACTTATTCGGATATCGGTAGGTTTAGAAAACGTAAATGATTTAATCGCTGATCTAAAGCAAGCGTTTGACTATATACTTGCATTAAGATCAGATTCAGTAAGTACAGCAGCAAGCTGGAGGTAAGGCAACATGGCTAAACAGTCGACATACAGTTCAAAGCAGTCTGACGCAAATGGGATTATTCATTGGAGCGACGATGAAAACCAAGTTTGGAGCGAATTGATCGAACGCCAACTAGAGGTTATTAAAGGCAAGGCTTGTGACGAATACTTTGAAGGCCTTGAAAAGCTTGATATGCCAAAGGATCGAGTACCACAACTTGGCGAAATAAGTGAAGTTTTGCTAGATACAACCGGTTGGCAGTGTGCGGAAGTGCCTGCATTAATAAACTTTGAATCGTTTTTTAAATTATTAGCAGAAAAGAAATTCCCAACGGCTTCGTTTATCAGACGCAGAGAGCACTTTGATTACTTGCAAGAGCCAGATATTTTCCATGAGATATTTGGCCACTGTGCAATGTTAACAAACCCTGCATTTTCTGAGTTTACGCATACTTACGGTAAATTAGGCTTAGCTGCGACCAAGGAAGAGCGCGTTTATTTAGCTCGCCTATATTGGTTTACCGTAGAATTTGGCTTGATGAAACAAAATGATGAACTTCGCATTTATGGTGGCGGCATATTGTCTTCACCAGGTGAAACAGAATATGCATTTAATTCAGATATTCCAGAACGAAACACTATGAATGTTATTGACGCATTCAGAACGCCTTATCGTATCGATATTATGCAACCTAAATATTACGTTATTGACGGTATCGAACAGTTATTCGAAATCTCTCAAATGGACTTAATGGGTATGGTTCGAGAAGCAATGAAATTAGGTTTGTATCCACCTACTTTTCCGCCTAAAAACGTTGCATAACGGTAAAATCATCGTCAATA
Source organism: Psychrosphaera sp. (assembly GCA_028098005.1). The sequence goes on from JAOHFM010000022.1 coordinate 18,936, forward strand.
AAGCAAGCGTTTAAAATTAATACTTCAAGAGGCACTTAATTGTGCCTTTTTTGATTATTCCAACTGTAAATATTTGTTGCCAACGTGGCAGTTTTGTATTTACAATTGCAAGCTTACAAGAACACTTTCAGTTTTCATACTCGGAGCAATGATGCGGTTACAAATTGCCTGCCAAGACCGAATGGGCTTAGCGAAAGAAGTACTCAATATACTTGTGGATCATGACATTGATTTACGAGGCATTGAATTTGATAAAGTCAGTAAGTGTCTTTACGTGGCGTTCCCCAAAATTGACTTCGAAGCCTTTCAGCAAGTCATGGCTGCGATTCGAAGAGTTGAAGGCATCACGGATGTTAAAACTACAAACTTTTTGCCTTATGAGCGCGAACATAATGAGTTGGTGACCTTGTTACGAATTTTACCTGACGGCGTAATTTCAATTGACAGCAAAGGTCAAATTGTAACGGCAAACCAAGCGTCATTAGTCGATTTAGGCGTATCTGAATCAGACATTATTGGTCAGCCAATTCAAAGTATTCTGAAAGGGTTTAACTTTGTAAAGTGGCTTGATGGCAAAGAAGTCACAGGCCAAACATTGAAGCTTACGGGCAATAATGAAGAGTTTGTAACAGACATTCTTCCTATTAATGTAACCGATGAAGACGGCAATGTGCAGCTAGCTGGCGCTGTAGTCAACTTAAAATCTCACAGCCGCTTAGGTCAACAAATAAATGCCTTTAGAGATGACAACAACGAGTCGTTTAATGATATTTTGGCAAATAGCACAAGCATGCGAAGAGTCATTCGTGAAGCGAAAAAAATGTCTCAACTTGATGCTCCGGTATTATTACAAGGGGAAACAGGGACAGGCAAAGAGCTTTTAGCTAGAGCCTGCCATGACGCAAGTGCTCGCAGTGAACATCCATTTATTGCACTAAGCTGTGCATCTTTACCTGACAACGTAGCTGAGTCTGAGCTATTTGGATTTAGCGGTGAAGCGTTTGATACGCAAGATACATCCGGTAAACGAGGTATTTTTGAACAAGCCAATGGTGGCACTGTTTTCTTGGATGAAGTCAGTGAAATGTCATCTGAAATGCAAACTAAGTTACTTCGTTTTTTACAAGATGGCACCTTCAGAAGAGTGGCTGAAGAACAAGAAGTAAAAGTAGACGTTCGAGTTATCTGTTCTACCCAAAAAGATTTATCAAATATGGTTCAAGAGGGTGAGTTTAGAGAAGACTTGTATTATCGCTTAAATGTATTGAGCATTACTATACCACCGCTTCGTGAACGAAGAATGGACATTAATCCGTTGGCCAACCACTTTGTACAAAAGTTTGCAACTGAACTTGGCAAACGCGCCCCTACATTATCAAAAAATTGCTCTGAGTATATTCAAGGTTACCCTTGGCCGGGGAATACTCGCCAGTTAGAAAACAGCCTTTATCGTGCAATTAGTATTTCTGAGAATGACATATTAGAGCAGCACGACCTCGAATTACCTTGCTACAGTAATGAATTTGGTTATTTAGATGAAGGATTTGAAGGCAGTTTAGATCAGGCCGTAAAACGATTTGAAGCAAGTTTATTAAGAAAGCTTTATCCGGCTTATCCAAGCTCTCGACAATTAGCTAAAAAACTAGGCTTGAGCCACACCGCCATTGCAAATAAATTACGTGACTACGGCATCAATAAAAAAAGCACGAAGGTATAACTATGAAATTATTTGGATACTGGCGCTCATCAGCGGCATACAGAGTAAGAATTGCATTAAATCTAAAGAAGATAGATTGTGAATTAATTAGTGTGCATTTGGTCAAAGATGGCGGTCAGCAGCACTCACAAAGCTACAAAGAACTAAACCCAAATGAATTAGTGCCAACACTGGTTGACGGTGAATTGTCACTGAACCAGTCAATGGCCATTCTTGACTACCTCGAACAAAAATACCCTGAGGTAGCTTTGTTGCCTAAGAATTTAGAAGACAATGTCAAAGCAAAGGCATTAGCCTATGATATTGCCTGCGACGTTCATCCTTTAAATAATCTTAGGGTATTAAGTTATCTAAGTAATCAGTTAAACCAAGAAGATGCCGTTAAAACCGAGTGGTACCATCATTGGATCAATACAGGCTTTGCCGCATTTGAAGCCTCATTAGTAAAAACAAAAGGTTTGTTCTGTTACGGTGACGAGATTAGCTGGGCAGATATTTGTTTGATTCCTCAGGTATATAACGCAGAACGTTTTAACGTTGATATGAGTCAGTATCCAAACATCATGGAAGTGACAAATCGTTGTCGAGCGCTACCAGAATTTTGGCAAGCGGCACCAGAACAACAAGCGGATGCAAGTTAATATTGTTTAAAAAGAGAACATTGTGATTATGTTCTCTTTACTTGAGACGATAATAGTTATTGCCATCAATAGAGTTTGTGGTAATTTGTTGCGGTGTTTTGTGACTAAGGAGAAGGGCCTTGATCAACATATTGTTAGTTGATGATCACGAGTTAGTTCGTACAGGTATCAGACGTATATTAGAAGATGTACGCGGCATGAAAGTGATTGGTGAAGAAGAATCAGGCGAGGCTGCGTTTCAGTTTTGTCGTTCTAATGAGCCTGATATCGTATTGATGGACATGAACATGCCCGGTATAGGCGGTATTGAAGCGACTAAAAAGATTTCTCGCTACTGTCCTGACGTGAAAGTGATTATTTTAACCATGTATGCTGAAGACCCATTTCCTACGAAAGTCATGCAAAATGGAGCGCAGGGCTTTTTAGCAAAAACCACTTCTCCCGATGATCTTGTTAATGCAATAAAACAGGTAAACGTAGGGCAACGCTTTATATCGGCGGAAATTGCCCAGCAAATGGCCCTTAGCCAGTTTAATGGTGTTGACTCTGACAAGCCTTTTGATGCACTTAGTGAACGTGAGCTTCAAATCATGATGATGATCACCAAAGGTGAAAAAGTTCAAGATATAGCGACTCAGCTTAACTTAAGCTCAAAAACGGTTAATAGCTATCGTTATAGAATGTTTGAAAAGCTGAATGTTTGTAACGACGTTGAGTTGACTCATCTTGCAATCCGTCATGGCATGCTTGATATGGAAAAACTGTAATTCTAAATTATGTCTGCCGACAAATTTGACTCCTCTAAGTTTTTAAAACATGTAACCACTGAGCCTGGCGTCTATCGTATGTTTGACGCAGGCGCGACGGTTATTTATGTTGGCAAAGCAAAAAATCTCAAAAACCGCCTATCGAGTTACTTTCAGAAAAACGTATCGAGCGTAAAAACCCAAGCGCTGGTGGCGCAGATTTGTAACATTGAAGTAACCGTTACTGAAACTGAAACAGAAGCGTTAATTCTAGAAAACAATCTAATAAAAGAGTATCTCCCTAAATACAATATTCTTTTGCGTGATGATAAATCTTATCCTTACATTTTGATTACGGACCACAAGCACCCAAGACTCACTATGCATCGTGGTAAAAAGCGAAACAAAGGCCACTACTTTGGTCCTTTCCCAAGCGCCGGTGCCGTTTGGCAAAGCTTACGGATCATGCAAAAAATATTTCCTGTTAGGCAATGTGAAGATGGATTTTATAAAGTTAGAAGCCGTCCATGTCTTCAACATCAATTAAAAAGATGCTCGGCGCCCTGTGTTGAAGGTTTTGTCACGGACGAGCAGTATCAAGAACAAGTAGAGCTAGTTAAAAAATTTCTTACTGGCAAAAGCCAAGATGTTATTGATTTACTTATTAACAAAATGGAAGTGGCCAGTGAAAAGCTTCATTTTGAAGATGCTGGCTTTTATCGTGATCAAATCTTTGCACTTCGTAAAGTAACCGAACAGCAAAATGTAAGTGGCAGTATTGATGAAATAGATGTGTTGGCATTCTCAAGCGACAAAGGCTTGGCTTCTATGCATGTTTTGTATATTCGAGACCAAAAAGTATTGGGCAGCAAAAACTTTTCTCCAACGGTGCCAGCAAATTCAGAGCCTAGCGAAATTGTTACTTCGTTTATTAGTCAGTTTTATTTAAATGGTGTTGGCGGCCAAAATATACCTAAAACCATCATTGTCCCGCCAGAAACAGAAGAGCTTGAAGAGTTGGCAGCTGCTATTGGCCAAGTGCGAAGTGCAAAAGTAGAGTTGGTTAAACCGCAACGAGGTGAAAAGTTTAAGTATTACCAACTGGCACAAAAAAACGCGGATATTGATTTAGCGACTAAGTTATCAGATGGCCGCGCTATAAGCAGCAAGTACAAAGAGCTATGCGAAGTATTAAAAGTGCCTAAAATTGAACGTATGGAGTGTTTTGATATCAGCCATACGTTTGGTGAATACCCTATTGCGTCTTGCGTTGTTTTTGGTCCAGAAGGGCCAACTAAGTCGGATTATCGTCGTTATAACGTAAAAGGCGTAAAAGGGGGCGATGACTACGGAGCAATGGAGTTTGCACTTAATAAGCGATATAAAAATGTAGAGTCCGCTGAAAATGTGCCAGACGTATTGTTTATTGACGGCGGTAAGGGACAACTTAATAAAGCAGAAGCGTTTTTCTCTGACTGGCCTCTAGAAAAGTCGCCAATTATTGCAGGCATTGCCAAAGGCGAGGGCAGAAAGGCTGGGCTGGAAATTTTATATTTAAATGGCGGTGAAATAGAAATTGATTTACCACCAACATCGTTAGCTTTGCATTTAATTCAGCATATTCGAGACGAGTCTCACCGATTTGCTATTACGGGTCATAGAAACAAACGCAATAAAGCTAAAACACAGTCTATATTGCAAGATATGCCAGGAGTTGGCGCTAAACGACGTCAAGCCCTGTTAAAAAACTTTGGTGGCTTACAAGGCGTTATGGCAGCTAAAGCAGAAGATTTTGCTAAAGTTCCTGGTATTAGTAAACAATTAGCAGAAGACTTGCATGCGTTCTTGCATGACAAGGATTAAATAGGCATCATCTACACTATCTCCTCCAAAATAATAATGTAGTAAAATTTTTATGTGGAATATTCCAAATATTTTAACGTCTTTTCGTATCTTTTTAATTCCGGTAATGGTGTATTTTTACTATTTACCTGCAGATGTTTATGAGTGGAAATACTTTGCTACGGCCTTTATTTTTTGGTTTGCTGCAATTACTGATGCCCTTGATGGTTATTTAGCGAGAAAGCTTGATCAATCGACCCCGTTCGGTGCGTTTTTTGATCCCGTTGCTGATAAGGTCATGGTTGCCGTTGCGTTTATTGTTGCTGTAGATGACTATGCCAAT
>JAOHFM010000023.1 GCA_028098005.1 Psychrosphaera sp.
TTAGGTGCACCGTGATTAATCGTTTCAATCATACGGATTTCCGCTAAACAACTATAACCTACACCGCCTTCAGTTACTGGCTTTCCTGGGCCACCATCTAGTTTATTAGAGACAGTACCTGAACCAATTACAGTACCCGCGCATAACGGACGAGTGCGTGCAGCATGCGCTACTAATTGGCCAAAGTTAAACGTCATGTCTACACCAGCTTCTGGCTTACCAAACATTTCGTTGTTTAAAGTAGAAACAAGAGGCAACGAAAGCTTACCTTCAGACCATGCATCACCTAACTGTTCAGGAGTTACGCAAACTGGTGCAAAAGCACTAGAAGGTTTAGATTGGAAGAAGCCAAAGCCCTTTCCTAATTCGTTAGGGATAAGCCCACGTAAAGAAACGTCGTTAACAATCATGATTAATTTGATGTGGTTAAGCGCATCTTCTGCACTCACGCCCATAGGTACATCATCAGTGATAATTGCGACTTCAGCTTCAAAATCAACACCAAAACCTTCAGTCGTTGGCATTACAATTGGAGACTGTGGCGCTAAAAAGCTATCTGAACCACCTTGATACATGAGAGGGTCGGTCCAAAAGCTCGCTGGCATTTCTGCGTTTCGAGCTTTACGTACCAGCTCAACGTGGTTTACATATGCTGAGCCGTCAGCCCATTGATATGCACGCGGTAATGGAGAATGACAGTCGGCTTGATTAAAATCTTCACCGGCAATTTCGCCACTTTCTAGTTTAGAAAATAGCGCTTGTAGTTTTGGTTCTGCATCAGACCAATTATCGATAGCGGCTTGCATTGTTAACGCAACTTCTGCCGCTGAAATCATTTTAGTTAGGCTTGAGTTAACAATCACTAGCTGGCCGTCACGACCAGACTTCAAACTTGCTAATTTCATTAATTATTCCTTACGATTCTGATTTAAAATCTTCGCCACTGTGTAACCATGCTGCATGGTTTGGCGCTTTTTTAGTTCGTGCCCACTCATCTAGCATATCTGGAGCAACACGTTTTAATTCGTTTAACATACCCGGCTTGTCGGTATTTGCCGCTAGTTCAATTCTGTGTCCGTTTGGATCAAAGAAGTAGATAGACTTAAAAATGGTATGGTCGGTTGGGCCTAAAACATCAACGCCAGCCGCTTCTAAACGACCTTTTGCTTCAGTTAATTCGTCCATAGAACCAACTTCAAATGCAATATGTTGTACCCAAGCTGGCGTGTTTGTATCTCGGCCCATTTCTGGTGCATTTGGAATTTCGAAAAATGCTAATACATTGCCTTGACCCGCATCTAAAAAAACATGCATATATGGATCAGGTTCGCCGGTAGAAGGCACTTTGTCTTCAGCAATGGCTAATTGAAAGTCCATATCTAATAGATCACGGTAAAACTCTACTGTCTCTTTGGCATCTTTACAGCGATACGCAACATGGTGAATTCGATTGATTTTCATAATATTACCTTTTTGATGTAGGCGTGACTGCTACTACAGCCACGATTACAAAACAGTGTATTTACGACGACCTTATTTGTCGTCGCCAATAACGCCACGAGCAACTTGGTCACGTTCAATTGATTCAAACAATGCTTTAAAGTTGCCTTCACCAAAGCCGTCATCTTCTTTACGTTGAATAAACTCAAAGAAAACAGGACCCAGTGCCGGAGCAGAGAATATTTGAAGCAATAGACGAGGTTGACCACCTTCAGTAGTACCGTCTAATAAAATGCCGCGCATTTTAAGTTCGTCAACTGGCTCACCATGACCTGGTAAACGCTCTTCCAACATTTCATAGTAAGTTGCTGGAGGCGCAGTCATGAACTCAACGCCAGAAGCTTTAAGTTTATCCCAACATGCTAATAAGTCATCACAAGAGAAGGCAATATGTTGAATGCCTTCACCGTTGTATTGCATTAAGAACTCTTCAATTTGACCACCACCACCAGCAGCTTCTTCATTTAGAGGAATACGGATTTTACCGTCTGGCGCTGTCATCGCTTTAGATAACAAACCAGTGTATTCACCTTTAATATCAAAGTAGCGTATTTCGCGGAAGTTAAATAGATTTGAGTAGTAGTCTGCCCAGTAACCCATACGACCACGATAAACATTGTGTGTTAAGTGATCTAATGTGTGGAAACCACAACCTTCTGGACGACGATCAACGCCTTCTAGCCATACAAAGTCGATGTCGTAAATGCTTTCGCCATCTTTATAACGATCGATTAAGTATAAGTTAGCGCCGCCAATACCTTTGATTGCTGGTAAACGAAGTTCCATGTGACCAGTATCAACTTCTACTGGTTGCGCACCTTTACGTACAGCTTCTGAATGTGCAAATTGAGCGTCTTTAACACGGAATGCTAAACCACACGCTGAAGGACCATGCTCTTGTGCATAATAATCTGCGTGGCTGCCTTTTTCATAGTTTGTGATGAAATTGATATCGCCTTGACGCCATAATTCAACGTCTTTAGAACGGTGACGAGCAACTTTAGTGAAGCCCATTGACGAAAACATTGTTTCTAAAATGCCCTTCTCAGGTGCACAGAATTCTACAAATTCAAAACCGTTCAACCCCATTGGGTTATCAAACAAGTCAGCCATTACCTTCCCCTATATTCTTACAATTCTTTAATATTGTTATTAGTTTATTAAGGCTCAAAACGCCTATATATGTTGGGCGTCAATATACCAAAAGATATGGGTTCCAAGAAAAGCTTTATCAATTGCTCGAGGGAAATAAGGGAAAGAAATCTTTACGCATAAAAAAACGCAGGCTAAGCTGCGTTCTAGTTTGAAGTTTTTATCACAAAGGGCTTTACGCCATTTGTGGAATTGCTGCAGTAACACCTTCTGGGGCTTCTTCACCAAAAGTAACGTATTCCCAACAATCTTGCTGCTTCATTAACTCAACTAAAACTTTGTTGTTTAAGTCATGGCCAGATTTAAATGCAACAAACTCAGCTAACAGCGGAGTACCTGTCATATATAAATCACCAACAGCATCAAGAATTTTGTGCTTCACAAACTCATCTTCATAACGAAGACCGTCTGGATTTAACACTCTGTATTCATCTAAAACAATTGCGTTATCCATGTTTCCGCCTAGTGCTAGATTATTGTTACGTAAGTATTCAATATCTCGCATAAAGCCAAAAGTTCGAGCACGGCTAATTTGCTTTAGAAACGACTCAGCCGTAATGTCTAACTGAATTCGTTGTTTAGATTGTGTAATTGCAGGGTGATCAAACTCAATTCTGAAATCAACTTTAAAACCATCGTATGGGCGTAACTCGGCCCATTTATCACCAAGATCAACACGTACTGGTTTAGTCACTTTAATGTAACGACGTAAGCTATTTTGTTCAATAACTTCCGCTTGTTGCATCAAGTATATAAATGGTAATGAACTACCATCCATAATTGGGATCTCAGCTGCGTCTACTTCAACTATCAAGTTATCAATAGCTAAACTAGCGATTGCCGCCATTAAATGCTCAGTCGTAGACAAGCGTTGACCCGCATCATTAATTAAACACGTACACATTTGAGTATCGCCAACCAATTCAGGTGACGACTTAAACTCAGCAACAGGCGTAAGGTCGGTGCGCAGAAATACAATACCTGTATTTTCGGCAGCAGGACGGAGAGTTAATGTAACCTTCTCACCTTTGTGTAATCCAATCCCTGTTGAAGTAACAGGCGATTTTATTGTACGTTGTTTAATCATATTTACGTGATAAACCTCTTATCTAATACCTAATCTAAAAAGCGGCGCACATTATACGACAGATCAGACCTCAGATCAATAGTACACTTTTTAGTCAGCTTGTTTTCTAAGAAAAGCAGGAATGTCAAAAATGCTTTCTGCTTCGTCTTTTTTCTCTTCCGGCTCTAATAATGCTTTTTGCTCAGGCATAGCCTGCGCTGCTGGTTTACTCGCTGTAACCGTTTGAGTATTACCTACTGCATGCGTCATTTGAGGCTGCTGTACCAATGAGATATCAGCACGCTTATCGCCACCAATTCCTGTTGCAACAACAGTAACACGAAGCTCTTCGGCCATGTCCATGTCAATTACAGCACCAACAACAACCGTCGCATTTTCAGAGGCGAACGCTTTTACTGTGTTACCCACTGTTTCAAACTCTTCAATACTGATGTCTAAGCCAGCTGTTATATTAACCAAAATACCCTTTGCACCAGCAAGGTCAATATCTTCAAGTAGTGGCGATGCAATCGCGGCTTCTGCTGCTTCTTGCGCTCGGTCCGGGCCAGATGCCGTTCCAGTACCCATCATCGCTGTTCCCATCTCAGACATCACTGTTTTTACGTCGGCGAAGTCAACATTGATCAATCCTGGGCGAGTTATTAGTTCAGCAATACCCTGAACAGCACCTAGTAGCACGTTATTAGCTTCTTTAAAGGCGTCTAATAAACTTGTTTTAGGACCTAATACTTTGAGTAGCTTGTCATTTGGGATTGTAATTAGTGAATCAACACTGCGCGATAGGTCTTGAATACCATGATCCGCAAAAGCCAATCGTTTTTTACCTTCAAACGCAAACGGTTTAGTAACAACCGCTACCGTTAGAATACCTAAATCTTTTGCAACTTCCGCCACAACAGGAGCTGCACCAGTACCTGTACCGCCGCCCATTCCAGCAGCAATAAATACCATGTCGGCACCTTGCATTGCAGCCGCAATATTTTCACGATCTTCCAAAGCAGACTGACGCCCTACTTCTGGGTTTGCCCCAGCACCAAGGCCTTTAGTAACTTCAGTACCAATTTGAAGTGTTGTATCAGCTGCTGAATTACGTAACGCCTGAGCATCCGTATTCGCCGCAATAAAATCAACACCTTCAATAGATTCTTTAACCATGTGGTCAACAGCGTTGCCGCCACCACCACCGACACCAAATACTTTGATGACTGCTTCTTCGTTATGATTATCCATTAACTCATACATTGTCATTCTCTCCGTCTTTAAATTCTTAAAATTCGCCTTTGAACCAACTTGCAATCCGCTGCCACCAATCTTGCGGTTTTTCTTCCTCGTTTGTCTGTTGCTTTTCCATTCCATATAACAACAAACCAACCGCGGTAGCATAGCTTGGATCTTGCACGTACTCTGTTAGTCCTTTGACGCCTATTGGCGTTCCGATTCGAACAGGCATTTGAAAAATTTGCTCGGCATAATCAACAGCACCGGTCATTTTAGCGGTACCGCCGGTTAAGACAATCCCTGCTGCAATTTGTTCTTCTAAACCTGATTTTCGAATCTCATCCAAAATCAATTCGTATATTTCTTGATAACGAGGCTCTATAACCTCTGCTAATGTATGACGCGACATGATTCTTGCAGGTCGACCACCAACACTAGGTACTTCAATATTATCTTCTGAACTGGCTAAGTTTTTATAAGCCACTCCATATTTAACTTTTATATCTTCTGCATGCCCTATTGGTGTACGGAAGATTTTGGCAATATCATTGGTGACTTGATTTCCAGCCACTGGTAATACCGCAGAATGACGAATTGCACCATTGGCATAAATCGCAATGTCTAATGTACCGCCACCCATGTCTACTACACAAACGCCAAGTTCTTTTTCATCTTCTGTTAATACAGCATAACTTGAGGCTAATGCACTAAAAATCAATTGATCTTCTTTTAATTCACAGCGTTCTACACATTTAACTATGTTTTTAGCCATGTCATTCGAACAAGTCACAATATGTACTTTGGCTTCCATACGCACGCCAGACATACCAATTGGGCTTTTTATGCCTTCTTGCATATCGACTGAAAACTCTTGCGGCATAACGTGTAACATTTTTCGCTCAGCCGCCATAGGCACGGCTTTCGCAGCATGAATCACGTTTTCTACATCTTCAGCAGTCACTTCAGAATCATGGATTGGAACCATACCACTCTCGTTTTGACAAGAGATGTGTTTACCGCTTATTGCTAGATAAACAGACGAAATACGGCAGTCTGCCATAAGTTCAGCTTCATTTATCGCATTTTGAACTGAGCCGATCACGAGATTTAAGTCGTTTACGCCGCCTTTATCCATTCCATGACTAGCATGGTGACCAACACCTACAATGCTAATTTGTTGATCTGGTGTAATTTCACCTACAACAGCAGATACCTTTGAGGTACCAACATCAAGGCCTACTATTAAATTTCTGTCATTGGCTTTCGCACTTGAACTCATATTATCCGCTTATCGCACTTAGCTTTCGTTATTATTGTTATCCCGCCAAGACACGGCCAAGCCTATGTCATAGCGTAAATCCACGCGAGCGATTTCCTTACCGCTATAGTCAGACAAAAGTGGGTACAAATCAACAAATCGTTGAACCCGTTTCATCTTTTCAGAGCGCCCCAAATTTAAATGGATGCTCCGTTCTAACCAAATTTGCCAGGCATATCTTTCTGACAGTACTAATTCACTTATTTTAAACTTGTGCAAATCCAATAGATGTTGCATTTGCACATAGCCTTTTAGTACGTCTTTTTCATTGCCTTCTGGGCCATATAACCTTGGAAGGCTTTTAGGCACTTCGATACCGTCGGCATAAAACACATCACCAAACTTATTTAGCAGTAGATCATTGTTCCAAACAGCATATACATCTTGCTCAACCACAAATACGTGAATTTTACGTGGCCATTCTTTTCGAATAGAGACACCATAAACCCAAGGGTTCTCTTCAAGTTTATATTGCAGCTTAGCAACGTCTAAAGTAAAAAAGCTACCATCCAATTGTTGGGTAATTTTTTTCTGTAACTCATTTCTGTCTATGTAAGCTAACTGCCCATGAATCACAACTTCATTAATAGGTACGTCATTTTTGTTCTGTGCCCATTTGAACAGGCTATTATAACCCCATACAAACAATAAAATAACCGTTAAAAAGAAAACAAATCCAACTAAAAAGCTCGATTTTTGCCACTTTCTAACAGACTTTGTTTTCACCGCTATTTTCCTGTCTCATTTGCACCGTTTTTCGGTGTTAATGTTTGTAACAATATAGACATCACTAGATCGTTAAATGACATACCAAATTGAGCAGCAGACTTTGGTACAAGCGACGATGTTGTCATCCCAGGCACAGTATTAATTTCTAACAAATATGGTTGTTCATTGTCATCTAATAAAAAGTCGACTCGGCCCCAACCACTTGCACCAACGAGATCAAAAGCTTCCACCGCTAACTCTTGAATACGAGCGGTTAGTTCATTACTCAATGGGGCGGGACATAAGTATTCAGTATTTGTACTTTTATATTTTGCCTCATAATCATAAAACTCATTGGGCGTGCGCATTTCAATCAATGGCATAGCTTGACCACCAACGATTGTGGCGGTAACTTCTCGACCCACAACCCATTGTTCAATTAACACGTCTTTATCAAACTCAAACGCTGTTCTAATCGCGCTGTTCAGTTCCTCCGGTGTGCTCGCTTGAGACATACCTATGCTCGAACCTTCATTTGCAGGTTTAACCATGACTCTTCCAGACAAACTGTCTAAAATTTCTTTTGTGTCATACGGCTTGCCTTGCTTAACTACGGCAAATGGCGCTGAAGGTAACTCCGCTCCTTTAAATAAGTACTTGCTTCTAACTTTGTCCATTGCAAAAGCTGAGCCTTGAGGGCCAGAGCCAGTGAACGGCAATCCCATTAGCTTCAGTGCACCTTGCAAACTACCATCTTCGCCACCGCGCCCATGTAGGACAATAAATACGCGGTCAAAATCTTTTTTCAATAAGTCATCAAGGTAATCAAATTTAGGATCAAAGCCATGAGCATCAACGCCTGCGTCTTCAAGTGCAGCTAACACGGCTTTGCCAGAGTTTATGGAAACCTCACGCTCAGCAGATGTGCCACCAAACATAACCGCGACTTTGCCCAATTGAGCTACAATTGTTGACGTCATAGTTCTGTAACCTGCAACAATTTTTCAACTTTCATATCACAGTCTATTAAGGTTTTGATTACGGAATTAATGTTGCCCGCACCTTGAGTAATAACAACGTCACCATCTTGAATGACATGTGCTAGTTGACTTGGAAGTTGCTCAGGTTTTGCCACAAAAATAGGGTCAATTACATTACGTTGCCTAATAGACTGGGCTAGACTTCGTCCGTCTGCGCCCGCAATTGGTTTTTCACCAGCAGCATAAACTTCAAGTAATAGTAAACAGTCTACTTTCGACAAAACATGGGTGAAGTCGTCATATAAATCACGAGTTCGGCTATACCGATGTGGTTGATAACACATAACAATGCGTTTTTCTGGCCACGCAGCTCTTACCGCATCTATAGTTGCAGCTACTTCCGTTGGGTGATGACCATAGTCATCCATCAATTTCACGTTTCCTTTACCGGTTTCAAAGTCACCATATTGTTGGAAACGTCGACCGATGCCTTCAAATTTTTCTAAAGCACTAATAATGTACTTGTCTTCAATGCCTTCTTCATAAGACACGGCAACGGCTGCCGTTGCATTCAGGGCATTGTGACGACCAGGAAGGTTTAAAGATAACGCCAATGACTTTTCATTGTGGGTGACGGTAAACGTCGTTCTGGTTTCAGTTTGTTTAAAGTCGTGAATAACATAATCATTGTGTGGTTCAAAACCATAGGTCACCACTCTTCGACCTAAATCTTTGGCTAGTTTTAAGACCACAGGATCATCGCCACACATGGTGGCTAGTCCGTAAAATGGTAAGTTATGAAGAAAATCAACATAGGTGCGCTTCATTTGCTCAAAGTCGCCACCATAAGTTTCCATATGGTCCGCTTCAATGTTTGTTACTACGGATATAAGAGGCTGCAAATGTAAAAACGAAGCGTCGCTCTCATCAGCTTCCGCAATTAAATATCTACTTTTACCTAACCGAGCGTTGGTACCTGCACTATTTAATAGGCCACCGATAATAAACGTTGGGTCCAGTTGCGCTTCTGCAAAAATACTTGCAATAAGGCTGGTCGTTGTTGTTTTGCCATGAGTACCAGCAATGGCAATACCAAACCTGAATCGCATCAGCTCTGCTAACATTTCTGCTCGGCGAACAATAGGAATTCGTTTTTCTCGTGCGGTTATAATTTCCACATTCGTTTCATCAATAGCACTAGAAACAACCACAACACTTGCATCTTCAACACTTTCTTTTACATGCCCAATAGTAATCGTGGCGCCTAAGCCTTTCAGGCGCTGTACCACTGCATTTTCATTAATGTCAGAGCCAGTAACTTTGTAGCCTTCATTAAGTAAAACCTCGGCGATGCCGCCCATTCCAGCTCCGCCTATACCTATAAAATGCAAAGTTTGCATACGGCGCATAGCTGGGTTTACGATATTATCTTGAATACTCACTTACTTTCTTCCAATAGCTTGGCACAAACTTAACATGCGGTCAGTTGTGCTTAAATTTGCATTTTGCCCTGCGCGTTGCTGCATCTCTGATATCAAAGTAGGCGCATGTAATAATTCTCGCAGTACTGCAGGCATTTCTGTATCTAATTTATTTTGATCAATTAATCTTGCTGCACCCACTGACACAAGCCAGTTTGCGTTAGCCGTTTGATGATCATCCACAGCATATGGTAGCGGAATGAAAATCGCCGCATTGCCAGACGCAGCAACCTCTGAAACCGTTAGAGCTCCAGCCCGACATATTACAATGTCAGCCCAAGCATAAGCATCTTTCATATCATCAATAAAATCTGAAACTACTAACTGCTCATCTGCAAAACCGGCATTTTTATATCCACGGCTCACTTCATCAGTATTGTTTTTTCCAGCTTGGTGTCGAACTTTTATCGACGCTTCGTCAGCAATAAAATGTGCCAACAAACCAGGCAATTTTTGATTAAAAACTCTAGCGCCTAGACTACCACCAATCACTAAAATATGTTTCGCCGATTGTGCGTTAATCAAGCGTTTAGGTAATTTATTTAAACTGCTTATTTCGTCTCGTACTGGGTTACCAATCACTTCAAACTTTTCGTTATTAGAAACAGGTTTAGACAACGGAAAAGCCAATAATGTTTTTAGCGCTATTTTACTTAAATAGCGATTTGTCATTCCCATGACCGCATTTTGCTCATGAAGCAGCAATGGTATACCTAATGACTTAGCCGCAATACCACCGGGGCCCGATGCATAACCACCAAAACCCACAACAATGTCTGGCTTTAACTCCGCTAGTATTTTTCTTGCTTGCAAAAATGCTTTTAACAGCATAAATGGCATAGACAGAAGTCTCTTAATACCGTTGCCGCGAACACCTTTTACATCAATAAAGTTAATATCAATATCATGTTTAGGAACAATATCCGCTTCCATTCTATCGGCGGTACCTATCCAACTCACTTGCCAGCCTTTAGCTTTAAGTGCATTGGCTAAAGCGATACCTGGGAATATATGTCCACCAGTACCGCCTGCCATAATTAAGGCTTTAGGTAGTGCATTCATAATGGGTACCTTCTTCTGACAGAGCATCTGGTTCAACGTCTTCTTTTTGGCGTAATTCGTAGTCAATACGAAGCACAACGGCCATGGCTATACTGAATAATATAAGGCTACTGCCACCATATGAAATAAAGGGTAAAGTTAAACCTTTAGTAGGCAATAATCCGGTACTGGCACCAATATTAACAAATACCTGAAATGCAACCCAGATGCCAATGGCATAAGCGAAGTAGCCATTGTAGTGTTCTTCTTTCTCCATAGCTTTTGAGCCAATACGAAGAATTCTGTGCACTAGCACGCCAAGTACAACAACAAGGATAGAAAGCCCAATAAAACCTAACTCTTCGGCAATTACCGCTGCGATAAAGTCGGTATGAGCTTCTGGTAAATAATCTAATTTTTGAATTGAATTGCCTAAACCTAAGCCTGCCCAGTCACCTCGACCATAAGCCATTAAAGATTGTGTTAACTGATAACCTGAACCAAAAGGGTCAGCCCAAGGATCCAAATACGATGTCAAACGACGCAGTCGATAGGGTTCTAATAAAATCAAACTAACTACCGCGGTTAGGCCAGCGCCAATAAGAGCAATAAACTGCCAGATTCTTGCGCCAGCTAAAAACAACAACGCCATTGTTGTGACAAACATAACAATAACAGTACCTAAGTCCGGTTGCTGTAATAGCAATATAGCTAACACGACAAAGACACCTAGCGGCTTTAAAAAGCCTTTAAAATTTTCGAGTAACTGTTCATGCTGCCTTACCATGTAACCTGCTAAAAATGCGAAGAAAAACAACTTGGCGACTTCCGCGGCTTGCAGGTTAAAAATACCGAGTGGTAACCAACGGCGACTGCCATTAACTGTATTGCCCACTAACAAAACCAAAACTAATAATACAACCGCAATCAACAATAAATGCATATTGTACTTGCGCCACCATTCCATCTTAAACATGAATACGACCGTCATTGAAATCAATGAAATAACAATAAAAACAGCATGTTTAATAGCGATGTAGTATTCGTTGTTATAGAGTTTTTCAGCCACCGGCATAGAAGCTGAGGTCACCATTACCCAACCAAAAAACATTAGGCATAATGTCATCAATAGTAAAAAACGGTCATAAAACTGAGGTTCAACTACTTGCTCTTCTTTAGTTTTATGACGAGCTAAATTAACTAATCCAAAGCCTATTTTATTCATCAGCGTCACCACTCAATAAATGATGAACTGCATCAATGAATGCTGCTGCTCGGGCTTGATAATTACTAAACATGTCGATGCTAGCGCACGCAGGAGACAACAAAACAACATCATTAGGTTTGGATTGTGCATAGGCTTGTTGAACAGCTTCAGGCATTGAGTCTACTAATGTTAGTGATGATGCTTGAACAAACTGAACAAACTGCTGTTTGTCTTTACCCAGCGCCACAACATGCTTAACGTGATTTTTAATATCTTGCGATAACTCGCTAAGTTCCGCACCTTTGGCATCACCGCCAGCAATTAATATTATATTCTTATTTGCCGCTAGCCCGTTTATGGCAGCCTGACATGACGCAATATTTGTAGCTTTAGAGTCATCTATAAATTTAACGTTATTCAACTCAGTAACAAACTGACACCGATGCGTTAAACCTGAAAATATGGATAAGGATTCAATGTTATTTTTTATGTCAATGTTTAAAGCACTGGCCAAAGCCAAAACCGATACTGCATTTAATCCGTTGTGATGCCCAGATAAGGCAAACGTTGAGAAGTCAGCAATAACAACACCGTTATGACATAAACTCATTGTGTCAGGGTCGTATTGCCAATCGCCTTTCTCTAAACCAAAAGATTGAGCGTGACTAGAGTGATTCCAAGTTAACTTATCATTGGCATTATAAATTTCGAGTTTCGCATGTTTATAAATTTTACGTTTGCTAGCAGCGTAGTCTTCAAAGCTTTCATATCTGTCTAAATGATCCGGCGATACGTTTAGTACCGTAGCGGCTTCGCACTGCAAGCTTTCTGTGGTATCCAGTTGAAAACTAGAAAGCTCAATGACAAAAACATCAACGTCTTGATCAATGACATCTAGCACTGGAACCCCAAAGTTACCGCACACCACAGCCTTTTCACCAACTCTATTCAAAAAGTCAGTTAGCCAAGCAACCACGGTAGACTTGCCATTCGAACCCGTTACCGCTAATACGGGTTTAGTATTTACTCGTGCAAAGAGTTCAACATCACAAAATACCTGAACGCCATTCTTTATGGCATTGCTAACGGCTGGGGTAGCTAAACTAATACCTGGGCTTATTAACAAATACGTATATTCATTAAATTGCGTGTCAGTAATATTGCCAAACTGGGTGTTTATACCGTCAAATAGGTCAGAGCCTTTAGCGCTACTTGCATCTTCAAACTTACCGTCAAACACATCAGGTTGAATGTCATTTTTTAGCAAATATCTAAACATAGACATACCAGTAAGCCCAAGGCCAAATAAGGCAACCTTGCTTGCTTTTAACTGTTGTAATATCTCTGCTTGCTGATACATGACGTTCCTAATTTATTAGCGAAGTTTAAGCGTGGCGATGCCAACTAAAACAAGCACTAAAGAAATAATCCAAAATCGAACAATAACGCGAGGCTCTGGCCAACCGCTCAACTCATAGTGGTGATGGATAGGCGCCATTTTAAATACACGCTCGCCTCTTAATTTGTATGAACCCACTTGTAAGATCACCGAAAGCGTTTCCATTACAAATACGCCGCCCATGATAACGAGTACCAACTCTTGACGAACTAACACAGCAATAATGCCTAATGCGCCACCCAACGCTAAAGAGCCCACATCACCCATAAAGACTTGTGCTGGGTAAGTGTTAAACCATAGGAAACCAAGTCCAGCACCAACAATGGCCGTACAAACCACCGTTAGCTCATCAGCCAATGGAATATAAGGAATGTGTAGATACTCAGAAAAGTTCACGTTACTCGTTACATAGGCAAATAAGGCTAAAGCTCCCGCCACCATTACCGTTGGTACAATCGCTAAACCATCTAGGCCATCGGTTAAATTAACGGCGTTACTGGTTCCTACTAAGGTGAAGTACACCACTAATAAATACATCATGCCTAACTGCGGCATAATATCTTTGAAAAACGGAACTAGCAGTGCAGTTTCTTCAGGGCTTTGGGCCGTAGCATACAAATAGACCGCAACGCCAATGGCAATAACGGACTGCCAAAAGTATTTCCAACGTGCAATTAGCCCTTTGCTGTCTTTGCGAATAACCTTTCGGTAGTCATCAACAAACCCAACAATGCCATAACCAACAACCACAACGAGAACAACCCAGACATACTTATTGCCTAAGTCTGCCCAAAGCAATGTGCTCACCACAATACTCGCCAAAATTAACAGACCGCCCATGGTTGGCGTGCCCGACTTACTAAAGTGGCTTTCTGGGCCGTCATCACGAACGGTTTGACCAATTTGCATTTTTTGCAAACGGCGAATTAACTTAGGTCCAAAGTACAAAGACAAACCCATTGCCGTTAATACGCTTAAAATTGCTCTAAAAGTGAGATACGAAAAGACATTAAAGCCTGAGTGAAATTGCGTTAAATATTCTGCCAACCAAACTAACATAATGTGCCTACCTTAAATCCTATTCTGCTGGTTATCTGCAATAACTTGCTCAACCACGAGTTCCATTTTGGCACTACGTGAGCCTTTCACCAGTACAGTGATATTGCCATTCGGTTGTTCTGTTAACTGCTGTTCTATGTAACTATTTATTGTGTCTGTTAATGCTTGTTTTGATGAAAAGTGAATGCCTTTTGACTTAAGAACGTCTGATGAGCTCTGACTTAATACACCAAAAGAATATAGCTGATGGATACCTTTATTTAGCGCATATTCGCCAACTTCAGCATGCAATTTAGTTGACTCATGCCCTAGCTCAGCCATGTCACCTAAAACTAAAACTTGTTTGCCTTTATAACTTGCTAGTAAGTCAATGGCCGCTTTTACGGATTGAACATTCGCATTGTATGAATCGTCAATTAGTAGTACTTGATCTGAAACAGGCTTTAAGTTTACGCGCCCTTGAACGGCAGCCATTTGGGCCAAACCTAATTTGATATCGTCTAACGTTGCACCCAATTCAATGCACGCAGCTGATGCAGCTAAGGCATTTTTCACGTTGTGCTCACCCGGAAGTGTAAGGTCAATATTGATGCTGTTACCTTGATATTGAAGTGTAAATGACGCACAGCCGGTTTTATCTAACTTAATGTTAGTGGCTGTAATGCCATTCTCTTGCTGCTGCACCTCAGTATTTAGGCCAAATTCAACCACTCGACCTGGCACTTTTTCAAACTGCGCTGATAATTTATTAAGCCAATAGTCTTTATGCTCTGAGTCGCCATTTACAATGGCTAAGCCATTTTCCGTTAGACCATTAAAAATTTCACCTTTGGCTTGTACCACACCAAAGATATCGCCAAAACCTTCTAAATGCGCTTCAGCTACATTGTTTAATATCGCCACATTCGGTTTAGTCAGGTTAGTGGTATAAGCAATTTCGCCGATATGGTTAGCACCTAGCTCAACAATGGCAAACTCGTGTTGTGGCTCTAATCTTAATAACGTAAGTGGCACTCCAATTTGGTTGTTAAAATTGCCATTAGTAGCTAAAACTGAACCTTTTAATGACATAATTGCAGCGCACATTTCTTTAACCGACGTTTTACCTACGCTACCTGTCATGGCGATAATTTTAGGGTTTACTGCTCTTGCCACGGCAGCACCAAGCTTGCCTAGCGCAATTAACGAATCTTCTACCACAAACTGAACGATGTCAGTGTCTACTGGGCTTTCGACAATGACGGCAACCGCCCCTTTGTCTTTTACTTGAGCAACAAACTTAGTGCCGTCGAAGTTTGGGCCTTTTAATGCTAAAAAAACTTGGCCCGGCTTTATTGCTCTGCTATCTGTTGAAATCTCTCCAATGGCAGTGGTTAAATCAACACTGTCAGTGCCTGTTGGTGATACACCAAGCACTGTTGTTAACCATTGTAAGTCTGCCTTAATCATATTCTACCCTTTCAATTGGCTTGCACTTGCGCGCCTAGCCATAAAACCTGCGGTAAACGCACGTTCGTCATAATCTATCTTTTGATCACCAATAATTTGGTAATCTTCATGTCCTTTCCCTGCTATTAAAATGGCATCTTCCTGATTAGCTATCGATACCGCCAACTCAATTGCTGTTTTGCGATCGTACTCAACACTAATATTTTGAGGGTTCTTAAAACCTGCCATAATATCTTGAACAATTGCTTCCTGATCTTCAGTTCTAGGATTGTCGTTAGTGATAATTATTTGGTCAGCATAACGCTCTGCAACTTCCGCCATTAAAGGTCTTTTGCTTGTGTCTCTGTCGCCACCACAACCAAACACTAAAATCAGCTTGCCTGACAAATGCTCTTTTACCGCGGTTAAAGACGCTTTTAATGCATCTGGTGTATGCGCGTAATCAACAATTGCGATAGGTTGATTGGGCTCAACAAACAGCTCTAAACGCCCTGGCACCGGCTTTAACTTTGCATATGCACTGCTATCAAAAGCCCAGCCTGATAATAATGAAGTCGCAAAAACAGCGGCGATGTTCATGGCATTAAACTCACCATACAAAGGCAATTCTAAAATTGTCGTTTCTTTAGAGCCAGACAGTTGCCACTCAATTTCTAGATGCAAGCCATAGGGCTGGCACTCTGCGCTTTTAACCCAAACATATTCACTATAGGCCGGTACATTTTCAGACTGACCATAAGCCACTAACTTTGTTGAGCTTGGAATTAAATGACTTAATTTTTCACCATAACTATCATCAACATTAATCACTGCAACCCTAGGCTTGTAATCAATAAACAACTTTGCTTTTTCTGCAAAATATTGTTCCATTGTACCGTGATAGTCTAAATGCTCATGGGTTAGGTTAGTAAAAACGGCAATATCAAACTCTAAGCCCGCCACTCGCCCTTGCGCCAAAGCGTGGGACGACACTTCCATTGCAGCCGCTTTAAAATTGGACTCTGAAAACGAAGATAATAATTGGTAAACGTCTGTTATACCTGGCGTTGTATTATTTGATGGAACTAGGTTATCAATATGTCCAGTACCCATAGTACCAATAACAGCACAGCCGTTTTTATTTGTCGTATTGGTGTTACTCATGTCAGCAATTTGGGCTAACAAATGGCTAATTGAGGTTTTTCCGTTTGTACCAGTTATACCAATAACGGGTAAAATCTTGTTCTGACCAAAATAGAAATGCTGACACAACTCAGCAAGTTCACCACGAAGGTTGTGTACCGTCTTGATAAATACGTCAGCAGGCGGTGTAAAGTCGTTTGGCAAATTACAATTTGCGTCAATCAATACGGCGTCTGCTCCTTTGCCAATTGCGCTTTGTATAAAGTCTGCGCCGTTCAAGTCGTGACCAAAGAGTGCAACAAAAATATCGCCTTTGTTAACCTGTCGACTGTCCTGTACTAAACGACGAGAAAGCATCGACTCATGCGATGCTTTGTTAGGTGTTTGGTTTTGCTTAACATTCCTGAGCAAGTGTTCATTTAACTCATGAATGATTTGTCCGGCATTAGTTAACATCATCGCGTCTTCGCCTTATGTCTGCTAACTGAATCTTTTTATCGCCAACGGCATCGGGTGCGACGTTCAATATTCGTAACGTTTGTCGCATTATTCTTCCAAAAGTTGGGGCTGCGGTTTCGCCACCATAATAATAATCACCTTTTGGATCGTTGAGTACCACCACCACTGCTATTTTAGGATTGGATACTGGGCCAACCCCTGCAAATGTATTTACATAGTCGTGACCATAACCACCGGCTGTCGCTTTTTGACTTGTTCCAGTTTTACCAGCAACACGGTAGCCTTTTACCATCGCATTTTTGCCCGAACCATCGGCTGATATAACGCTTTCCATCATGCCTAAAACATTATAGGCCACGTCTTCACTAACGATTCTTTCTGCTGGTTTTTCAATGCCAGTTTGAACTACAGATAAAGGGCGACTTACTCCTCCTGCACCAATCGTTGTGTACATGCGAGCAAGTTGTGCGGCCGTTACCGAGATACCATAGCCAAATGACAAACTAGCAATTTCAGAATCAGACCAACGTCTTCTGTCATTAAATAATCCTGTGCTTTCGCCAACTAAATCAACACCACTACTGTCTACTAAACCCATTTTATAAAACAGACCTAAAAACGAATCTTTAGGCGTTGATAATGCAAGCTTAGTTGAGCCCATATTAGAAGAATACTTAAGCACGTCCGCTAGGCTCAACATGCCTCTGTTTCTAGGATCAGAAATGCGGCGACCACCAATTCTCATATAACCTGGAGACGTATCGACCAAGTCGAGTGTGCCGTAAGAACCATATTCAAGTGCGTTAAGTACTGAAATAGGTTTCATTGTTGAACCAGGCTCAAACGTATCGGTAATTGCTCGGTTTCTAAATCGATGCATAGATACATTCATACGATTATTAGGATTAAATGACGGACTATTTACCATCGCTAAAACTTCTGCAGTTTCAACATCAACAACAATAGCGCTGCCTGACGCAGCCTCATAAGTTTGAACTGCTTTTTTCAGTTCTTGGTATACTGCGGTTTGAATGCGTTGATCAATAGTCAGCGCAATATCTTGTGGCTCAGATCCTTTTTGCTCTTCGAGCACTTCAATTTCACGCCCCTTCGCATCTTTAATGACTTTGCGTTTACTTGGTGTACCAACCATCCAGTCGTTATGGCGAAGCTCAACACCTTCAATGCCTTTTCCGTCAATGTTTGTAAAACCAACAACGTGAGCGGCGATTTCTCCCGCTGGGTAATAACGTTTAGATTCTTCACGCAATCTCACACCAGGAATTCTTAATTGTTGGACGTAGTCTGCAACCACAGGATTAGTTTTGCGTTTTAAGTAAATAAAGCGTTTATCTTGGTTATTTGTGATACGTGCTAAAAGCTCATGTTCTTCCATTTGAAGTACTTTAGCTAACGCCTTCCAACGAATGTCTGTATCAAAATCTGGATAGTCTAAAACGCGCTTTGGGTCAGCCCAAATAGTCTGAACGGGAACACTAACAGCTAGTTCAACACCATTTCTGTCGGTGATCATGCCACGCTGAACTGAGGATTTTTTTACCCGAACGGTACGCTTGTCGCCTTCTTGAATAAGTTTTTCAGGCTGGATAATTTGTAGGTAAGCCGCACGACCAATAACCGTGCTAAAGACAAGTACCAAGCAAGTAACAACAAACTGAAAACGCCAACGGTTAACAGATGGCTTAGTTAATTGTTTTGCTTGTTTAGTTTGTTTGCTCGATTTTTTGGCCAGACTTGGCCTGAGCGCCTTTCTTGGTGCTACGTTTGGTTGTTGTTTTTTTATTCTTATTATTCAACCAGTCCTTCATGGCAACGTAACGACCACCTCTTGTTCTGATGTTGGACGATCCATTTCTAAACGTTCACGAGCAATGTTTTCAACGCGGCTGTGTTCAGCCAACGCTCTTTGCTCTAATAACAAATGGCGCCAACGCAGATCAATGTCATCGCGTTGCTGCAACAAAACATCTTGCTGTATTACCATTTGTCTATTTAACTGTGCCCAATGCACCACTGCCAAAGCAGCGACAACATTGAGCAGCAGAAGCCCCACTGTAAGCTTGTGCTTACTTAAGTCGCTGAGAATATAGCGAGCTAATTGAGTATCAACTACATTTTTTATAGTTATGTTCATGTTGACAATCTTTCAGCTATTCTCAAGACGGAGCTGCGCGCACGGCTATTGCTAGCAATTTCTTGTTCCGATGGCTTTATTGCTTTGCCAATCGGTTTCATTTTTATACCTTTGTTTAACTCTTCTTCGGTCACAGGCAAGCCTCTAGGCACTTGTTTGCCTTGGCTTTGCTTACGGATGAATTGCTTAACAATTCTATCTTCCAAAGAATGAAAGCTAATCACTGACAGTCGACCGGTAGGCTTCAAGACTTCTAACGACGCATCTAACGCGCGCTCTATTTCCACTAACTCACTATTTATATATATTCTTATTCCCTGGAAGGTGCGAGTAGCAGGGTGTTTCTTCTCAGCTTTACTCTTTGGTACAGTTGCAGCCACTAAATTAGCTAAATCGGTTGTCGTAAGAATCGGAGATTCTTCTCGCACAGCAAGAATTTTCCTTGCTACACGTTTCGCAAACTTTTCTTCACCATAGTTTTTTAACGCAAAAACAATATCGTCTTCTTCGGCTTTGGCTAACCAATCTGCCGCAGAAATACCTCGACTATAGTCCATTCTCATATCTAGCGGACCCGGTTTCATAAAGCTAAAACCACGGTCGGCTTCGTCTAACTGAGGTGATGACACACCTAAGTCCATTAAGATACCGTCTACTTTTCCTACAACGTCGTGCTTTTGTGCCACAGCAAGAAGTTCAGAAAATGGCGTATGCTCAATGATAAAGCTTGGATTGTCGGCAAAACGCTTTGCAGCTTCTATTGCCGTTGGATCACGATCTATTGCTATTAAACGGCCATTTTCATTTAGCTGACTTAAAACGTGAGATGAATGCCCACCTCGACCAAAGGTACAATCGATATAAATCCCGTCAGGCTTTATGTTTAAGCCGTTAATGGATTCTTCTAATAATACCGATACGTGTGCTGTCATTATTGCTGCCGTTTAATTTACTTAAATTTATATTTAGAACGAAAATTCTTTGAGTCGATCTGTCATTTCATAATCGCCTTCTAGCTCCGCTGCAATGTCTTCTGCCATTTGGGCATGCCATTGTTCTTCCGACCACATTTCAAACTTATTAAGTTGTCCGGTTAAAACAATCGACTTTTGCAACTCGGCATGTTGACGTAATTGGGCAGGTAATAAAATGCGACCTGCTTTATCCATATCAACTTCATGTGCATTACCGAGTAATACACGCTGAACGCGTCGTTCTTGAGCATTCATAGAAGATAATTGACGTAGCTTAAATTCAATTTCTTCCCACTCAACTAACGGGTATAACAACAAACACGGCTGATGCAAATCGACAGTACAAACCATTTTACCTTCAGATTCAGACAGCAATAACTCACGATATCGAGTTGGTATCGATAATCGTCCTTTACTGTCTAATGATAAGGTATTTGCACCGCGAAACATTGTCGCTCCATTTTGTGGTTGTTATTTCCACTGTTATGTTTGGGACTGGGTACCAATATATCCCACAATTTCCCACTAACACACAGTTTAGGCTTCCATTCAATATATTGTCAAGCTAATAAGCGGCAAGTTTTTGCCGTAAAGAGCCTTTAAAATAAGGCTTTTAAATAAGGTGCTGAATATTGTGGGAAATAGTGGGAAGAATAGAAGGCATTAAAGCGAAAAAACAATAAAAAATTTGTCGGTTCCGTATAACCAGCTGCGCTTTGTCAACTAGATAAAGTTTGCTTATTTTGGTTTGAAACATTTACAACCTCCTGAGTAAATGTTTCACAGCGACTTTACTCCCAAGGTAATAAGGATAACAAAAAACCAATAATTTCAGCAACTTAAAATGTGGCACAAAGTTGGCAACAGGTAGTTTGAACAAACAGTCGTACCCTCGAAGCATTTAGGTACGCAAGATGATTTTCATTAAGGAGACGTTTATGAATAAGTTAACTAAAACTTTATCAGCAGTAGCAGTAATTGGTGCATTAGGCCTTTCTTCTCAAGCCGAAGCTAATGACTGGAAAGACAAGAGTAAAGACGCATGGATTGATGGCAAAGCCGAAACCGTCTTGCTCATGAACACAAACCTGAATTCTTTTGACATTAATACCGATGTAAAAAAAGGTGTTGTCATATTAACGGGTAAAGTCGATAGCAACGTTGAGCGCGACTTAGCCGAAGAACTCATCGAGTCATTAGACGGCGTAAATAGCGTGGAAAACGAACTAACGGTTATGAACGAAGACAAAAGCTCTTTTGGTAACACCATGATGGATGCGAAGGTCGCGACAGTGTTAGAAACAAAGTTTTTATTAGAGTCTGAAGTATCTGCCACCGATATTGATATTGAAGCCGAAAATGGCGTTGTTAAATTAAGTGGCATGGTATCTAGCGACGCAGAGCATGACTTAGCCATCGCCATTGCAAAAAATACGGATGACGTGAAGCGCGTTATCGATGAATTAGAAGTAACCGAAGAATAAAGTGATACTCTCCATATTGCCCGCTATATGCGGGCTTTTTTTGAGCTCACTTTTTTTGAGCTTGAACAAAGCCCATTACAAGTAGTATCTGCGCTAAATAATAAGTACTCATAATAGTCAAACCCTCTGCCGGAACTGGTACCACAAACTTGTTGATCGCTATTATGCTGTCGGAAACAACAAACATTAATGCTCCTGCTGTTATAAGTGGGCTTTTATTTACTAAGCCTAAAGTGCTTATGGCCATTGCGAATATGACTAACATGTAAAATAGAACCGGTATTAATAAAGTGTCAGTTTTTGGCAAAACAAAAAACATCATCACTATAAAGTACGTTACAAACACCAATGTCATTTTGTTTACTACAAAGGTTGGCTTTTGATAATGGCAAATTAAAAGGAGATAAAACACGTGCGCAGCAAAAAATGCAGACAAGCCAAATACAAAACTATTGGTTATGGGCAACGCCAATAGAATGTCACCCGCTGCTGAAAATGCCAACGCCCCCAACAGAAGCATCTTGAACTTGCCGATTAATGAAAACCAAACAACACCCATTAGCATGAAAATAGGCAAGGCTTTATGAAGGTATTGCAGTGAGTAACCATCCACGCTTAAACAAAACAGATAACTTAAACACACCACGCTATATACAATAGGGAAGTAAAAGGCTTTAGGTTTAATGAGATTAATTCCTAGTAAGACGAGCAAAACCTAACGTAACACATTATGGTTTATAGAAAAAAGCCCAACTGTTTAGCTGGGCTTATGTATTTTGTTTCAAATTGTTTTTAGTGGGAAGTCTATAAAGTAAACTTGCCTATAATGCCGCTAAGCGTTTTAGATTCACCGTCTAATTTAGTCACTAAGTCATAACTACGTTGCATGCTAGTGGAAGTATCATCAGCCGTTTCCGCAATTACAGTAATGTTCATACTTATCTCACCTGTTGCCGCAGATTGGTCACGAGTGGCCGATGCAACGTGAGTATTCACTTCTGTTAACTTACCAACCTCGGTTGATATGTTTGTTAAACCTTCTACGCAAGACTGTAAAAACTCTGACGTAGCTTTTGCACTTTGGTTACCAGCTTGAATATCGTTTACCGTCTCTGAGGTTTGCATAATAAGCTCACTCATTAACTGACTAATTTCCCCTGTCGACTCGTTTGTGCGCTGCGCTAAGTTTCGTACTTCGTCAGCAACAACTGCAAAACCTCTACCTTGTTCGCCCGCTCTAGCCGCTTCTATTGCTGCATTCAGTGCCAGTAAGTTAGTTTGTTCTGATATACCACGAATCTCATCCAGAATATTCGTTATTGAACCTATGCTCTCAGACAATTGGTTTACCGAGCCGACAGACTTACTCATTACAGAGTCTAGCTTGCCCATATTTTCCATGGCTTTGTTTAGGTTTTGTGTGCTGGTTAATACATTATTTTCCGTTGTATTTGCTACTTCCGATGCGCCTTGTGCACTAAAGGAAATTTCTTTGACCGTTGAG
>JAOHFM010000024.1 GCA_028098005.1 Psychrosphaera sp.
ACCATTAGCTAATGAAATTAAAAATGCCCTAATAAAAGATGAAGGGAAATTAGCTGAATTTTTGAAGCTGGCTAAAGCATATGAACGTGGTGACTGGGACTCAGAATACGAAGCTGAGCAGGCGCTTAATTTAACCGGTGCAAAAGTACCAGAAATTTACGCGAGTGCCGTTAATTGGGCAGATGAGCAAATTTCTGTACTGCAAAATGATATCGAAGTGTAAGTCTAAACTTCTAATACTAGCTTTAATTTGGCCAAAGCCTTTTGGCCAATACCTTTCACTTCTATTAGCTCTTCAATATCTGCAAAGCCACCAATATCATTTCTGTACTTAATAATTGCAGCAGCTTTAGATGGTCCAATCCCTTTTATAGCGACAAGTTGCTCAAGTGTAGCTTGATTAACATTAAGCCTTTCAGATACTGCAGCACCACTTACAGAAAGTTTTGCCTCTGTCTGTCGTACCATGTTGGATTTTTCTAAAAGCGGCGAGCCAGATGCGCTAGAAACAAAGCTCATGCTGCAGATTAATGTAGCAATTGCGAGTATTTTAAAACCTTTCATAATATCTCCTTGTAAGGGACTTATTTCCCTTTACTAAGAGTTATTCAATTTACATATAACTTCGAGTGCAGTTCAGGCCAGTTTTAAGTACAGATTACGACAATTTAGCCGAAAGCACCGTTTTGAAAAGTTGACTTACGCCTACGTAAAACTCCCTGCGCTGACTTGTCTTTCGCCAAACCAAACCTATATTTCTAGCTGAGTTTTCAAAAGTTAAGGGCTCTGCTAATAACTCAGACTCTTTCAAAACCCCGGAATTAATTGCTAATTTAGGTAAATAAGTCTCACCTTTATGTCCCTCTACCATCGCCAATAAAGAGTTTAAACTGCTTGCTTGAAAGGGCTGAATATTAGAGTTATCCGTTAAATGACAGCCGGAAATGGCATGTTCGGATAAACAATGTTCGCTTTCGAGTAGATATATTTTTCCTTCTTTATTTTGTGGATGCGATACTTTGTAGAATGGATCTCTTGCTATGGTTAGCTCTGCAAATTCAGAAGTATCATATGGCGTTGCTAACAAAGCCATATCAAGTTGACCGCTCTTGAGCAGAGCTAAACAATTCTCAGAGGTGTCTTCTCTTAAATACAGCTTTAGGTTGGGGTAAGCTTTGCTGTTCTCTCTAATCAGTTCTGTAAGTACAAATGGGGCAATTGTAGGGATAATTCCCACATGTAACTCACCTAAAAATTCATCACCATTGGACGAAGAGGAGGCAACCAGATCCGAACTCAACTCTAAAATTTGGCGTGCTTTGTTAACGACATCTTGCCCTAATGCTGTGAACAAAAACGTTTTATGATCTCGTTCAATCAATTGTGAACTGAGTTGCTCTTCCAAAGCTTGAATAGCACTAGATAAGGTTGACTGAGAAACAAAGCACTTTTTAGCAGCCTGACCAAAGTGGCCAGTGTCATGTAATGCAACTAAATATTTTAATTGTTGCAGTTTAGGCAATTTCATAGTTATATAAGACTCATAAAAGTGATTGTTGATACTACCATAAAAATATCGACTCCTTTTTTCAATTTTGACTGATAAATGTTGTTATCTATCGCATTGCCTAGGGTAATTGGTCAAAATCACATTATGCTATCAACTAGGGACTTGTTTAGGAAACCATCATATGACTGGCCTTAAACCTTTACAATTTGCAATCACTATACTGCTTTTAGTTGGTATAGGTTTAACAGTTAATGCTGATGATTTGCCGTGCCTAAATGAAACTAACGAGAATAATACGTGTGAGCAAGCAGAAGTAAAGAAAGTGACTTGGTGGGGTTGGTTAACCGATAACAAAACCACCCAATTTCACTTTTTTGATTTAATAGAACTTATGTATGCTGACGAGCCTCCTAAATACCCAGAGTTTTCAGATAATACGCCGGGTAAAAGCATAAGGTAAAAATATTGAATTTAGTTCAAGCGTTTAAAAGTGCTGCAGCTGCTTTCTTTGGAGTACAGAAGTCAGAGTCACATGAAAGAGACTTTGAATCTGAAACCCCCTTCCCCTTCATTCTAGCCGGTGTGATTTTAGCAATAGGTCTAGTATTATTACTTGTTACCATTGTTAATATAGTGCTCTGGTAAACCAAATAAAGTAACACTTTTCAAAAAGTTGATGTTACTTAAGCTCTGATTGATTGGCGTAATAAGCGAATATTTCACTGACTTTTTGTCGACCAGCGCCGTTTTGGCTTATTGTCCTTGATACCTTAACAAAGCTTTGTTCACTTTGATCATAGAGCTTTCTTGTTAACTCTGTATCGTGGTTACTGATTAGAACAGGAATATTTCTTTTGAATGCAGCTCGTTCTGCCGTTTTAGCAAGCTTTGCCTGCTCGTTAGCATCAAAGCCTCCCGTTGCATAACTCGTAAAGTTTGCTGTACTAGAAAGTGGAGCATAAGGTGGATCACAATAAATAACTGCGCCTTTTCTAGCGCGAGAGAATGTTTTCTTATAATCCTCACAAACAAATTTTGCTTTTTTGGCCTTCTCAGAAAATGTAAATATCTCATCTTCTGGAAAGTAAGGCTTTCCATAATCACCAAAAGGAACGTTAAAACCGCCCTTTAAGTTGTATCTACACAAACCATTAAAACCATGACGGTTTAAATATAAAAATAACAGCGAACGGTAGTAGGGATCGTCTGTTTCATTAAACTCGGCGCGAAGTCCATAATAAGCAACTTTGTCGTTGTTTTTCTGAGAAAACAACTTCTTAGCGTCTTTAACAAAGGTAACCGGACGAGCTTTGACATACTTATATAAGGTGATCAAATCAGGGTTAACATCATTGAGTAAATAGTTGTCATAATCAGAATTTAAAAATACAGAGCCAGCACCAACAAAGGGTTCCACAAGCTTTTTACCTTCAGGTAGGCGGCTGTTTATCTGTTCTACTAAGCCATATTTTCCGCCAGCCCATTTTAAAAAGGCTCTAGTTTTCTTTTTCATTAACAACTCTATTGGCTTAGTGATTCATTGTATGACTTAATTTGCTGCTGAATAGCCTCTACGGACTTAGCCCAAGCATTTGGGTCAACTTTTTTCGCGGTCTCGCGAGCAGACGCTATGGTATCAAATATTCCATAGGTTACGACCAGCCAATCAGAATTATTACGGCTTATTTTGTATATTCTGGTTAATTCTGTATCTAACCTTTTGTCTTTTAGATAGGTTTCAAGTGTTGATTCTTGACTAACAGCGGTTAATTGTAGAACAAATTTATTCGGTTTTATCAGCATCATTTGTTCATTGTTTACTTCGTAACCAGCAACCTTCAAAGGTTCAAATTCGTTTATAGCATTTGAATTAATTAGCGTAGATTCAGTAGGTTGAATTAGTGTAGGTTGAATTGGTGCTGGTTCAGTAGGTTGAGTCAGTGCCTGTTCAATTGGAGCTGGTTGACTATCTATTTCACTAACTAACTCTGATTCGACAACTTCGCTTTGAACTTCCGCGGGTTTTACATTTGCAGGTTCTAGAGAATTAGTGAGGGCTGTCAAAATATCCGTGTTCGATGCCACGTTTATATCTAACAACTGTTCTTGCTTAACTTTAACCACGTGCTCTTTAACTTTGGCACTCGACCAGTCAGACACCACAGGCGGTGTGACAGGTTTAATTGCTTTTTCTGATATCGTTTTTGGAGCTGGTTTTTCTATTGCATAAAACTGGCGATAAAAGTAAACACTCAAAGCAAGTATTAAACTAATTAGTACTAAACTAGAACCCCAGAGCTTAACGTTCATAGCCCCTGGTGTCGATATTCTAAGAGCGTCATTCGTATTAAATGCTAACAATTGAATTGGGTTGCCTTGGGCGTTCTCAATCCAACGTCGTACTTTGACATTGTCGGAGCTAGGCACACCGTCAAACGATTGATTGATGAGCGTATAGCTTTCTTTATAAGAAAATTTAGGTACGGGTATTACACTTATAAGTGCAGAAGTGATACTTCCAATGGTATTGGACTGTTGTTTGTCAAAACTAACAAGCACAGAAATGATTCGGTTTAACTTCTTAAACTCAGCAACCACTTGCAAGATTTCGCCAATTATCTGACCGGAAAGATTGTGACCATTATCTACTGCAAGCATAATTTCATCACTACCACCAAACTCTAAAAACGCATTTAACATTGGCTTTTCAGGATCAAATAACACATTGCCAAATAGCTGTTCAATAATGCGGCTGCGAACTTGGATGTCGTTAATAGAACTTACTACTGTGATGTAGCACTTATTGGCGTTAGGTAGCGCAGATGTCAGCAATTCTTCAAGCATGGTAGTTTTACCAATGCCTACAGCACCTTCCATTGCCACTATACCTGTCTTAGAACTTAATTCCTGAACGGTATTTAAAAACTGCTGACGTGAAGGAGGAATATAAAAGCCATTTGTGATTTTTGTATTCGTCATACTAGTATTTGTTTTAGTTCTTCTTCGCTAACATCTGAAACTAGTATCGCTTGACCAAGAGATTTGAGCAATATAAATCTTATTGTTTGGGCAAGTACCTTTTTGTCTTTTTTCATATGCTTAAGGTACGATTCTAGATTCATTGAAGTTGGACCATCAACTGGCAAATCAAAGCTCTCTAACAAGCTTATAGTGCGTTCTAGGTCTTGAGTAGACACCCAACCTCTAATTAAAGACAATTTGGCAGCCTGGACCATTCCAGCGGCAACAGCTTCACCGTGCAGCCAATTACCGTAGCCTTGCTCCGCCTCAATGGCATGACCAAACGTATGACCAAGATTTAACAGCGCTCGAACCCCTTGTTCTTTCTCATCCGCGCTTACAATATCTGCTTTTAATTGGCAACATTTAGAAATTACGTAGGCTAGGATTTCACTATCTTGAGATAGTAATTTTTCTTTATTACTTTCTAAATAACTGAAAAAGTCAGCGTCCGCTAACAATCCATACTTAATAACCTCTGCCATTCCGGCTGAAAACTCACGAGTTGGTAATGAAGTCAAAGATGAAACATCGATGAGAACCGCTTTAGGCTGATAAAAGGCCCCAATCATGTTTTTGCCTAAAGGATGATTAACGGCCGTTTTCCCGCCTACCGAAGAGTCTACTTGAGATAACAGAGTGGTAGGAACCTGTATGAAATCTACACCACGCATAAAAGTTGCAGCTACAAAGCCGGTAATATCACCCACTACACCGCCGCCCAATGCAATTAGTGTAACGTCTCTACTAAGTTGCTCAGTCAATAAAAACGACATTATAGATTCATAGCTGGCTAAAGTTTTATGTTCCTCACCGTCGGGCAAAGAAAAAAAGCGAAGATCGTAATCTGAAAGGGCATCAGAAATGGAAGTTAAAAAAAGAGGTAGCACTGTCTCATTTGAGACCACAACTACCTGTTTAGATTTTATATGTGATTTGAACAGCGACTTAAAATTAGAACTATCATGTTCAATATAAATTGGATAGCTGTGTTCAGCCAAATTAACCGTTAGGCTTTTCATTCACAGCTCCATTTAATTTTTAGAAGTCTAGTTTACTGATAATCTCATTGGCCACTACACGTGCACTTTGCTCATCCGTTTTAACAACGATATCAGCAATCTCTTCGTATAGAGGGTTGCGTTCCTCTGCTAGTCGAATCAAAACATCACGCGCTGGTTCTTCTGTTTGAAGAAGCGGGCGACGTTTATCTCGCTGCGTACGAGCAACTTGTTTTTCAATAGGAGTTTCTAAGTAAACTACTATTCCACGAGCCGATAGTCGGTTGCGAATTTCTTTGCTAACAACTGAACCACCGCCAGTCGCTAACACGATTCCCTGTTTTTCTGTAAGGTCGGTGATGACAGTTTCTTCACGTTGACGAAACCCTTCTTCACCTTCAATATCAAAAACCCAGGCAATGTCTGCACCGGTACGACGTTCAATTTCCTGATCTGAGTCGACAAATTGTAAATGCAACTGGTCTGCTAAGTGCCTACCAATAGTACTTTTACCTGCGCCCATAGGACCAACTAAGAAGATGTTACGTTTTTCAGCCATATTACCTAATTCAAATACATTTTTAGTGTGTTAACAAACAAAGCCCAGACACAAAAAGTCGCGCCCAAAAAATAAGGCGCGAATTATCGCAAAAAAAGTAACTAAAATGCAAGAAAGAGTTGGTGATCAGATGTTTTTATAATGCATCCGTCACAATTTTAGGTGTTACAAAAATCAGTAACTCTCTCTTTTCGTTGAAGGATGTGTCCGTTCTGAATACTCTTCCAATGAATGGTATATCACCTAACAAAGGCACTTTACTAACACTATTTATTACTTGCTGCTGATAAATACCACCTAAAACGATGGTTTCGCCATTCCGCGCAGTAACCTGAGTTTGTAATTGTTGCGTATCAATTGCTACCGCAGGACCAGTTGGAGTTGAAACTGTATCACCACGAGCATTTTGAGTTATGTTTAAATCTAAAATAACGCTGTTATCTGGTGTAATTTGAGGTGTCACCTCTAAACTTAGCACCGCTTTTTTAAATGAAACTGAGGTAGCACCACTTGACGCGGCTTGAACATATGGAATTTCCGTACCTTGTTCAATACGCGACATACGTTGATTTGATGCCGTAATTCTTGGTGTTGCTACAATCTCGCCTTTGTTCTCTCGTTCCAAAGCTGACAGCTCTAAATCTAGTAAGGTTCCATCGGCTAAACGAGCAATTTGCACCGCTATACTACCAGCTGGGCTCGCAACCGGTAAGTTTACATTTAAACGAGGACCAGAATCTGAGCCAATTGACCCTAATCTAGTTTGACTCGCCCCTTCTAATGATCCCGAAACCCCTGTTGAACCATTACTATCTGAACTGTTTCCTGATATACCCCAGCGGATACCAAGCTGCTCATCAATGTTGTCTCTAATGGTAACCATACGGGCTTCTATAAGAACTTGCT
The DNA here is from genome assembly GCA_028098005.1 of Psychrosphaera sp. The sequence goes on from JAOHFM010000024.1 coordinate 6,998, forward strand.
TGATTGGTATGTCTAACGTTTTAACCGCTTTCTTTACAGTTTCAATGCCGCTAGTTGTATCTTTAACGAGTAATGTATTTGTACGAGCGTCAACAGACACTTGTCCACGAGGCGTTAAAATAGAAGTGCCTTCAGATTTTAGAAGAGCTGCGATTTCAGAGGCTTTAGCATAATTAATTTGGATAAACTCAGAAACAAGAACTTCAAACTCTTCTACTTTCTTTTTCGCTTCAAGTTCACGAGCTTCTCTTGCGGCCAATTCGTCTGAAGGAGCAACCATTAATACGTTGCCTTCCATACGTTTATCTAAGCCTTTTGTTCTTAACACTATATCTAATGCTTGGTCCCAAGGAACGCTGTTTAGTCTTAACGTTAACGTGCCTGATACCGTATCGGATACAACTAAGTTAAAACTATTAAAGTCGGCGATAATTTGCAGTACTGTGCGTATTGGCAAGTCTTGGAAATTAAGGGACATTGGCTGACCTTGATATTCTGTACCGCCAGCGAGCGTACCTTGTTGTTCTGGAGCACGATTTACCGTTAGTGTGAATATGTTGTCGAGTTGTTGGAAGTCATATTCAAAATCTCCCTCAACATCTATTACTAGTTGACTGTTGTTACCATTTTTGAACGTTTCTAACCCGGTAACAATGGTGCCAAAGTCGACAACATCCATCTTGTATAATAAGTCTGTTAAAATGTCGGTATTATGAAATTGAATATAGATTTGTTGATCTTTAGACGTGACATCAACAGCGGCCATGTTGTCTTGTAAAAAAACTAATACACGCCCTTCCGTTGCCGAATTTACTTCTTCACCACGCCTGAAATCTAAAGCTTGTATTTTATTAATCAGCTCGATATTCGTGTTGTTATTCGATTGTAGTTCCGTTGTAGGGTTGTCAGAAATACGAATAAAAAATTTGTTTCCTTCAACGCGAGATTTATAAAGTTTTAAGTAGTCTAGTAAAATACTAACTAAAACACCGTCTTCTTGACGTTTTGTCTCAATATTAATAACCCCTTCTTTTTCAATTAGGATATTAATTAAACTTTGATCGAAGTCTGTTTCATCAAAAAACAGCTCTATCCTAGCGGGTTCATTAAAGACTTGCACACTTGGGTCAGAGTATAAACTTTCATCAAAAACAAACTCTAGTTCAGTTTCACCTTTTACAATTGGGGTATACCGAATGTCATAAAGTAGCGGCACCGACGCGGCCGAGAAAGTCAAAAATAGTGCAAAAAATGCCGTCAATATTCTATAAAACATAACGTTACTTTTCATTGTAATTAGCAATCCATATTCTTATTAGTTTTATTCATTTACCGAACTATCAGCTAGTTGTACATTTGCAGTGCGTTCTTTCCAGCAACCTGCGCCGTCTGGAATTAACTCTACAAGTACCACTCGATTATCACTAACTGATGTAATACGACCATTATATAAGCCAACAAAGTTCCCTTCTGTCACTCTGTGTAATGAGCCATCAGAAGCTTGAATTAAAGCCCAAACTTCTTTGTCTGTGCCTAGAGTACCTCTCATACTCAAATTATCCAACGCAAATTTTTCCAATGGCTGTTTACGGCGACGAGGATCTGGTGCGAGACAATTTTGTGCTGGCTCATAATTTTCTTGGATTACTTCTGGCGACGGCAAATCAAAAGGACTTCGCTGTGATGTCATCGAGTAATCAATATGTTGAAATTGATTTACCGCAGGTATTGGCTCAATTTTTACAGGCGTACCCGATTTAACTTTATTCATGTACTGCTGGATGTCTGAAACATCATCGTTGCAACCAAATAAAGTTAAGCTGAAAATTGCTAGGAGTGCGACTCTATTCACTTTCAGCCTCCTTATAACGATAAGTTTTTGCTACAACATTCAGTCGAAGCTTGTCACCGCCAGCTTCATTGATTGAAAAGTCATGCAAAGTTACAATTCTTGGTAAAGCTGCAACTTGGCTAACAAACTGACCAAACTCATGATAATCGCCGATTACCTCTATTTGAATTGGAAGTTCAGTATAAAACTGTTTTTCTAGCTCAGGTAACCAGTTGATTTTTATAAAAGAAAGGCCTGACGTTGTACCTACATAAGTTATATCGTCTAGCAAACCAGGTGTTTCATGTGAAGTTGGTAGTCGCTTGAGAAGTAAAGAAAACTTTTCTTCCATGTCCACCATTTGTTTTTTGTAAGAATCTAAGTTAACTGCAGCACCGTATTTTATTCGGTAGTTATTCTTTAACTGAATTTCTTGAAGTTGCGCACTTTCAAGTGCTTCTACTTTGCTACTCACTAAAAACATGTAACTAGCAATACCAACAGCGACAGCAATAATAAGCGCCATGGCAATTTTTGCTGGTTTTGGCCAAGAGCCCATATTTTCAAAATCGATATCATTGATATCAAACTCGGAAAAATCAAAGTTAAATTTTTCTAAATTCACTTTTTATCTCCCTCAGCTTTTACGACGTACTTACGAACCGCAACTGTCATGGTAAAGTCACTGAGTAACGCAGTGTCTTTTTCACCGGCTACAATAGAGTCTAAGTCTGCACCCTCTAATAGATCAGATTTTTCTATATTTCTCATCATATTAGATAGGCGGTTGTTAGATTCACTTTTACCATTTATAAGTAATGAGTCGTCTTTTTTCTCTATTTTAGTTAAATAGATGCCTGTTGGAACCATGCCTGCAACTTCATTAAATATTTCTGTACCCAAGTTGCGACTTTCTTGCAGTTGCTCTATCAGCTCAATACGTTTATTCAGATCTGCCTTAGTATTATTTAGGTTTCTAATTTCTCTAATACGTTGATCTAAAATAGAAATCTCACTTTGAAGGTAATTATTTCTGTAATTTTGACCTTCTAGCTGTTGAGAATAGTAAAAGCTCAACGCAAAAATAAGCAAAACAACTGCACCAGATATTACAGCTAAAACAGCTAAGAACTGTTGTTGCTTTTCTTTTCGGGCATTTTCTCGCCATGGAAGGAGGTTTATATATGGCATTCTGAAAAACTCCTTAATGCCAAGCCAGTCGCAATCATTAGTTGCGATTGTACTAAGTCAATTTCTTCTGAATCGAGTTCCGCAGCAATCTCAAGTTCGGCAAATGGTTTTGCTACAACAGTATGCGTACCTAACTCATCAATTAGTAGTCTATCCAAACCTGATATCAATGATGTACCGCCCGAAAGGACAATGTAATCTACATGGTCTTTTTCGCTGGTATTAAGAAACATCTGAATTGAACGTCTAATTTGTTGTAATAACGCGGTTTGGAACGGCGCTAACACCTCAAAGGTGTAGTTTGGTGGAAGGTCTCCATTTACTTTTGCTTTCTCAGACTCTTCATATGAGCGCCCATAATAGGACACAATTGAGTTAGTAAATTGCTCTCCGCCAAAAACTTGGTCTCGAGTGTAAAGAGACCGTTCACCTTCAATGATGCTTAAGAGAGTGACTTGTGCACCTACGTCTATAAAGGCTACTACTTTTTTGTCTGCATCGTCTGGTAATTGTCCAATACACAATTGGCCAGCTCGACTCAATGCGTAACTTTCTACATCAAGTACTTTTGGCTCAAAACCGCCTTCAAGTACAGCATGTGATCGAGCTTCAATGTTTTCTGTTCGGGCTGCACTCAGTAAAATATCAATTTTTGAGGGGTCCGCTTTATTCACGGCGATTTTTTCGAAGTCCAAACTAACTTCATCAAGAGGGTAAGGTATGAGAGAATCGGCTTCAATTTCAATTTGACTCTCTAACTCTGAGTCTGAAAGCGTAACGTCCATATAAATCACTTTTGTAATAACACTAGAGCCAGATATGGCAACGGCGGCATACTTAGTGGATTTTGGAATTTGCTTTCTTATCTTATTGATAATCCGCGCAACGGCTTCAATATCTTGAATTTCGCTATCCTTAATCATTCCTTTGGGCATAGGTTCAACTAAAGCCTCTTCAACCCTATATACGCCGTGTTGCTCAGAAAGCAATACCGCTTTTACAGAATGAGAGCCTATATCTATCCCCACCATATAAGGGATGTTTTTTGTAAATAACTTCCTAATTGTATCTAACATGTCAAGTCACTGAGCTACCTGTTATTTGTCCAACAAACTAAAGATTAGACTTTTTTTCTATGAATAAAAAGCCTTTTCTAGAATCCTGTTCCGGTTATACTACTTACATTATCGTCATAACAGATTTTTTTCTAGGTTTATTCAATGGGTTGGCTCAAAAATTTTGGCAAGCTAGTATTTTTTGGGACATTAGTGTCCGTTTTGATTGTTGTCGGCTTCTACTTTTATGTAAAAGACGACTTACCAACTGAAGATCTAATACGCGACGTTAAGTTTCAGATCCCCATGAAAGTTTATACTTCTGAAGGCGAACTTATTTCTCAGTTTGGCGAAAAAAGAAGAAACCCTGTGCTCTATTCTGAAATTCCTCAGACTTTAAAAGACGCTATCATTGCCACTGAAGATTCACGCTTTTATGATCACTTTGGAATTGATCCAATCGGCATTGTACGATCTGCTATTGCCGTTATTTCAACCGGTCGAAAGGCTCAAGGTGCAAGTACAATCACCATGCAGTTAGCACGAAATGTTTTCCTTTCACTTGATAAACGCTGGATGCGAAAAATAAAAGAAGTATATATCGCGTTACATATAGAGCAGATTATGTCGAAAGAAGAGATTTTGACGCTATACCTCAATAAGATCCCCTTTGGTAACCGTGCTTTTGGCATAGGTGCGGCGGCTCAAGTTTATTATGGTAAAGATATTGGTGAACTCACCTTGCCACAACTTGCAATGATTGCAGGAATACCTAAAGCCACTACTCGATATAACCCGATTAGAAATCCAGAACTTGCCAAATGGCGCCGAAATGTTGTTTTGGGTCGAATGTTTACGGTCGGCGCTATCGACAAAGAGGCATACGAAGAAGCTAAAAACACACCTATTACCGCTAAATTACACGGTGCAAAAATTACGGCTCCAGCTCCTTATGTTGCAGAACAAGTTAGGAAAGAAATGGTTGAGCGCTTTGGTTTGGAAGCTGCCTATACAGAAGGTTTTAAAGTATTCACTACAATTAAAGTTGATGCTCAAATAGCAGCAAGACACTCGGTGCGTTCTAATATACATGCCTATGATGAGCGACACGGTTACAGAGGGCCAAGTCGTTATTTATGGGACATTGATAATTTAGATACAACGTCGGAAGTTGGAGCTGAGTGGTCTAGTGAAAAAATTCTTAAACACTTAGCCCGAATTAAAAATTACGGCGACTTGACCCCAGCTGTTGTTACTAATGTCATGGAACAACAAATCTACGTGCTAGTAAAAGGTGGAAACGTAGAAATCATCGATTGGGATAATTTAAAGTGGGCACGACCATATATAAGTGATACTAAGCAAGGTGATGCACCGGAAACAGCGTCTCAAATATTGAAGGAAGGCGCTTTAGTGTGGGTCCGTGAAGTTGAAGGCAACAGCTTTAGATTAGGTCAAAAGCCAACGGTAAGCAGTTCATTGGTCGCTATGAACCCAAACAATGGAGACATTTTGGCGTTAGTAGGCGGCTATGACTTTGCGCACAACCAATACAATCGAGTAACTCAGGCCAAAAGACAAATAGGTTCAAACATAAAACCTTTTGTTTATTCAGGAGCACTAGATAATGGCGCCACGTTAGCAACGTTAATAAACGACGCACCTATTACTAAATGGGAAAAGAACAGCGTATGGCGACCTTCAAATTCGCCTGAAACTTATAATGGCCCTACAAGAGTAAGACGCGGTTTAGCTGAATCGAAAAACGTGATGGCAGTCAGATTAATGCGTACCATGGGCGTTGATAAAACTGTGGACTACCTTACCCGCTTTGGCTTTGCAAAAGCAGACCTACCTTCTAATGAAACTATTTCATTAGGCTCGGCGGCTTTATCTCCTTTGTCAGTAGTTACGGGTATGAGCGCATTTGCCAATGGCGGCTTTTTGGTTGAGTCAAACCTAATAGAGCGAATTGAAAATGTGGCCGGTGAGACGGTTTATCAAGCCACTAAAATGGTGGCTAATTTAGAAGAAACGGTAAGTTTAGAAGATACTTTTAAGTCCCCTTCTGCAGAAATGCCTGCACCTCGCATTATTTCTACTGAAAATGCATTTTTAATATCTGAAGCATTAAACAGCTCTATTTGGGGTGGCGGTACTTGGTCTAAAGGTAACGGCTGGAATGGAACCTCTTGGCGAGCTCGCGCTATTGGTCGACGCGATTTTAGTGGTAAAACGGGTACGACAAACGATGCAGCCGATACCTGGTTTACTGGTTTTAATGCATCAATTGTTGCCACAACTTGGGTAGGCTTTGACGCACCAGGAAGGCCACTTGGTCGAACCAAATTTAACCCTAATTTAGGTAACAATGAACAAGTGTCTGGTTCAGAAGCTGGTGCTATAACTGCATTGCCGGGTTGGATAACTTTTATATCGGAAATTTCAGATAGCATTCCTGTTGCCAATAGAGAGATCCCTGAAGGCATTGTTTCCGTAAGGATTGATAGAAAAACTGGACTACTCTCAAGGAAAACAGACCACACAACCGAATTTGAGTACTTTATAAAAGGCACTGAGCCTACTAAGTACGTTGACGAGTTTTCACCTATTACAATCGATGAAGAAAAAGATCTCATTGACGAAGAAGAAGGGATATTTTAATGATTAAGTTTTTCTTTATTATACCGCTGCTATTAAGCCTTATTTGGTGGCAGTATTTAAGAATTAATAATTGGAGCATAGAGCAAGGAAAGCGTGGCTTTTTCTACATTATTGCTTTCTCAATTGCTCTCGCTGCGTTTTTCGGTTTGATGTACGGTCTCAACCATTATTTAAACTAGTACAAACGTAATCAGAGCTAGCTTAAATTTTGCTAGCTCTGTATTTCCTATATCGACTTCGTACCCGTTCGCCCAGTGCCAACAAACAAGGGGTTAGTACAAGGGTCAGCAAGGTAGCAAAAGTTAATCCTCCCGCTACGGCAATGGAAAGTTGCGACCACCATTGTGTTGACGGGCCACCAAATTCCATCAACCTATTCATCAAGTCGATATTCATTTCCAGTACCATTGGCATTAGGCCCAATACCGTTGTTACAGTTGTTAGCATTACTGGCCGTAACCTTTGAGCGCCCGTTCTTAATATAGCGTCAACATAGCCTAAACCTTGTTTTTTAAGCACATTATAGGTGTCAATCAATACGATATTATTGTTAACAACAATACCTGCTAACGATATTACACCAATCCCTGACATTACTATACCAAACGGTTTTTGAACTATAATCAGCCCCAAAAACACACCCACTGTTGAGAACACTACGGCACTCAGAATTAAAGCCGCTTGATAAAAACTATTAAACTGAGTAACCAAAATTATAGCCATTACAAATAGAGCGACTAAAAACGCATTCTGTAAGAAGGCTTGAGACTCTTCTTGATCTTCATTTTCGCCTCTTATTTTAATCGAGACCGTATTACTTAAGCCTAACTCTGGTAGTTGTTGCTGTAACATAGGTAGTTGCTGAGAAAGCAAGACACCTGGCGCCATATCAGCAGCCACCTGCACCACTCTTCGACCATCAACTCTGCGGATTATGTCCACTTTGGGCACTGCTTTTTGCTCGACAAAATTACTCACTGGTACCATGCCCGCTTGGGTTTTAACTCTGACACTTTCCAATTGTCCTATATTTCTTTTCTCTTCAGGAAAGCGTACGCGAATATCGAGCTCATCATCCACATCATCTGGACGGTACTCCCCAATTTTTAATCCATTGGTAACCATTGATATAGTGCTTCCCACAAGCGTTGCGTCTGCGCCAAAACGCGCTGCGTTACTTCTATCTATTAACAACTGCCACTCTATACCGTCTTTATTTGCGGTGTCTGAAATGTTCGTAAACTTGCCGGTGTCTTCTAATGCCATTTTGATAACCCGCACAGCTTCCGTTAACTCCTCTGGAAACCGAGAGCTCAACTCAAGTACCAAGGCTTTTCCACCGCTCGGTCCGTTTTCATCTTTTCTTACTTCAATTTCTACGCCTGCGATATCTTCAGTAAGCTGATGGACATCAGCAATAATTTCATTGGCTTTGCGCCGTACCTGCCAATCAACTAAATTCATTCTCATTGAGCCAATTTGGTCACTTCCGCCAGTACGAGCATATAGAGTTTCTATTTCATCTAGAGAAACTAGTCGTTGCTCTATTTGTTGCATAATTTTATCTTTTTCATAAATTGATAAATCGCCATGAGAGCGCACGACTATGGATGCCCCTTCGGGCTCTACATCTGGAAAAAATTCCGATCCTAAGCCACTATAGTTAAACGCTGTAAATACCAATATTGCAATGACAATTGATGTAAATAGACTTTTCACTGGGTTTTTTATTGCCACTTCCAAAAAGCGTACGTATTTGCCAGTAAAGCCATGTAGCGAGCGAATATCACCTTCTTCAGCTTGTAATATTTGTGCTTTCGTTTCTTTCGAAACGGGTCTAATCTTTCCAATGAGTGCCCCTAAAGACGGGACAAAAACCAATGCCATTACCAACGAAGCTGATAACACTGCGATAAGTGTTATTGGTAGGTACTTCATGAACTCGCCCATCATTCCTGGCCAAAATATTAAAGGGGCAAATGCAGCTAAAGTTGTTGCGGTAGATGCAATAATTGGCCATGCCATGCGAGTAGAGGCTAATCGGTAAGCTTCACGCTTAGGTTTGCCCTCACTCATCATTCGATCGGCAAATTCAGTAACCACAATGGCACCATCAACTAACATGCCCACCGCCATGATCAGTGAAAACAGCACCACCATATTAACCGTCATTCCCATTAAAGAAATGACAAGAATCCCTGTTAAAAAGCTGCCCGGAATAGCGATACCCACTAGAGCAGCCGATCTCACACCTAATGTTGCGATGATAACAATCACCACTAAAATAACCGCAGATAGCACATTATTTTGTAAATCAGTTAACATCTGATTCACGTCTTTTGATCTATCTCCGGTGTAGGTCACCGTAATATGGCTTGGCCAAACTTCACTGCCGCTTTGAACAATGGATTTAACCTTATCTATGGTTTCAATTATATTTTCGCCAGGGCGCTTTTTAATCTCCAGTGACACAGATGGATGAGTGTTTAACCGCGCAAAACTGCTAGGGTCTTTGTAAGACCGTCTTACGGATGCTACATCTCCAAAAGTAATGACACGATCGCCAACCACCTTGATAGGTTGGTCGTATACATCTTTAACCGTTTCATACACGGAAGGGACCTTGACTGCAAAGCGACCCGCGCCAGTATCTAATGTTCCGGCAGCAACAAGTCGGTTATTTCTTTGCAATAAATTAAGAATATCGTTTTGATCTAAACCGTAACTTTCCATTAATAATGGATCGACAACAATTTCGACGATGTCCTCTCTGTCGCCACCAATATCAACTTCTAAAACTTCGCTAAGTCCCTCAATTTCATCCCTTAATGCTCGAGCAACTGTGACTAAACCTCTTTCTGGAACCGGACCGGAGAGAACAATAGTGATCACGGGTTGCTGATCGGCCATGCTGACTTGTTTTACAACAGGCTCTTCAGATTCTGAAGGGAGCTTTGCTTTCGCTATTGTTACTTTATCCCTGACATCAGCAATCGCCTCTTTTGCATCAAAGCCAGCAATAAATTCAATTTGAACAGAGCCATAGCCTTCACTTGCGGTTGAGGTCATTTCTTTTACGCCCTCTAACGAACGTAATTCAATTTCCATTGGACGAATTAACATGCGCTCCGCATCTTCAGGGGAAATGCCGTCATGCACAATAGAGACATAAATAATTGGAATTGTAATATCAGGATCTGACTCTTTAGGGATATTTTTATAAGTAATTGCGCCAGAAATAAGTAATAAAACAAAAATCATCAAGACCGTTCGAGAGCGTTCTAATGACGCATCTATGAATCCTCTCATGATTTAGTTCCCTTCTTTGTTAATGGTTGTAACAACCTTGTCGCCTGGCCTAACAAAACCTTGTCCGCGAGTGATAACTTTTGTTTCTCCATCAAATCCAGCAAGCCAAACTCCGTCTTGCTCAGTTTTAATCATGTCTATTGGAGTAAACACAACAATCTCGTTGTTGACTGTTTTAACACCTAAAATCCCATCTTTGTCTAAAGACAGTAATGCTGGAGACACTTTAATAGCTTGTTCTTTAGCAAACAAAACATCTATTTCAGTGCTTATTCCAGCTTTCATTTTTTGGCCCGGATTGTTAATTTCAACTTCAACTAGAAAGGTATTTGTGCCGGGTGTTGATACACTCGATATGTACCTAAGCTGGCCTTGAACTTTTGTACCGTTGGCAAGTAAAACGTTAACTTCAGCGTCTTTATCAATAAGGTTTACGTAGTTTTCGGTGATATGTGCAGTAACAACCAACGAAGAAAGATCAACCAACTGAAACAAGGTTTCTCCTTTATTAACAATGCTACCTAACTCGACATTTTGATTATTAATAAAGCCGGAAAAAGGGGCTTTAATTTTACTCTTACTTAGTTGAGACTGCCTTAATTCCACTAACGCTTTTGCTTCTTCTAAAGCCGCACGAGCCTGAGCAAATAGTGACTCACCTTGAAGCCCTTTTGCCTGCAGAGACTTGGCACCTTTAAATTCAATTTCTCTTTGGCTTACCAATGTTTTAGCGTAGTTTAGCTGTTGGAGTTTATCCTCTAAAGCTAGCTCCACAATAACTTCGCCCTGCTCAACCAATTGACCTTCTTTAACTAAAATGCTCGCAACTCGACCATCCACCTCTGCATTTAAATTTAAAACACGGTTGGGCTCAGTTCTTCCATACAACTCAATACTTCTCTGAACAGCTTGAGTGTTAAAAATACTAACTTCAACGGAGGGTAGCTCTTTATTGTTTACTTCAGATTTGGTTTTTAGCGTATTGGGCTCTGCGTTGATCATGCCGGACGCCATCCAAACAACTAAAATTAATGTTACGGCTACAGCAATGATGTAGGGTTTTTGTTCCAACACAGAACGAAGGGAGCGTTGCTTTGACACTAGGTGTTGTCCTTATGCAAAAATCTCATTAATTACAATTGATAGTAATTGAATCCAATGCTTAAGCCTAGCTTTGTTGCACAAAAAAAGGCCGATGATAATCGACCTTTATGTAACGTTTCGTTTCTAGAATACCAAATGAGTATTAAACGCTGAAACTTGCTCCACAACCACAGGTAGTAGTCGCATTAGGATTATTCACAAAAAAGCGTGAGCCTTCTAGGCCTTCAGTATAATCAACAATACCACCAACTAGATATTGTAGGCTCATTGGATCTATTACCATAGAAACGCCTTGTTTTTCAATTTCCATATCACCGGCGTTTACATCTTCGTCAAACGTAAAGCCATATTGGAAACCTGAACAACCGCCACCCGTTACATAAACTCTCAGTTTTAGGGCTGGATTTTCCTCTTCGTCAACTAACTGCTTCACTTTGATCGCAGCCGCATCAGAAAATTGAATTGGCAATTCTGGGGTCTCTGTCGATTCTGCAGTCGGTGTTACAATGTTAGTCATAAAAAGTACCTCTTAAAAACGGGGCGCGATTATCTAATACCTGACAAATTTAATCAAGTATTCCAGCGCCTATAAATCGGGCCAATCCCTCTTTTCAGTAAAGGCTTTATACGGTTGCCATCGAGTTTTAGGTTGCACTACTTTTATTTCTATATGCGCAGGCACAAAACCTTCTGGCAATTGAAATTGTCCTTCAAAATATTGAAAGTAATGAAAACTAAACACTAAGTCTTTTGATGACAAGTTTGCTAGCTTATCAAGGTCTAGTGTAGAACGTTGTCCATTTTCATAACCAACAATGTTAAGGTTAATATTACCCTTCGCATTTCGTTTTTTACTGTCTGTTTGTACAACAGCAAAATGAAATTTAAATCGATTTTGGCCCTTGTCTTGCTCAATATCAAACTGCTCAATAGCTAAACCATCAGCAACAAGTTCTGGGGCCAGTACTTTTTGATAAAAGCTGAGCTCTTTGCGCAATTGAAATAGTTCTTCTCTTAACATCACTAACTCTTCTTGAGTTTGTTTTGATGCCTTTTTTTCAACTTGCAGTTCAACGGTTAAATAATTGTTTTTTCTTACATGCTGATCAATTTCTTGATACAAACTTTCAAGCCGAGATTGCTGCTTTACTAATTGCTGCTTTTGCCAATTATTTACACTACCACCTATTTGATAGCTGATATATGCTGTTAGTGATAGTACAAATATCAGCAACATTAAAAATCGAAATCGACCTAAATTTTGTTTTAGGCCATTAAAACTGAGCCAGTCATTCATATTGGATAATTTTTATTATATGTCATTGGTTTATGGTACACTTTGCGACCTTAGTTTGACTAGTTGTGTTTAACTATAATCATCATTATAAGGTTTGTTACCCCAGAAGGTAACCACTGTATTTTTAGAATATACCGGAACATAGATGCTATCTAACAGTCTTTATGCTTTGCGCAAACGATTAGCAACACCCCAAACAAGTATACAGCTTAGTATTCTAGGCTTGCTTGGTGGTATTGCGGCGGCATTATTGATTGTTGTTTTTCGCCTAACAATTGAATTTATTCAAGATACATTTTCCGCCGGTGGCCCTTTCGACAATATCCTTGACTATTTGCTCCCCACGCTGCCTATTTTTGCGGCTATTTTAATTGCTATTTTTGCTGATTTCACCGGCTATAAACACTATAGACTAGGCATTCCTTTTGTTTTACATCGAATTAAAGCCCACTATGGCAACATGCCATTTTGGAATACGGCGAACCAATTTGTTGGTGGTATATTAGCGCTTGCCAGTGGTTTTTCAGTTGGGCGAGAGGGACCATCTGTTCATATTGGGGCAAGTGGCGCGAGTTATTTTGGACGCTGGCTGCGACTCCCCCACAACGCCGTTCGTACATTAACGGCTTGCGGAATTGCCGCCGGTATTTCAGCCTCGTTTAACACACCTTTGGCGGCGGTTATTTTTGTTATGGAGGTTGTCTTACGAGAGTATAAGATACACATTTTCATACCCGTCATGTTGGCCTCTTCCGCTGGTTCCATTATTACACAAGCGGTATTTGGTCAGCACATTGAATTTGCCCAACTTAGTGTATTTACCTTGCCCGGTAGCCACTACCCTTGGCTAATATTATTAGGCATTATCTTAGGCGTTAGTGCCTATATCTTTAATACCAACTTAATGCGTATCATTCGAACCTTCCGTTACGTAAACATGTTCCCTCGACTTCTATTGGCCGGTGTTTTAACGGCCATAGTGGGTTACTTTGTTCCTGAGGCTTTAGGTGATGGCACGAGTGCAATAAATCAGGCAATGATTTCTCCAACAAATCTAGAGCTACTTGTCATCCTGCTCATTTCAAAACTGTTTTTAACATTAGTGGCAATTGGCTTAGGTATTCCTGGTGGCATAATTGGCCCAGTATTTGGCTTGGGCGTTTTAATCGGTTTAATCGTTGCTAACCTTGTCATGCTTATCGATCCAAGTATTCATTTTATGGGCACTTACGCGGTATTAGGTATGTCTGGTTTAATGGCGGCAAGCTTACATGCACCATTGGCAGCTTTAGTGGCTGTGGTTGAATTAACCAATAATCCTGCCGCAATTACGCCCGCTATAATTGTTATTGCCAGTGCTTATATCACTAGTTCACAAGGTTTAAAAAACCGTTCTATCTTTTTGCAGCAACTTGATTTCCAAGGATTGATGTATCAAACGCCACCCGCAACAACCGTATTAGAAAAAATTGGTGTTTTGGCAGAAATGGATACCAATTTAAAACTTATAAATTATGTAACGGAGCAAGATGTCCGCTTCCACTTAAACGATAAGCATGAATCCCAGTGGCTTATTGTAGCAATGAAGCATGACCTTGGGGTTGATTACTCCTTGGCAGAGTTTGATACCAGCTACTCTCGTAATAACGATAAAGTAAAATATACACCGCTACTGACAATGGATACACGTTCAACTATGGCTCATGTTTGGGAGCTTATTAAAGATCAACGAGATGGCGCTACGTTAATTACGAGCACCAACGGTGAAAAAATTGTAGGCATAGTAACTTGGGAACAATTACGCACAATACTCATGAATAGGAACGCCTTGTTATGATCATACTTTGGTATAAAGCTTTTCACGTGTTTTTTATGGTGGCTTGGTTTGCAGGCATTTTTTATCTGCCTCGCCTATTTGTTTACCATGCGGAGAATGATGCTGCCTCAGACCCTGAAGATAAAATCAAAAACGAATCTAAAGGACAGGTAGAAACTGGTAAAAAAACGATAACAAATGAGTCTATTGCCCACACTTCAGAAACATTAAAAGTGATGGAGCGTCGATTGCTCTATTTTGTTACGCCTTTTGCTATTTTCACTTTAATATTTGGACTATTACTTATCCATAGCTACGGTATGGAATGGTTTAAAGTAAGTCATTGGTTACATGCAAAATTGTTGTTAGTAGCATTGCTGTATATATACCATGGCTATTGTTTTGTTTTACTGAAGCGTTTTAAAGACAATAAAAATGATAAGTCCGCTCGCTTTTACCGAATATTTAATGAAGTACCCGTATTAATTTTATTGGCAATTATTATCTTAGCGATTGTTAAGCCTTTCTAATTGTCGAAGTCTGGGTTGGTCTGCTAAAATTGCGTTCCAATCATGTTCCACTCTTTTGAATAGGCTACAAGGCTGATGAACTTTACTGGGCAACATATACTTTCCGTTAATCAATTTAATCGTGACGATTTACAAAATATCTTTGATATTGCCAGCCGAATGGAGCCCTACGCAAAACGCCAGTTTAGAACAAAAGTATTAGACGGCGCTATCTTAGGAAACCTCTTTTTTGAGCCTTCTACCAGAACCCGCGTTAGCTTTGGTTGTGCGTTTAACTTACTAGGCGGCGAAGTTAGAGAAACCACCGGAATGCAAACATCCGCACTGGCAAAAGGTGAATCACTTTACGATACCGCTCGAGTCATTAGTAGCTACAGTGATGTGATTGCCATGCGTCATCCTCAATCTGGTTCTGTGGCAGAATTTGCAGAAGGTAGTCGAGTCCCTG
>JAOHFM010000025.1 GCA_028098005.1 Psychrosphaera sp.
TTTGACCTACTTCTGGTAATTCATAAAAGCTGGTAAGGGGAAGTTGTACTTCATAACCCACGCCATTTACATCTATAAGTAAATCTGGGGCTTGTTTATCAACAACAGTTCCTAAAAGTCGACCAATCATAATGTTTACACTTCAATTTATAATAACTGTAAATATACCCAGTTATTTTATCTGCGTAAACGGCCACGGACAGTTTTTTTCGCAACACCCGCCATATTGATTAAACTTTGATTGGTATTACCATGGCAAATAGCAACAGCTAAACCATCGGCGGCATCCGCTTGAGGTTTGCCAGATAACTTTAGGATTTGTTGAACCATATGCTGAACTTGAGATTTATCAGCGGCTCCGGTTCCCACTACTGCTTGTTTGATTTGTCGAGCTGAGTATTCAAACACAGGCAGTTCAGCTTGTGTTGCCGCAACGATAGCAGCACCTCGAGCTTGGCCTAGTTTTAATGCTGAGTCTGGGTTGTGAGCCAAAAAAACTTGTTCAATGGCAAAGGTGGTAGGTTGATATTGTTGAATGATCTCAGCTAGTCCGTTAAAAATAGTATTTAGTTTAATAGAAAGATCGGCGTCAGGTGTGCGGATGCAACCGCTACCTAAATAGGCAAACTTAGCACCTTGTTGCTGCACGATACCGTAACCGGTTATTCGTGAGCCAGGGTCTATACCAAGGATCACTGACATTATTTTTCCTTTATAAAAAAATAGGCACTTACAAAGAAGTGCCTAATCTTTAATTTAACCAAGGTGTACTCAATTTATTAGATTAACCTAACAAATTGTAGACACGTTTAAGCTAACTATATTATTTATTCAGCGGCTGGCACGTCTTTGGCCACAACTTGAATACCTAAGTCTGCTAATTGCTCTTCGTTAGCAAAGCCCGGTGCCGATGTTAATGGACAAGCCGCCGTTGACGTTTTAGGGAATGCCATAACGTCACGAATTGAGTCAGCGCCAACCATTAGCATAACCATACGGTCTAAACCAAATGCCAAACCAGCATGCGGTGGAGCACCATATTGTAAAGCGTCTAATAAGAAGCCAAATTTTTCTTTTGCTTCTTCATCGCTAATGCCTAGTAATTTAAATACTTCGGCTTGCATGTCTTGGTTGTGGATACGAACTGAACCGCCACCTAATTCACAACCATTAAGCACCATGTCGTAAGCGTCTGAAATAGCGTTAACTGGATTTGCAGCTAATTCTGCTGGCGTCATATTGCTTGGTGCAGTAAACGGGTGGTGAAGCGGTGTTAATGCGCCGCCTTCTAATTCCTCAAACATTGGGAAGTCAACAACCCATAACGGCGCCCATTTATCTTCAACCAAACCAAAATCTTCGCCTAGCTTAAGTCTTAATGCACCTAACGCGTCTGTTACCGTATTGTAAGTATCAGAACCGAATAATAAAATGTCACCATCTTTTGCGTTTGTACGCTCAAGAATTTGCGCTGCTACTTCTGCATTTAAGAATTTAACGATTGGCGACTGCAAGCCATCAAGGCCAGCAGCTACGTCGTTTACTTTGATCCACGCCATACCTTTAGCGCCGTATTTACCAACAAATTCAGTATAGCCATCAATGTTCTTACGAGTCATTGATGCACCACCTGGTACATTTATAACAGCAACACGACCTTTTTCATCGTTAGCAGGTCCGCTAAATACTTTAAAGTCTACGTCTTTTAAAATATCGGCAACGTCCACTAATTCTAGTGGGTTACGTAAATCAGGTTTATCTGAACCAAAACGACGCATCGCTTCCGCATAAGTCATCGACGGGAACTCGCCAAGATCAACAGATAGCAACTCGTTAAATACAGAACGAACCATTTTTTCAGTTAATGACATAACATCTTTACCAGACATAAACGTAGTTTCGATATCTATTTGAGTAAATTCTGGCTGACGGTCAGCACGTAAATCTTCGTCACGGAAACATTTAACAATTTGGTAATAACGGTCAAAACCAGCAACCATCAACAATTGCTTAAACAACTGTGGCGATTGAGGAAGTGCAAAAAATTGACCTTTGTGCGTACGACTTGGTACTAAATAATCACGAGCACCTTCTGGTGTCGCTTTAGTTAGAATTGGTGTTTCGATATCTAAAAATGCATTGTCATCTAAGAAACGACGAACGGCACTTGTCACCTTTGAACGGAACTGAAGACGTTGGTTCATTACAGGACGACGTAGGTCTAAATAACGGTAACGTAAACGAGCTTCTTCAGAGTTTTCTTGGTTGAAGTCAAGCGGTAGTGGTGCAGATGCATTTAGAATAGTTAAGTCTTTAACGTATAACTCAACTTCACCTGTTGCCATGTCTTTATTAACTTGGCTGTCAGGGCGCGCACGTACGATACCAGTAATAGAAATACAGAATTCATTTCTTAGCTTGTTGGCTGCATCAAAAATTACTGTTTCGTCTGGATCAATTACAGCTTGGACAACGCCTTCACGGTCGCGCATATCAATAAATATTAGGCCGCCTAAGTCACGACGCTTATTAACCCAACCACATAAAGTAACTTCTTGATCAACTAAACTCTTGTTAAGTTGACCACAATAATGAGAACGCATATATAACCTATTGGAGTCTGAATTAAACATAGCCCTAGTAGAATTAGAGCAATATTAATATGAATAGAAATTGGCGATTATTATAAGGATTTGAAAGGCAATGTCACCGATTGAAACTGCCTTTATGCAAATTAACTAGATATAGAGTTAGTACCTGCAAACTGATAACTATTCTTTCCACTCGCTTTCACTGCGTACATTGCATCATCTGCCGCTTTTATTAAGACAGTGGCATCATGTCCATTTTGAGGGAACTTCGCTATACCTATAGAAACACCAACGCTTACCGTTGCTCTTGATAAGACAAATGGGTCACTTAAATCAGCTATGATTTTTTCTGCTACTTTGGCGGCGTAGTTACCGTCGTTGAGGTTGGTTGCCAACATCACAAACTCGTCACCACCAAATCGTGCAACTGTATCGGAGTTCCGGCTTAGAGATAGCAGGCGCTCACTTATTTGAGTGAGTAGTTCATCACCCACATCATGACCAAAGGTATCATTAACTTCTTTAAAGCCATCTAAATCTAAAAACAAAATAGCAATGTTTTTGTTATTTCTAGAATGATGGGACATAGCCTGTTTGAGTCTATCTATCAGCAAAGAACGGTTTGGCAATCCGGTCATTGGATCGTGCGAGGCTAAGTGTCTGAGCTTCTGCTCTGCTTTTTGGCGTAACAATATCTCACTCTTTAAGCGTCGATTCCAAATCAAAATAATAAGAATAATAATTGAAGCAATACCAACAAATATCGTTATATTTCTCCAATAAATTTCTGATTTTATTCCCGCAACAACATCAACTTTATTCCAACGTTTTAAAATGTTTTCAATGTCCTCTTTTGACATTGAATCCACCACCTTATTCATTATAGTAGCTTGAATAGGAAGTGTTTTTTTCACACCTATGTGTGCATTGTCACTTCCTAAGTCTTCGAACACATGAATTTTAAATTGATATAAAGAGTTGTCTTGAATGTACTGTGCAGAAACGGACATCAAATCTAAAATGCCATCTATCACTCCGGCTTTAAGAAGGTCATGAGCTTCATCAAAGTCTTTTACCACTTGAATAATAATTTGAGGATGGTTGTCATGAATGTCTTTAATAATTTGATAGCCCTGAATAATGGCAAGGCGCTTTCCGTAAAACTTCTTAATGCTTGCAACGTTATCAATGGACTTGTGAGTAATCACTGACCAAGGCGTTCTCCAGTAGGCTGGAGTAAAATAAGCAAACACTTCCCGCTCTTCAGAGGCGGTGATATTGGCAACCATATCAACGTTGCCATCTTTAAAGTCTTGGTATAATAAGTCCCATGTTGGGTATGCTTTAAAGCTATAATTTTGGCCGGTTAACCGTTTGGCTAAATCAAACATGTCGCGGCTAATGCCAGCTGCTTCACCCTCTTCGTCAACAAATTCGTAAGGTTTCCAATCTTCAACTATCGCTACTGACATTTCAGGGTTATCTTCAAGCCAACCTTTTTCTTCTATAGATAAGTTAAACTCACTTTTATTAGTACCAAAATAACGGTGCTTGTAGTCCTGAATCCATCGATTCTCAATATCTACCAATTCTTGTTCTGATATTAAGTCAAAGCCGTCATTTATTCTTCTAATTAACGCTTTATCCTTTGAAGACACAAGAGAGTAAACTTTTGCTTCAAAATTAATATCTGGCACTTCATGAAAACGTTCTGCAATGTTATTTTCACTGAGCCTTGCTCTTGCCATTTGGGCAGCAACAACAAATCCCGCTATTCGCCCTTGAATTGAAGCGTTGATCGCTTCGTCTAAGTTATCAAAGTATTCAACATTTATTTCTGGATACCTAGATTCAAATTCATTTTGATAAGGCGAGTCTTTATACAAGCCAACGGCTCGGCCATTTAACTGCTCTAACGGTTGTTCAAAGTCATATTGGTCGTAAACAAACAGGTGCGCTTTGGTGGAATAAATGTGTTTTGCTCTTGGCAGGCCTGAGTTAATGGCCATACTTTCTGGGTAACCAATATGTACATTAGTCGCCCCTTCTTTTAGGGCTTCCATGGACAACTCAGCAGTACTAGGTACAAATTTAATTTTAGTTTTTGTTTTGTTAGACCAAAGTTTCCAGAGATCAACGAACAACCCAACGGGTGTGCCGTCGGCATCGATACCCATAAATGGTTTGGCACCAACAGATAAGCTCAATAGTAAGGTGTCATCTTTTTGGCTACTGGCAAACCACTTGTCATAAAGCTGCTGGCGTTCTGCGTCTGAAATTTCTACAAACCCAGCATTTATGCGATTTAATAATCTAATGTTTCCTTTTTGTACTGCCAATTGCGTTTTGACGCTACCAACGGTAATGCTTTTGTATGCTGGAAATAAATCATTAATACGAAGATAGTCTTCATATCTGTAGGTAAAAAAGTCATAAGATACAAAGGTCTTTATTTCGCTTTTGTAAATACCGACCAGTAGGTCTTCCCAAGTTTTGTAGGTTCGTATCGAAGTGTTAGGTTTTTTATCCAAAACAAACTGTTCTACATTAAACTCTGAAACTGCCCCCATAAGATAGGGATCGAGCTCTTCAAGCCCAGAAAACATCTGCAAATCTTTATGAACGTAGACTTTTATTGGTGCTGAATAAATTTCATGACCAAAGTCAAAATTATCAACCCGGAACTCGTTAACCGCGAGCGCAGAGTGGACATCAGCCACACCATTTTTCACGTTTATTATAGTGTTTGCCCAATCTGATATAACAAACTCAATTTTCTGATTGTTCTTTTTTGCCCATAGTTCCCACAAATCAATTAAGTAACCGGTAGGCTTGCCCTTGTCAAAGTAACTAAATGGCACAGTTTCAGTGTCTATGGCGACTTTGATAACATCATATTCTGGTTGTTTTTGTGTCTTAAATTGAAGCGTTGCTTGGTTACTTGGAGTTGACGCTGCACCGGCACCGGCACCGGCACTAACAAAAACAAAAGCAGAGCTACTTGACGAAAGAATCAAGCTGCAGAAAATGGTAATTCGTAAGATACAGAATAGTAGCGACTTCATTGGTGATAGGAATCTTATTGAGTTATTATTATAATAGTCCATTAATGGTTCCCTTTTAACAAATTTTCGACAACAAACCAAGTTTATTTTTTATTCACAACATGCTTTCCCATAGTGTTTGGCTTTACAAATAAACCCATACAATCAATAGGTTAAAAATGCGCGACAATATATATTCTAACCCTCTTGCGGAAGTAAAAGATTTTACCTTCGACCGTTCCGTTGTCGAAGTATTTCCAGACATGATTCAAAGAAGCGTTCCGGGTTATTCTACAATTGTTAGTTCTATTGGTAAGTTAGCAAAACAATTCCAACAAGAAAATTCAAACATCTATGATTTAGGTTGCTCTTTAGGGGCCGCTACCATTGCAATGCGAAAGTTTGTAGATGCGCCTAATTGTAAAATCATAGGCGTTGACAATAGTGAGGCTATGGTAGAGAGATGCAGACTCCATATAAATGCATTTAAATCGTCTGTACCTGCTGAAATTCTGTGTGCGGATATAAATGACATAGAAATTGAAAATGCATCTGTTGTTGTGATGAATTTTACCTTACAATTCATCCCACCAGAAAAGAGACGTTTGCTGTTAGATAAAATTTACGCCGGACTTAAACCCGGTGGCGTTTTTATTCTGTCTGAAAAGTTTATTTTTGATAATGAAACAATCAATCAAACAATTAATGACTTGCATCTCGACTTTAAAAGAGCAAATGGTTACAGCGAGTTAGAGATTAGTCAAAAACGCAGCGCAATAGAAAATGTAATGAAAATTGATACTTTTCAGGCTCATATAGAAAGATTAGGAAATGTAGGCTTTGGCCATGTTTCAAGTTGGTACCAATGTTTTAATTTTGGCTCTTTCGTCGCCATAAAAAAATAATGTGTAATTAAAAGTGAACCACAACTCGCATGACTGATATTTTTAACAACTTCTACGCTCAAATTGCACAGAACAAGCTGTCTCATTGGTTAGAGTCTCTTCCAAAGCAGCTAAACGACTGGCATAGTTCAAACCTCCATGGCGAATATAAGCAATGGATGAAAAACATTGATCTTCTTCCTCCTGTTGAACCCGAGACGTTAATTTTATCCACAAGTGTTTCAGTTGCCACAACTCAGTCTTTACCTCCCGGTTTTGAAAAGAAGACAACACATCATCTAATGCAGTTAAAGCCTTGGCGAAAAGGCCCTTATCACCTTCATGGCCTTCATGTTGACACCGAGTGGCGCTCAGACTTTAAGTGGGATCGCCTAGCACCTCATATTTCAGACTTGTCTGATCGTTATGTTTTAGATGTTGGTTGTGGCAGTGGTTACCATTTGTGGAGAATGAAAGGTGCCGGCGCTGAGTTTGTTGTTGGAATTGACCCTACCCAGTTATTTTTCGCTCAATTTATGGCGGTTCAGCACTTCATGCAAGAGCCTAGCGTTAACCTACTACCTTTAGGAATTGATGATCTTCCACCATTAAAATCCTTCGATACGGTATTTTCCATGGGCGTGCTGTATCACAGAAAATCACCAATGGACTTTTTACAGCAACTGAAGGCCCAACTTGTTAAAGGTGGTGAGCTTATTCTTGAAACCTTAATTATTGACGGTGATGAGAATACAGTTTTAGTACCTGATGACCGTTACGCTAAAATGCGCAATGTTTGGTTTATTCCGAGCGCAAAAGCCTTAGAGGGTTGGCTTAAGAAAGTAGGTTTTAGTAATATTCGACTCGTTAACATAGACCAAACGACGTTAGATGAGCAACGAAAAACCGATTGGATAGACACTGAGTCATTAGAGGATTTTTTAGATCCAAATGACCCCAATAAAACTATAGAGGGTTATCCCGCTCCTCTTCGCGCTATTTTTGTCGCGAACGCTTAAGGAAAACCAATGCCTCTATACCGTCCCAAATCAACTATCGAACAATGGCGAATTTTACAAGCGGTAGTTGACTTCGGAGGGTATGCCCAAGCTGGCGAGGCATTAAACAAAAGCCAATCTAGTCTTAATCATGCAGTATCTAAACTGCAACACACGCTAGGTGTTCAACTGCTAGAAGTTAAAGGGCGAAAAGCTTATTTAACTAAAGAAGGCGAAGTTATGCTGCGCCGTTCACGTCTATTAACCCAAAATGTTGAAGAACTAGAGCAACTCGCTGAGAATATGACGGCGGGTTGGGAACCAGAAATTACCATCGCCTGCGAAACCATTCACCCCAAAGAAAAACTATATTCCGCACTTGAAGAGTTTTACCCTCAAGCAAGAGGCACTCGAGTGAGAATTGCAGACGAAGTTCTGACCGGCACAAAAGAGCGAATTTTAGAGCATACAGCAGACCTAGTTGTTGTCGGTGGCACTATTCCTAAGGGTTACTCCGGTGAAACATTGGAAACGATTACTTTTGTTGCCTACTGCGGCTCAAACCATGCATTGGCTCAGCTAGACAGTGTCGATATTGAAGAGTTAACTCACGAACTTCAAATTGTAATTAGCGACTCAAGCAAACACCCTGAAGAAAGTCAGGGTTGGTTAAAAGCGGAACAGCGATGGACAGTCAGTAATTTTTATCAAGCGATTGCCATATTAAAGCGCGGAACGGGCTTTTGTTGGATACCTAAACATTTAACCCATCAAGAAGTTCAAGATAGGAATATAGTTCCAGTAAAGCTCACTTCACTTAGTGAAAAAGCGGTAATGACACATTTAGTCACGCCAACGCCAAATCAACTTGGCCCTGGTGCGACGCTACTGAAAAACTTAATTTTAAAGCAATACAATTAATGACGGCTTACAAGTGAACCTATTTACGTTAAAATTTGAATCACGAGCCACAACCACCCCACTTTTGAGGATATGACATTGAGCAACAATCAATCTTTAAGCTACAAAGACGCTGGTGTAGACATAGATGCAGGTAATGCCCTAGTAGAACGAATTAAAGGTGCTGTTAAACGCACTCGACGTCCAGAAGTTATGGGCGGACTAGGTGGATTTGGCGCATTATGCCAACTTCCAACTGGCTATAAAGAGCCGCTTTTAGTTGCAGGTACCGATGGTGTTGGCACAAAATTAAGGTTGGCCATTGATTTAAAAAAACACGATACCGTAGGTATTGACCTTGTTGCTATGTGCGTAAATGATCTTATTGTTCAAGGTGCAGAACCACTATTTTTCTTAGACTATTACGCTACCGGAAAACTTAACGTAGACGTTGCAGCTGACGTTGTTAGCGGCATTGCAGATGGTTGTGAATTATCAGGCTGTTCATTAATTGGTGGTGAAACTGCTGAGATGCCAGGTATGTACGAAGGTGATGACTACGACATGGCTGGTTTTTGTGTTGGTGTTGTTGAAAAGTCTAAAGTTATTGATGGCACAAAAGTTAAAGACGGCGATCAACTTATTGCCCTTGGCTCTTCTGGCCCGCACTCAAACGGTTACTCATTAGTGAGAAAAGTAATTGAAGTTTCAGGCGCCGACCTTACCGCAGACTTCCATGGCAAACCTTTAGCTGACCATTTAATGGCGCCTACTCAAATTTATGTTAAGCCCGTATTGGAACTATTAAAGCAAGTTGATGTCCATGCTTTATCACATATAACTGGTGGTGGTTTCTGGGAAAATATTCCACGAGTACTTCCTGAAGCAACCAAAGCGGTTGTAAACGAGGCATCATGGCAGTGGCCTGAAGTATTTAACTGGTTACAAGAGAATGGCAATATTGAACGCCATGAAATGTATCGTACCTTTAACTGTGGCGTGGGCATGGTCATCGCCGTTGCTGCAGAGGATCTAGAACGTAGTTTAGCAATCCTTAAAGACGCTGGCGAAAATGCTTGGCATATTGGTGAAATCAAAGATGCAGACGCATCTGAAGAGCAAGTTGAAATTATTAAGGCTTAATAAGTGAGTGCTAACAACGCAAAAATTGTCGTATTAATCTCCGGCAATGGTTCAAATCTACAAGCAATCATTGACGCTACTGAGTCTGGAAAAATTCCAGGCACGGTAGTGGGTGTGATTTCTAATCGTCCTGATGTTTTTGGCCTAGAGCGAGCAAAAGAACACAAAATTCATGCTCAAGTTATTGATCATAAAAACTATGAAACAAGAGAAGAGTACGATCAAACTTTAGCTTCTTCAATTGCTGAATTAAACCCTGACGTTATTGTTCTGGCTGGGTTTATGAGGATATTGACGGCTAATTTTGTTGAGCAGTTTGAAGGTAAGCTAATCAATATCCACCCTTCTCTATTGCCTAAATATCAAGGCTTGAATACGCATCAGCGTGCATTAGATGCCGGTGATGAAGAGCATGGTTGTAGTGTTCATTTTGTAAATGAACAACTTGACGGTGGCCCGGTAATTCTGCAGGCAAAAGTACCAGTATTTGGTGATGATGATGCTGACAGTTTAGCCGACCGTGTTCATGTACAAGAACATTTAATTTACCCTTTGGTAGTAAAGTGGTTGTGTGAAAAAAGATTACGTTTACAATCAGATGGCGTATATTTAGACAATTCTCTTTTACCAGAACAAGGTTATGCAAATGATGAATAAAGGTTTTTCTGTGGTCTTCTCTCTTTTGTTGAGTGTTTTTGCTATTGGCTCTTTTGGCGCCTCTGCAACAACTGAAAAAGCAAAAGATGCCATTAAGCCTTTTAACGCCATATACGACATGTATCGCCAAGGCGACAAGCTAGGCGAAGGTGAAAGAACACTTAAGAAGATTACAGAAAACCAATATTCTCTGTCTTTAGAAAGTGAGCTGAAATGGCTCATTTTTTCTGACAAACGCAAAGAAGTTAGCGTGTTTACCATTAGTGACGGGCAAAACATCACCCCTAACTTATATACGTTCGACCGTTCAGGCACCGGCAGTGACGAAGAAGTTAAGATTTCCTTTAACTCAGACCAGTCGTTGATTGTTAACCCTAAAGCTAAAAAAGACGCAGCGCCAGATGAATGGCAGCAAGGCTGGCAAGACGAAATGTCTTTGCATGCTCAAATCCAACTCGATCTAATTAACAATAAGAAAGAGTTTGACTACACCGTTGTAAGCAATAGTGGAAAGTTACGAGACTACTCTTTTGAGGTTATCGGCGAAGAGTTGATTAGCACTGGTTTTGGGCGTTTTAAAGCAATTAAAGTGGCACGCGTATATGAAAAAAAGAAGTTCTATGCGCAACACGCATGGTTTATTCCAGAACTAAACTTTACGCTAGCCAGACTGTGGCGAATGAAAAAAGGCGTAGAGCAGTACGACTTAGTTATCAAAAGCTTTACTGTAGTTGAATAGGGTCTGAAATGGAAAGTCGTCAACAATTACGAGCAGATATTCGAAAACGCCGTAATCTATTGACTGCGGAACAACAAGACGAGGCAGCAGAGCTTTTAAAGCATAATGCACTAAAGCTCATTCTGCCCAGTCAATCCATTGCACTTTACTTGGCCAATGACGGCGAAATAAACACAGCACCGCTCATTGAGCACTTACGAGAATTAGACACGCCACTACTATTTCCAGTATTACACCCCTTTTGTTCTGGCTACCTTAATTTTCAATATGTAAATCGACTCACAGCTTGGACAACAAATAAATACGGTATTACTGAACCTGCGCCAAATGCCCTTGCTACTGCAAACCTTTCCAATATCGACATTATTTTTATGCCATTAGTTGCCTTTGATACCGATGGAAATAGACTTGGTATGGGCGGAGGTTATTACGACAGAACATTGGCACAATTAAATCAGCTTTCAAAAAAGCCCGCTTTAGTTGGTTTAGCCCATGATTGCCAAGAAGTTAAACATTTAAACAATGAGCACTGGGACATTCCCATTGACATGATAGTGACACCCACCCGAATTATTAAAATTAAAACGAGAAAGCCATGAACCAAGATGAAATGAAAAAAGCTGCAGCACTTGCCGCCATAGACTATGTAAAAGCAGATACGGTTGTTGGTGTTGGCACTGGCTCTACCGTGAATTACTTTATTGATGCCTTAGCAACCATTAAGCATAACATTATTGGTGCTGTGTCTAGCTCTGAAGCCTCAACGGAACGTTTAAAACAACATGGTATTGAAGTATTTGATTTAAATAACGTTGCAGACTTTGACTTATACGTCGACGGCGCTGATGAGATTAATGCTGACAATGCCATGATTAAAGGCGGTGGTGCAGCACTAACACGAGAAAAAATTGTCGCGGCGGTTGCTAAAGAGTTTGTGTGTATTGTTGATGAATCAAAGCTAGTGCGTCATTTAGGTGAATTCCCGTTACCTGTAGAAGTGATTCCTATGGCGCGCAGTTATGTTGCCCGTGAAATTGTTAAACTTGGTGGCAGTCCGGTTTACCGCGAAGGAGTTATCACTGACAACGGTAATGTCATTTTAGATGTGTTTGATATGAAAATCGCCGAGCCTAGAAAACTAGAAGAACAGCTTAATAACATTGTTGGTGTAGTGACAAACGGCCTGTTTGCACACCGAGGCGCGGATCATGTTGTCATTGGTGGCAAGAATGGGGTTGAGAAACGCTAAAAAATAGAGTATTAATTCTAATCAAGGCAAATCAACTGTAATTTGAACCTCTAAAAATTGGATTCCTAGAATGGAAAATATTTCGCTGGCCAAGCATAAAATTAAAATTTTGTTGTTAGAAGGTCTTCACCCTAGTTCTGTAGAAACGTTAAAAGCGCAGGGCTATGACAATATTGAAACACTAAAAACATCTTTACCTGAAGACGAGTTAATTGAAAAAATTAAAGACGTTCATTTTATCGGTATTCGCTCTCGTACAAATTTAAATGCCAATGTACTTAAACATGCAAATAAACTTATTGCTGTTGGTTGCTTTTGCATTGGTACCAATCAAGTAGATCTGGTTGCGGCTAAAGAAAAAGGCATCGCGGTATTTAACGCGCCATTTTCAAATACTCGTTCAGTAGCTGAGTTAGTACTTGGCGAGATACTACTTCTGATTAGGGGCATCCCTGAAAAAAGTGCAAATGCGCATCGTGGCGTTTGGCAAAAGTCGGCCATTGGCTCTTTTGAAGCTAGAGGAAAAACCTTGGGCATCATTGGTTATGGTCATATTGGTACGCAATTGGGCATCATGGCTGAAAACATTGGTATGCGCGTTCAGTTTTTTGATATCGAGAATAAACTTACCTTGGGCAACGCGAGTCAAGTGGCAAGCTTAGACAAGTTACTTAGTAGTTCCGACGTTATTTCCCTGCATGTTCCTGAAACAGACTCTACACAAAACATGATGGGCTCTAAGCAACTGAGTAAAATGAAACCTGGCGCTATTCTAATTAATGCGTCACGCGGCACGGTTGTAGATTTAGATGCGTTAACGGACGCATTAAAAAGCAAACATATTGGCGGTGCAGCTATTGATGTATTCCCTGTTGAGCCAAAATCTAACAACGAAGAGTTTATCTCTCCATTAAGAGGTTTAGATAACGTAATACTGACACCTCACGTGGGTGGTTCGACGCAAGAAGCACAGGAAAACATAGGCATTGAAGTAGCCGGTAAGTTGGCAAAATATTCAGATAATGGCTCAACGTTGAGTGCCGTTAATGTACCAGAGGTATCACTTCCAGAGCACACAGGGCGCAGCCGAATATTACATATTCATAAAAACCAACCAGGTGTGTTAACTAAGATCAATGAAGCGTTTGCAAAACACAATATCAACATTGCTGCACAGTACTTACAAACCGATGAAAAAATTGGTTATGTAGTCATTGATGTAGAAACCGATGATAGTAATACCGCCTTTGACGAATTAAAGCTTATTGAAGGCACTGTGAAGACTAGACTACTTCATTGATTTTAATTTTGTCCGTTATATTTAAACGAGCCAATAGACTTCTATTGGCTTTTTTTATTTTTATACTTTACAGATCGAATCTTTACTGTATATTTAAACAGTAAGTGATTATTAATTTTCCATAGGCTAGATTTACAGGAGATAGCAATGGCTGTTGAAACTAGGTATGTCGTTATACGAACCGACAAAAGCAATAAGGAACAAGACGTCATGACTTTTACCGACAAACGTGCTGCTGATGAATATGACAAAATGTTAGACATGGCGGATGACATGTTTGAGTTGTTGCAGCAAAGCGGTGTAAAAGTGGACGATCAACAAGCCGAAGAACTTAGTATCTTTTTAGCTAAACAACGCGAAGAAGTACTAATCGCGCTACAAGCCAAAAAGAAACCAACGGCAAAAAAGTCAAAGCCTAAAGCAAACGCTGACGCTGAAAACCAAACTGACCTAGTTGATGAAGCTGGTGACTCAAAAAAGCTAAAGAGTGAGTTGCAGTCCGAACCTCACTCTGAAGACTCAGAGGACAATTTAGTGGATTTTGTCATTGAAAAAGACGATGCCGCTTGAAGTCATTTAATTTATCCATATAACGGTGACATGTCATATAATGATGCGTCACTTTTAAAGGAGAATTATTTTGAACAAGAGTTTGGTAACTAATGCCATTGCCGCATTAGGTTGTATTGCAGGGTTTAGCCTCAATATTGATTGGCTTTTTTACATGTCGTTATTTGCGTTATCTGGCGCAATAACTAACTGGATTGCCGTTCACATGCTATTTGAGAAGGTGCCTGGTTTATATGGAACCGGTATTGTTCAATTAAAGTTTGTAGAATTTAAGTCTGCTATTCACCACTTAATTATGTCTCAGTTTTTTACTCAAGAAAATTTAGACAAGTTTTTAACTGAACCAACAGGTGATGCTCACCACTTTGATTTAGAGCCTCTTATCAAAGAAACAGATATGTCGTCGGCCTTTGACTCTCTTGTTCAAACTATTCAACAAAGCTCCTTTGGTGGCATGTTAAGCATGTTTGGTGGCACTGATGCACTAGCACCGCTTAAGGTTCCTTTTGAAGAGAACCTTAAGCAGTCTATTTCAGAAATAGCTGCCTCTGATGAGTTTTCAGAGAAGTTAAAGTCGCAATTGAGCAGCTCTGCAAATGTTGAAGACATTAGAACAAAAGTCGATAACATTGTTCAGCAGCGTCTTAATGAACTAACACCTAAGATGGTGAAAGACTTAGTTCAAGAGATGATAAAAAGTCACTTGGGCTGGTTAGTTGTTTGGGGTGGCGTATTTGGTGGTGCTATAGGCCTAGTGGCATTTTTTGCTGGCCTGTAGTCTTTATATTCATAAAAAAGCCCGAACACTATGTGTACGGGCTTTTTTTGTTCATTGACCTGACTTCATTAACTAAGCTCAACGCAGTCAAGAAATCCATTTCGTATTTATAAAGCTATCAACTTAAACTAGCTTTTCCATGCGTTTGATCATTTTGATATCTAAGTCACTAATGCCGTCTACGTCGTGTGTTACTAAGTCAATAACCACTTTGTTCCAAACATTTGACCATTCAGGGTGGTGGATTAACTTCTCAGCGTGAATAGCGACTTGAGTCATAAAACCAAAAGCTTGAATAAAGTTTTTAAATACAAACTCTTTATGTAGCTTACCATCAACCATTTGCCATTGCTTTTCAGCTTCTAATGACGCATTGATATCTGCTAACTCTTGCTCTAACTGCTCAGTTGTTAATTTTATAGCCGCCATAAAACTCCCCTTTCACTCTATAATTGTAATTTTAGTCTTGAGTATGTAACTTCATTCTTTCTAACAAATCGCCTGTGATTTCAACTGCTTTACCAGTTTTTTGATCCATCACAACAAACGTAATGTCAGCATCTACTACAACCTTATCAGTACCAGCTTTCGTGATCACTTGATGGAACACTGCGCTTTTATTGCCAATCTTTGACAACGCTGTCGTTAGTTCTAATGTGTCACCCATGTAAGCGCTAGCGCGATAGTTAATATTGATATTCACAATAGCCCAGGCATAACCTAGAGAGGTAAAGTACTCAATGTCGCCGCTGTCTTCTAAATACTGCCAACGAGCTTCTTCTAAAAACTCTAGGTAACGAGCGTTATTCACATGCTGATAAATGTCCAAGTGAAATCCGCGTACTTTAATTAAACTTGTTTTGTTCATATTACTTCCTTTACTACCCTGTATTTACAAATTACTTTCTGCGACGGCGTTTCTTTTTCTTACCGTCTTCTTCTTCCGCTTTAGCAGCTCGTTCGGCTTCTTTCTCAGCAATAATGACTTTCGCTTCTTCAGCTTGTTCAACTGTTTCTAAAGTAATACGGCCAAGCGTGCCAGAGCGGTATTCATTCAGTATTATTTCTGACACCTTGTATAAGTCGGCGATGCCACCTTTTCTTATACATGCCCTTTGACGAGCTATCGCATCCATCACGTCTATTGGCTGTTCTGGTAAGTCTTTTAATTGATAACGTTCCACCAGCAGCTCTGGGTAATGCTCTAGCAAGTACTCAACGGCGTAGTAAGCAATGTCTTCTTTTTCCGTTACTGTGTCTTTGATACCACCGGTGATGGCCAGCCTGTAACCACAGTCTTCTGGTTCTAGCTTTGGCCACAAGAACCCTGGTGTATCGTGTAAAACAATATTGTTATCTAAACGTATACGTTGCTGGGCTTTGGTTACGCCAGCTTCATTACCTGTTTTAGCAATAATTCGATCAGCCAAAATATTGATTGTGGTTGATTTACCAACATTCGGAATGCCGCAGATTAATGCTCTAAGTAGCTTGTCTTGACTTACTCGGTGCGGCACCATATCAGAGATAACATTCAATAAGTCTTTAACGGACTTCGGGTCATGTTGAGTTACAGCAATCGCATCAATTCCACGCTGAGCTTTAAAGTGTTGTAGCCAAATTTCTGTTTGTGCTGGGTCAGCTAAATCTGACTTATTGAGTACTTTAAGTACTGGAGTATCGCCACGTAATGCTGGCACTAACGGGTTTTCACTCGAAAACGGAATGCGGGCATCTAGGATTTCGATAATTACGTCTACCTGAGGCATGATCTCGGCAATTTCTTTGCGAGCTTTATGCATGTGTCCAGGGAACCAGTTTATTGCCACGAGCAACTCCGTTAAATAATTGTGTCTTAATATCGGGCGCATATTCTACCCGTTTGCGAAGTTAGTATAAACGACTTATTTATTCCCGGCTTAAATTTGAGTTACCTCGTTGAAAAACAAGGTTGGAGCACCCACAATTAGTAATAATTTTAAAATTATGTAGTTCAATTTAACTTGTTAAAGGACATATTATGAAAACAGCAGTGATTACTGGTGCAAATCGTGGCATTGGCTTAGCAATGGCAACCCAACTAGCTCAACAAGGTTGGGAGATTATTGGTGTATGTCGTTCAGACTCAGATGAGCTTGAAGCCATCGCCGGTATGGTTATTAGTGGCATTGATGTAACTGATCAAGAGCATTTGCAGCAAGTTAAAAAGATACTTGGCGATACAAAAGTAGATTTATTGATTAATAACGCGGGCCTTTTGCAAGATGAAAAGCTTGGTGAAATTGACTATGACTCTATTCGTGATCAGTTTGAAATCAACACACTAGCGCCGTTAATGGTGACAGAAGCCTTACTACCAAACATGTCTGAAGGTAGCAAAGTGGCGTTAATTACCAGCCGCATGGGTTCTATTGCCGATAATGAGTCCGGCGGCCGCTATGGATACCGAGCATCTAAGGCGGCGCTTAATGCATTTGGTAAATCATTATCTATCGATCTAAAAGACGATGGCATTGCCGTTGCTCTTTTACATCCTGGTTATGTACAAACTCGTATGGTTAACTTTGGTGGTCATATAACACCAGAAGAAGCTGCGGAAGGTTTATTGGCTCGTATTGATGAGCTTAACTTAGAAAATACTGGCGGGTTCTGGCACAGCAATGGCGAACAACTGCCTTGGTAAAATTTTACTCTGAAGGCATGTGTGAATAATTTGAGGTCTTCAGGTTAAAAATTCGATACAATGCGCGGCAAATGGGCAGTGATAAAACTGCCTCCTTCTTTAACTACACTATAGGATTCAACATGGTTGTTTTAACTACTAATTTTGGCGAAATCAAAATCGAACTTTTCACTGAAGAAGCGCCAGTGACAACAGAAAACTTTTTAAATTACGTTAAATCAGGTTTTTATGACGGTACTATTTTCCACCGTGTTATTCCTGGCTTTATGGTTCAAGGCGGCGGCATGGAACCTGGCATGGAAGAAAAAAATGGTAATGCGCCTATTCAAAACGAAGCAAATAACGGCGTTAAGAATGACCGCGGCACACTAGCAATGGCTAGAACAATGGACCCGCACTCAGCGTCTTCTCAGTTTTTCATCAACAGCGCAGATAACGGTTTCTTAAACTTCACAAGCGAAAGCTCTCAAGGCTGGGGTTATTGTGTATTTGCTAAGGTTGTTGAAGGTATGGAAGTGGTTGATAAAATCTCTGCTGTATCAACAGGCCGTTACGGTATGCACCAAGACGTTCCTCGTGAAGATGTAATCATTGAAAAAGCAGTCGTTGCTTAAGCGCCTTGCTCTCGGGCTAAGCTAACTGAATTATTATGTCTAGTACTCTTGTTATCGCGGATTTACATTTATGTCCGTCTCGTCCAGATATTACTCAATGTTTCTTTTCATTTTTGGAAAGCAATGCAGGTCAACATGATGCCTTATATATTTTAGGTGACCTCTTTGAAACTTGGGTGGGTGACGATGACAAGAGTGCTTTTAATTTGTCCATTAGCCATGCCATAAGACATTTTAGCACCTCTACACCTGTTTATTTTTGTCACGGTAATCGAGATTTTATGGTTGGTAAAAAGTTCGCTCAACAAAGCGGCATGACGATACTGCCAGAAAACTATAAAACAACGCTTTACGGCCACTCTGTATTGCTTATGCATGGCGATCAGTTATGTTTAGATGACATAGACTATCAAGTATTTAGAAAGCGTAGTCGCAGTTGGTGGTGGCAAAAACTCATGTTATTAATGCCTCTTCAAAAACGAAAAAAAATCGCAGAAGGTATCCGCGCAAAAAGCAAAGAAAGCCAAAAGCACAAATCATTAGAAATAATGGACGTTGCACAACGTGAAGTAGACCGCGTTGTTAACGAATACGAATGTGAATGGTTAGTTCATGGACATACTCACCGTCCAAAAATACATAACCTTAAGAATAACAAAAAACGTATGGTTGTAGGTGATTGGTATGAGCAAGGCTCAGCACTTTTACTTACAAAAGAAAAAGGCCAGCTCATTGAGTTGCCATTTTTAGACAACTAATTCACTGACCTCGCCAATTTCCACTCGAGTCTGTATTTTTTTCTTTAAGTCTTAAACTTCTCAAGCATTGACTCTAGTTTCGCTACAAACTTGCCTAAGCTGTTGGTTGCGGCGATTGAATCTTTCACGTTTTGATCCGTCACCTTAGATATCTCACTAATTGAAGATAAGCTTTGTTCAATTTCTTTAGCAATCACTTGCTGAGTTTGCGTTGCTTCTTCTGTTGCCACATTTTGTTCACTAATTTGCTTAACCGACAAGCTGATATGATCAAGCGCGGTCTCAAGTTTCGCAGACTCTTCAATTGTTCTCAATGCTTGTTCATCTGAGCGAGTCATTGCTTGCACAGCATTTTGAACGCCACTTTGCAGGCTGTGAATGGTGGTTTGAATTTCTTCTGTTGAGTCTTGAGTTCGTTTGGCTAAACCACGAACTTCATCTGCAACAACCGCAAATCCTCGGCCCTGTTCACCTGCTCTAGCAGCCTCAATAGCCGCGTTTAACGCTAATAGGTTAGTTTGCTCTGCAATGCCTTTGATTACGGCTAATACATCATTAATGCTTTCACTTTGTTGTGACAGCTGATTAATCACTTGTACTGAATGCTTAATCTCTCTGCCCAACTCATCGGTTGCCTGACGTGCATCAGCCAGAGTAGAACGGCCTTGTTGCGTTTGTTCTGTGGCACTGTTTAAAGAATGAACCACCGTTTGACTGTTTTCTGATACTACTGATACAGCGTCAATTAACGACTCGATAGATGACGTAATTGATTCGGTGTCACCCAGCTGAGAGGCTACAGCTTGACCAGTTTGGTGCGCCAGCTCTTCAACAGATTGCGCTTGATTTGTTACACCGTGTGACGCTTCTTGAACGGCATCAACCAGCTGATGAACATTTTTCGCCATTTTATTAAAGGCTCTAATTGCCTCAGCAAGTTCATCTTTGGTACGTACTTTAGCGGAAACTGTTGTATCACCTTCGGCTAATTTAGTCGCTACTCTCGTTAAGCTTCTTGTGGTATTCGAAATAGACAGACTCATACCCACAAACAGGTATACAACCAACAACAATGAAATCACCACAAGTGCAACTAAAATGTAAAAATCTTGAGTGTTGTTATCAATTCGGTTGGAAAGTCTTAGTTCAAATTCATCGAATAAACCTTGTTTGCTGCTATAAAACTTAGACAACTCAGCGTCCAAGTAACTTTCGAAATCAGCTTTAGTTAATGTAATTTCATCTGCTATCAAAAACTGCTCTTCTAAATACATTAGCGCATCGTCTAGAACCGTTGTCATCGTCTCTGTATCTTTAGCTACAAGTGAACGAAGCAACTCGTCTTGCCCACTAACTAAACTATTAAGCTCTGCTATTTTTGAAAGTTCGGCTGCGAGCTCATCTGACGCTAAACTCAAGCTATCAAAAGTTGCTGATGAAACTTGAGGCTCACCAATGGCATACATCGCCATACCATAGCCTGATAGCAAACGCTTTAGCGCATTTTGTCTTTTCTCGATAATAAGGCGAGTTAATAAAACCGTATCAATATCAGGGTCGTTAGTTAAACCTTTTAGGTTAGCTACTAAAGGATATAAGTTATTAAACTGATCCAAGATTGACATTAAATATGTTACTTTATCTGTTGGCGAACGCCACACTGCAGAACCGATGGTACCAGTCTTTTCCAGGATAGTATTTTTGGTCTCTTTTACCTGAGCGTTAACTTGAGCAAAACTAGCTTCATCAAACATCTCCTCCACAAGTAATTTATCAAGTTGATCAACGTATTCTTGAATTCTCTGAGTTTGGTCTCGAGGAATTGTTTGACCAGAACGCCAATGCAGATCACTGGCGATAACTTTGATTAACTCTTTTTGCTGAGTATCAATTTGTTTTATGTAATCTACGGCCTGTAGTTCACTTTCACTATGAACAATTTCGGCTTTAACTAAACTGACATATTTGTTTGCCAAAATGATAAGGGGAATAAA
>JAOHFM010000026.1 GCA_028098005.1 Psychrosphaera sp.
AGGCGCTTGACTCGGTGCCGCCGGAGCTTGACGTTGTTGCATGCCTTGGTTTGACTGCTGGCCCTGTTGGCCATAGTTACCTTGCTGCTGTTGAGCTTGATAAGGCTGGTTTGCCGGTGCTGAAGACTGAGGCGCCTGCTGCTGATTCATGCCTTGATTCATGCCTTGGTTCATACCTTGATTAGGTTGTGCAAAACCACCTGGAGCTGCGGCTGGCTTCTGGTAGCCACCAGCACTTGGTGCTGAGCCGGCATTGTCACTACGACCGCCAAGCATTTGCATTTGACCACCAAAGTCTACAACAACTTCCGTTGTATACTTGTCTTGGCCACTTGCTTGATCTTGCCATTTGCGCGTTTGCAATTTGCCTTCAAAATAAACTTGTGAACCTTTACGTAAATATTCACCCGCCACTTCTGCAAGTTTTCCAAATACCACAACTCTGTGCCATTCAGTCTTCTCTTGCATTTGGCCTGTGTTTTTATCTTTCCAAGATTCATTAGTTGCTAGGCTAATATTGGCAACTGCATTGCCATTTGGCATATATCTGACTTCTGGATCTGAACCTAGTGTTCCTATCAAAATAACTTTATTGACCCCACGAGCCATAATAATTCTCCTGCAAACTAATTAAAATTGGTAACCAGCTGATCAACACTTACTTGGTCGTAAGACTGTTTATCAACTTTCAAATAAATTCTATTTTCATCTTCTACTAGCGTCGCTTCAACAACACCAGCACATTGGCAAATTTGTTCTATAAGTCGCTCTGCGTTGGCGGTATTACTAAACTCAAAAGGAATAGAAACACGCTTAGAGCTAATTGGTAAAACCATACCTGATGCAAAAACAAACCATAATAACGCAAGGGCTGCGTTACTCGCAAACAAATAACTAAAGCCGAAGGTTTCTGCAACATAACCACCTGTTATGCCTCCAAAAAAAGCACCTAAAAATTGACTGCTTGAATACACACCCATAGCCGTGCCTTTTTGTCCGGCCGGCGATATACGTGAGACGTGAGCTGGTAGGCTTGCTTCTAAAAAGTTAAAGCCTATAAAGAACACAAATAACATTGCGATTATAGTTGTAAAATCAGTTTGAATTGCTAAACCAACTGACGCCAGAATAAGCATAACAATTGCAACGAGAAAGAACTGTTTCTCCTGACCTTTTTTGGCTGCAATGATGAGCATTGGAACCATAAACACAAAGGAAAGTAGCAAAATTGGCAGATAAGCTAACCAATGGTCAGACACTTCAAAACCACTGCTGGAAAATAGCACTGGAATGGCAATAAACATAGATGTCATCATTAAGTGAAGAACTAGTACGCCAAAATCTAACCTTAGCAATTGTCGGTTACACATCATGGTAAATAACTGCGATGACGACGCGGTTATTTCGCCAGACTTGGCTTTTGTCACAGAGTTAGGCACTAACGTTAATACAACAACAATACCGACAAGGGCTAACACAGCGGTTAGATAAAACACGCCTGACAAGCCAAACGATTCTGCAACCATTGGTCCTAGTACTAAAGCCACTGAAAAGCTCAAGCCTATGCACATTCCAATAACAGCCATCACTTTTGGACGTTGCTCTTCTCTGGTTACGTCTGCTGCTAATGCTAATACCGCACTGGCAATTGCGCCCATGCCTTGAATAGCACGACCAATTGTTACCGTTACAATGTCTTCTGCAAGACCGGCTATAACACTACCAATTGCAAATATTACTAAACCTAAAACTATGATTCGTCGACGGCCGTATTTGTCTGACAACCATCCCATTGGAATTTGAAAAGCCGCTTGCGTTAAGCCGTAAGCACCAATTGCTAAGCCAATCCAAAGCGGGGAAACACCTTCTAAAGATTGCCCATAAATTGCCATAATTGGCATAAGCATAAAGAGCCCAAGCATACGAATAGCAAAAACGGATGCCAAAGATACTGCGGTTCTTTTTTCTAATGTATTTAGTTTATCTGAATGCATAGTAAGATGAATAAATTACAATTTTAGCCAATAGATTAAATGAACCGAGTAGTATACTAACAAACGGGCATTTAAATAAGCCTACATTGCATTTAGTTTCGACTTTATATATGCCTTTTAATCTAAGGTCGCTAAGAGCTCTTGTGCCTGAGTTTGCCAACGTTCATTTTCCGCATTTTCTATCGCAAACTTTAACTCACGCTTAGCTTCACTTTTTCTATTCAGCTTAAATAACGTATTCGCTAAATGGTAACGAATAGTAGGGTTAGATGAATCCATTGCATAGGCGTTACGTAACGTCTGTAATGACTCATCATATCGACCTAGCTTAAAATAAACCCACCCTAAGGTGTCAACAATAGCTGGATTTGCACTGTTGATGCTCATGGCCAACTTTGAGAACTCCAATGCTTTAGTTGCATCACTCTCTACAGATATATTAGCCAGGTTGTTAATTAAATTAGGGTCTTTAGCAAAGGCTGGCGTTTGAAATAATTCTTGATAGATAGGCAATGCTAATTCGTATTGATACTGGTTCATGTAATGATCAGCTAGCAGCCTTTGACGCCACAACTGACTCTCAAACTCGTTGGCAAGTGACTTTAATTTGTTTGTCACTTTTTCAATTCCTTTACCTCGGTTTGCTAGCTGATATAAGTTCATTAAGGCTAAATTAAACTGAGGATCTATTTCAAGCGCCTGCCAGTAAAAATCAAACGCCTCATTTAACTGACCTCGAATCATGCGAATATCACCTGAAAGTAGAAGTACATTAGCTTCTTTAGGCAGTTTTTTTAATAATGAGTCCGCTTTTCTCTGACCTTCATCTAGCTGGCCTAGCGCAATGACTAAACGCGCATCTTCTATTCTCACACGCAGATTATTTGGTATTAATTGTTTCAGTTTGGCCAACGTTTTACTTGCTGCATCATAATCCTTAATACCACGTTGAAGTCGTGCAATCTGAAATAACATTGGCGCATTACTTTCAGCTAAACCAAACAGTATCCCTAGCTGATATTTTGCCTCAGAAACTCTGTCTAACTTCGTTAATATGTTTACGTACTTAAAAAGGTAATTGGCGTTATATAGGTCCATTTCAGTCAAGTGTTTAATAATACGAAGTGCTTGCTGATAATCATTTTGTGCAATGAATATATCGAGCAAAAGCTCTTTACTCTTAGCACCCGACGCTTGCATTGATATAGTTTCTAAGATTGGAATGGCCGACGCATAATTACCCTGAAGATAGTAAGTTTGCGCAAGCATTAACTTCACATCTTCATTGAGTGGCTGCGTGTTATTTAGTTCAACTAGCAAGGTAAGCGCTGACCCTAGCTTGTTCTGCATTTTTAATGCCGTGGCTAAATTAAATTTAGCTTCAAAAAAGTTTGGGTGTGACTCTAGAATGCGTTCAGCCAGTGACTGTGCAGCCTCAGCTTCTTTCTTTTTTATAAGAACCGCAACTTTAAAGTTTAAGAGATTCTTGTTTTCTGGAGCCTCTTCTAATAATTTTGTAATTATTTGCTCAGCTTCGGCAACATTTCCGCCTTGTAAACTCATTAGCCCTTTAGATAACAATAGCTTCGTTTTATTACCCGTCCCTGTTGGATTCATTTCTTGTAGCATCTTATTGGCTTCAGACACTCGACCGGCTTTTCTCAAAATATTAACGAGCTTTAAGGTGACATCTACATTGCCTGGGTACTGTGCTTGCATTTTGTAAAGTAGCCGTTCAGCATCAAAACGCTTGCCGTTGATCCTATATAGGTCAACCAGTTTTAATGCTAAGTTTTCATCCTTAAGTACACTGCTCTCATATCTAGAAAGTAAAATTTCTGCATCTTGGCTGTTGCCGTCTCTAATATAAATATCTGCTAACATAGATAACGCTTTTGTATCAGTTGGTACTACGGCTAAATAACGGGTTAAATCTTTTGAGGCTTGCTCCATGTTCCCTAACAGGTAAGAAGATATCGCAGTTACAAATATTAGCGACGGATCATTAGCATACTGTTCTTCTTCCAATAATGATGTGGTGTTTGATAGCGCTTCCAACATTTGTTCAGACTGTTTGTCTTGCTTATCAATAGAAAGTAACCAACTAGACATTA
This sequence comes from Psychrosphaera sp., assembly GCA_028098005.1. The sequence goes on from JAOHFM010000026.1 coordinate 4,109, forward strand.
ACATGATATGTGGATCGTTCGGGGTCTCCGTTAATATTTCATCAACTAAGTTTTTTGCATTATCGATTTGGTCCGTTTGTATATAAGCCTGAACCAAAGAGCGTTTTACAACAGGATCCGTAGATAACTGTTTAAGCGCCATTTGGTAATACTCTATTGCTTTAGACCAATTATTCTTAAATCCTTCTATTTGACCCAATAAATGAAGCGTTCTGTGATCTTGAGAGGTCTTTCCTAACGCTTCCAAAGCCAATCTTTCCGCTTCGTCTAAGTTCCCTTGGCCAAGCTCAAAAGAAGCGTAACTATTTAACGCTCTTAAGTTATTGTTAGATAGGGTTAATGCTTCAGCGTATGCTTTTCTTGCTAGCTCAGTAAGGTTTAGATTTTGATAGGCAACTGCTTTGGCTAACAAATAGTTATATTTACCTGTTTTAGATAAACGGTGACCATTCGCAATATTCAAAACATCTTTGTAACGTTTTGCAAAATTTAGCGCTGATGCATAGTCAGCAATTATAAGATTAATGTCTGCATTATAAAGCAACGCCTCTTCAAACTCTTTTATTGCTTGCGGGAATAAAGCTTTATGTAGAAGAATTTTACCCATTAATATTTTTGATGGAAGGTTTCTTGGTTGTTGCTCTAATGCATTTTTTAAATAGATATAACTGGCTTCATAGTTACCATCATTGAATGCTTGCACAGCTTGCTCATAAAAACTATTTGCTGATAGAGCCTTTGGAGCGAAGCTAAGAAAGGTGGCGGTAAATATGATTAATAGAAATCTACAAAACATGAGAAGACCTGTAACAAGAAAGATAATTGGAGATTTAAAACAAAAAAGATGGCAAATGCCACCTTTTTAGGGATTATATTTTAAAAGCTAAGAGTTAAACGTTAAGTTTAAACTGACTTTGCTTCTTTTTATTTCGGTACATCAAACCAAGTCCAACAGCAAATAATGCAATAGAAGTTGGTTCAGGAACATCAACTACCGAATCTGAACCAGATGCTAGCTGAGCTGAAACACCCAGTAACTTGAATGAATCATAATCGCAGTTTGCCATTTCATTATAAAGGCCAACTAACCAATGTTGAGACTCACCTGAGATACCATCTAATGAGTAGTATTGATCAACGCTACTATCACTATTAGCTTGAGCTGTCGTGTTTTTATACATGTCAGAAAGGGAATAGATATCACTCCACGCGGCTCCACTGCCCATTGCGTCTCGTTTTTCTTGACTGATTGCCACAACACCAAAATCTAGAGTGTTATTGCCATTTCCATGCGTATCTTGCCAACCAATATTAATCTGCTCTAATGTTACTGATTGACTAAACGATAACAGAACCATGTCTTGATCAGACCATTCCGCGCCAGCTGCACTATAGTTGTCGATGCCATGCTCAGGAGAGCTAGTGCTTTCATCGTTATTTACAACGCCAAAACCACTACTTGAACCCCAGTAATATAGGTCAGCTGCTACAACGTTACCGTCATACCTATCAGTGTCTGAGCTATTAGTGTCAATTGGCGCTGAGTCAGACCATGCTGTCATCGTCATTTGAATGCCGTTATTGGTCATTGCAATTGATTGATAATCAGAAGAATAATTTAAGTTTGTTCCATCCACTAGAACGTCAGTCGCAGGATCGAAATCTGCGTTATTGAATGTCCAGGTTGTACTTGTAGGGCTTGCGCTTGCAGATGCAACAAAAGCCAGTGCCGCTATGGCAGTTATTATTTTCAACATAACTTCTTCCGTTAAAGCTCGATATAATCGAACTAATAAAAAAATACTTTTCCTAATAAAAAGGTTCTGCAATCACCAGGCCAACTTGTAACTCATTGATTTTAATTACTAAAATTAAAACCCCAATCATAAGTGTAAAATAATGTGACAGCAACAAACGCATTTTAACTGTTTGGAGTATTTTTGACCAGTTTTAATTTTTACTAATCATATTGATCTATCATCTTCTTTTATTCATACAGTGTTTTATTTACGCGTTGGCCGGTTTAGTGTCATACTGTCTGATCTGATAAATAGGTAAGAAGTGAATATGGACAAGATTGAAGTTCGTGGTGCCCGTACCCACAATTTGAAAAACATAGATATTGAGATCCCTCGCGATAAACTTATTGTAATCACTGGCCTGTCAGGTTCAGGTAAATCTTCACTCGCGTTTGATACGCTCTATGCTGAAGGCCAGCGTAGGTACGTTGAATCACTTTCAGCCTATGCACGTCAGTTTTTGTCACTGATGGAAAAACCTGATGTTGACCATATTGAAGGGCTTTCCCCTGCAATTTCTATTGAACAAAAATCCACATCACATAATCCACGTTCTACCGTTGGTACAATTACCGAAATTTATGACTATTTACGACTTTTGTATGCTCGAGTTGGTACCCCAACTTGCCCAACGCATGGCGAACCACTTGAAGCACAAACCGTATCTCAAATGGTCGACCGTGTTTTAGCGTTACCTGAGAGCTCCAAAATCATGATCCTTGCACCGGTTGTCAGAGACCGTAAAGGTGAGCATGTCAAAACTCTTGAAAACTTATCCGCTCAAGGCTTTATCAGAGCAAGAATTGATGGTGAAGTGTGCGACCTTTCAGATCCTCCTGAATTAGAACTTCATAAAAAACACACCATTGAGGTAGTTGTAGACCGTTTGAAAGTCCGTGAAGATATCCAGCAGCGTCTTGCTGAGTCAATTGAGACTTCGTTAGATTTAAGTGGCGGTATTGTAAATGTTGCCTTTATGGAAGGAGATAACGAACCACTAACATTTAGCGCAAACTTTGCCTGCCCAGTTTGTGGTTATTCAATGCAAGAGTTAGAGCCAAGGCTTTTCTCGTTTAACAATCCGGCAGGAGCTTGTTCAACCTGTGATGGCTTAGGCGTTAAACAATATTTTGATTCAGATAAGGTCATAATAAACAATGAATTGAGTTTAACTGGCGGAGCGATTAGAGGCTGGGATAAACGCAATTTTTATTACTTCCAAATGCTTAAATCTCTAGCAGAACATTATGACATTGATTTAAGTCAGCCATTTAATGACTTACCTGCAGAGCACCGCCACGTTATTTTGAATGGTAGTGGCAAACAAAGTATTGAATTTAAATACATGAATGACCGTGGTGATGTTGTAGTTCGAAACCATCCATTTGAAGGCATCTTACCGAACATGGAGCGCCGTTATAAAGAAACGGAGTCAAACACAGTAAGAGAAGAGCTAACCAAATATATTAGCACTCAACCTTGTCCTAGCTGTGATGGCAGTCGTCTTCGTGAAGAGGCTCGTCATGTTTTTGTGACAAACACTAATTTGCCAACTATTACACAAATGTCTATCGGTGAAGCTAGCCAATTTTTTGAAGACTTAAACCTTAGTGGTCAAAAAGCACAAATAGCCGAGAAAATTCTAAAAGAGATACGAGAGCGATTAGGATTCCTAGTAAATGTAGGATTAACCTATCTATCACTTTCTCGAAGTGCAGAAACTCTGTCTGGTGGTGAAGCACAACGAATTCGCCTGGCCAGCCAAATTGGTGCAGGTTTAGTTGGTGTTATGTACGTTTTAGACGAACCTTCTATTGGTCTTCATCAGCGTGATAATGACAGGTTATTGCAAACTCTTATTCATTTACGAGATCTTGGCAATACCGTTATTGTAGTGGAACACGATGAAGACGCAATTAGAGCAGCAGACTACGTTATTGATATTGGTCCTGGAGCGGGCGTGCATGGCGGTGAAATCATTGCTAAAGGCACACCTGATGAAGTAAAAAACAATCCAAACTCTGTGACCGGCCAATTCTTGTCTGGTGTTCGTCAAATCGCGGTACCTAAACAACGTGTGCCAGTGACCGATCAATGGTTGTCTTTAAAAGGCGCTACGGGTAACAATTTACAAGATGTATCAATAGATATTCCCATTGGATTAATGACTTGTGTTACCGGAGTTTCAGGCTCTGGTAAATCGACACTGATTAACGGTACTTTGTTTCCTATTGCACACCGTGAACTAAACAAAGCGACGTTATCTGAGCCAGCTCCTTATAAAGAGATTACTGGTATTGAACTGCTTGATAAAGTTATTGATATTGACCAAAGCCCCATTGGCCGGACTCCTCGTTCAAACCCAGCGACTTATACTGGCATCTTTACAAATATTCGTGATTTGTTTGCTGGCACTCAAGAAGCTCGCGCGAGAGGCTATAAAGCAGGCCGTTTTAGTTTTAATGTTAAAGGTGGTCGATGCGAGGCTTGCCAGGGTGACGGCTTGATAAAAGTTGAAATGCACTTTTTACCAGACGTTTACGTTCCATGTGATGTTTGTGGCAGCAAACGCTATAACCGTGAAACGTTAGAAGTTATGTATAAAGGCAAAAACATTAATCAAGTTCTTGAAATGACAGTAGAAGATGCGCGCGAATTTTTTGATGCTATTCCTGCTATTTCCAGAAAACTACAAACATTAATGGATGTTGGTCTGAGCTACATAAGACTTGGTCAGTCAGCGACAACCTTATCGGGCGGTGAAGCCCAACGGGTTAAGCTTGCTAAGGAGCTGTCTAAACGCGATACAGGCCAAACACTCTATATTCTTGATGAGCCAACAACCGGTCTTCATTTTCATGATATTGAGCAGTTGTTGACCGTCATCCACCGCCTTCGCGATCACGGCAATACCATAGTGATCATTGAGCACAACTTGGATGTGGTTAAAACTGCGGACTATATCATTGACTTAGGGCCTGAGGGTGGTTCTGGTGGTGGAACAATCGTTGCGGCAGGTACACCAGAAGAAGTTTGTGAGGTTAAAGAGTCATTTACCGCTAAGTACTTAAAGCCACTTATAAAGTTATAAAGTTACATCCAACTAGTTTTGTTTGCTGCCGAACTCACGTAAAAACACCTCGAGTTCTTCAGCAGGCATTGGCTTCGCATGATAATACCCTTGCGACTCATGGCAGCCCAAACGTTTGATAAACTCCTGTTGCTCTTCAGTTTCTATACCTTCAGCAATTACTTCAAGCCCTAGTTTTTGCCCCAGATTAATAATGGTCTCAGCTAAAATTCCATCACCTCCAAAACCAATATCTTTAATAAACTCTCTATCAACCTTTAATCTATTAATAGGTAATTTATGAAGGTAACTTAATGAAGAAAAACCAGTACCAAAGTCATCAATGGCGACTGTATAACCGAGGCGTCTTAGTTTCTCGAGTGCTGTAATAACGATTGTTGTATCATCCATAACAACACTCTCTGTAATTTCTAACTCTATATTTTTAGGGTCTACGTGATATTTATTAGTAAGACTTACAACGGTGTCAACAAACATAGCATTTTTAAACTGAGGCATTGATACATTTACAGCGATACGGTGATCGGTAAAGCCTTGTGCTTTCATTTGGTTAACCTGAATACACGCTTGTTCTAATACCCAACTGCCAATATCAACAATAAGCCCTGTATACTCTGCTAATGGAATAAAAGTTAAAGGTGAATGGAAACTTCCATTGCCCGTTGGCCAACGCAATAACGCTTCCGCCCCAATGATTTTATTGTTTTTTAAGTCTAACTGAGGTTGATACCAGACTTGTAACTTTTGATCATAAAAATCATCGGTTAACTTTCGTATCATTTCCAAACGCCACGCCGTCTCATCTTCCATTTCTGCAACATAGAAATTAACTCGGCTTTGAGCATCTTTTTTGGCTCGATTTAACGCAATATTTGTTTGCTTAATAATATCCAATCCGTTGGTGTGTAGGCTTGGATTTTTAGTAATACCAATCCGAGCATTTACGGGAATTAAATGCTCCCCTGCTAAAAATGGCAAATCGAACGCGGCTAATATCTTTTCAGGCTCGAGTGACTTAATTGAACCTATTAAGCCAAATACATCCGCCGCTACTCTATACACAGTGACTTTTTTATCTAGTTGTGAACATAACCTTTCAGCAACGGCCTGCAGTAGTAGGTTGCCTGAGTCTTGGCCTAATCCGTCATTAATATCTGAAAAGTGTTCAATATCCACCAAGCTAATAGCTTCACCATCCTTGCCGAGGTCACCTACTTTATCTAAAGCCTCTATAAACTTGGTTCTGTTGGGTAAGTTAGTTAAAGAGTCCAAATAGGCTATGTTACTTATTTGCTTTAATAAAAGTGCGTTATCTAAGTCTGACGCAATATTAGACGTAAAGGACTGGATAAGTTCAGGCCGAACAATATTTGGGTAGGCGTCAAATAAAATTAGAATGCCTGAACATGACTTAGATGGAATAAATAAAATTAAGTCATTGCCTACGGTAAATGAGCTCTCACTTAAAATAGCTTGCTTGAGTTTTGTTGCTATCTGTTGTGGCAAGACCTCTTCATAATCGTGCCCTTTAAACGAATAAATCTCTTCAGTGCTATATTCGATTCTGTATCTGGCTCTATCTTTTGCTTTTTTTGATTTGTTAAGTAAAAAAACACCAGGACCACCAGATTTAAAAAGCGACAAGGAGTTGTGAACTAAACACCTTACGAACATCGCAAAATTTTTCTGTTCTATGAGCGAACTATTCATAATAGTTAGTCGTTGTAGAAAGTCTTTAGCTTCGCTAATTAGGCAAAGTTGTTGGTAAGAGCGTATGGCGGTATAAAGACTAGAAAACAATTTACTTCGCGTAGTTTCTGTTTTCATAATGTAGTCATTAATTTCAAACTCACTAATGACTTTTTCTTCTGGTGCATAACCAGGTTGACCGGTTCTTAAGATAATTCTAACGTCTAGCAGGCGGAGGTCATCTCGAATAGACTTAACTAACTTTAAACCTGCGTCATCACTTTCCATAACCACATCAAGTATGACAACAGCTACATTTTCCTCTGCTTTTAATAGTGCTAGTGCTTCTTCAGCTGAATAAGCATGCATCAAAGACAGGTGTTTTCCCGCAATTTTTGTTCCAGATAGCGCCATCTTTGTAACTTGATGAATTTCCGGCTCGTCATCAACGACAACTATTTTCCAAGTGTCTAAATCTATTTGCTCATTTCTACTTTGAACATCACTCAGTGGCTGTCCCGAGAATAGAAAGCCTTCCTGCTGTATAACTTTTTGAGTTGGCATTGACCACTAACTTCCTCATCAAATTCGGTAACGCAAATTAATCCAATCTTAAGTAAGTGTAGAAAGAAACACAGTTTTTGCACATAAATTTAATAGATTTATTCTCTTTATTTTGACTTTCAAAGAGGATTTACCGAGTATGGAGTAATTGCCCTGAACGTGTCCGACACTTATGAATAACTCAGTTAACTCTAGAACAAAATATTTAAACCTTGTTAAACAATTAACTGGGATTGATTTTGAAGTTACATCTACCGAGGAAGCGGAAGGTCAGACCGTTATAAACCAGCTTAAAAATGATGAAAACGTTTTAATTAGAGACGTCGACTCTACCATTGGTCAGCGAATAAATAAGCGTAGCCAAATTATAGAAGCCCGACAGCAGTACAACTTAGAGCAGGTTTTTAGTTTAGCCCTCGACCACATTAAAGGCGACGTACTCATTGACAAGCTTGATTTAGATTGGGTTATGAAGTTTACGGAGTTGGCAAAAGGCTGTTATACGCCAAGTATGCATGAGCTTTGGTCAAAGATATTATCAGTTGAATTGGTACAACAAGGTTCATTTTCATATAGAAGTCTAAAAACACTATCTGAATTAGGGACAAAAGAAGCGAAAATATTTTACAAAGCAGTTAGGCTAATGTGCCGCTTTAACGATGAGCAATCGGGAAGGTTACTCACTGGTCTTTATAAAAAACCAACGTTAATCAATATTTTCTCAAATACTGGTAAAGTTAATCTAAATTTAAATCAATTTGGGTTGTCGTATACCCATTTAATTTCACTAGCTGAATTAGGCTTAATACATCAACAAGAAATTGAATCTGCGCCTTATAATTCAAAAGATACGATAAAGTTGAGTCAAAACAAGCAGACATTTGATGTAGTGGTAAAACAAAAAGACATTGTGTTTACCTACTATAAGCTAACTCAATCAGGGTACGAATTGAGCCGCTTAGTAAATCCACCAAATGACGCTGACTTTATTAACTACCTGCTTAAAGATTTTGATGACTTGTTGAGTGGTCACTATGAAGTGGCAACAAAAGCCTAGTTAACTATTTTAAGTAGTATTTAAAAACGAATTCTCATGCCGGCAAACGTTGCATCAAGATCTTGATTAAAAATAACGCCGTCGTTTGAAGAGAAATCCATACGTTCTTTTCGATATCCTAGTTTCAAGTCAACATCAGGTATTAAATTATTGTCAAACGTATATCCAATGCCACTTTGATAAAAATGGTTACTGTCACCTTTATTAAACTCTGCAAACACAAAAAAGCCTAATAACGGTATACCGCTTTGAACATTTACGTGCAGCATTGGTACAATTTTATCTACGTCGACCTGTGAGTTTTGACTGTCTCCCACTTTAGATGTGGCAATTTCTAATTCTTGATATCTCGTTAATAAACCAAGGTCCATTTTCAACAGGCTTATATCAAAAAGTGGATAATAGAATAGGAGGTCATGTGACTTTGTTTGGTGTGTTGAGGATAATTGACTTGCGACACTGTATGCTTCACCACCTAGCACGTAAGTTTGTGCTAACGTATTACCAGCGGTTTGTTCATTTGATGTAGTACTAAATCTTACATTGGGTAACAATGGTAACTGATGACTTACTTCAAACTCAAATTGTCTATTGGTCGCGTTTTCACCGGTAAACTCAAGTAAATTATCAGTTGCTACTCCATAAGTTGCTGGGGCATCTTGTTTCCATTGATCTGCACCAATAGTGAACGTAAATGGGCCCTTAGCTAATAGTGGCGACACCCAAAGCAACAGGCCAACAAATAATGCAAACTTAAAAAGTACTTTCATGCCTCAATTACCCCTGCGTTAGCAACGTCTTAAGATCTATGATTGCGGCATTAGCACGCGAAATATAATTAGCCATTACCAAAGAATGGTTGGCAAGTACTCCAAAACCACTTCCATTCAATACCATAGGGCTCCAGATTGTATGCTGCGTTGCTTCTAGTTCTCTAATAATTTGTTTTAAACTCGTTTGCGCATTTTTTTTCTGAAGTGTACTAGCAAAGTCTATTTCTACTGCTTTTAAAAAATGTAGTAGCGCCCAGCTTGCACCTTTGGCTTCATAGAACACATCATCGATTTTCCACCAACTTGTTTGTACCATTTGGCTTCTAGCGGTTTGTGTCGATTGAATAGCACCTGTTTCTCCAGCTAAATCTATATTTATTCTGTCTTGCCCTACACTCGCACTCAATCGCTGGCTTAAGCTGCCTAAGCGTTTTTCAACCTCATTCAACCAATCTTTTAAATTGTCCGCTCGCGCATAAAATTGGGCAGAGCCTTGTTGTTTATCACTTAAAGAGTCACGGTATTTCTCTAGTGCTTCTACAGCCATTGTGTAAGAAGACTCTGCGCTTGGTAAAGCCCAAGAAGTATGGTCAATGCTAAACTGAGGTTGAGCGACTTTTAAATATGGGTTTTCGACAGATTGAGATTGTGAACGACTAAAATCACGACGTAACGCCAGTGCTAGATCTCGGCTCATTTCCAATGCGCCAAATTCAAAAGCAGGTATATTGTCTAAAAACAAGCTAGGAGGAGTAATGTCATTCGACAGGTAGCCACCTGGTTTATTTAATAAAACATTCGTTACTTCAATAAGAGTGTGTGTAGTTGTAAAACCTGTTACCGGCGTCGTATTAAGCGCTTGCGCTTTTGCTAAAGAACGCTCTTCTACAGAAAAAACGTCAGGCATAAAACTCCAATACTGTGCCAGCACAATTGAAATTACTACGATAGCCGCTAAACCAGCCGTTAACCACTTCTTCATTTTGGTAACCTTCTATTAATGATGGTGTTTTACTTCAAGCTTTTGAACTTTAAAAGGAACTGTGAAAGACTCACCCGACTTTGTTGTAAACATTACATCTACAAGCTTAGCACTCTTAAGCTCAGGCTCAACTGCTATGAACATTAAATGCAAACCACCCGATTCAAATACAATCGTATCGCCAGCTGGAATATTAACTTCCATTTCTTGGTACATGCGCATAACGCCGCCACTCATGTCATGATTATGAAACTCCAGTACTTCAGATGCATTGCTTTTAGCCGAAACTAAAACAACGTCTTTAGCGCCCATATTTGTTAGTTGAAAATAACCAACTGTATTTTTCATACCTGGAATTGGGGCTCTAACCGTTGCGTCAGACGCTGATATTGATAAGTCAGCAAACGCAGTACCACTGAACATCATGACACTTAATAATAAACCTAACACTTTCATATTCTGTTTCCTAAAGAAGTAAAGTCGATAGGAATCATACATTATGTAACTCTTTGATCGCATATTTATTTTTAGGTATTTTTGCTCTTTCTGAAAAATAGCAGGTAACCAATAACGCCAAACAGTAGTAACGGCCAAACCGCTGAGAGGCCTGCTAACACTATTGCACCAACAATCATTGCAAAAACAACAAATAGTCCAGCAAATAAACTAATTAACGCGACTGCTAAACCAAAAAAGATTAACAGAACCACTGCAAAACCAATGAGGTTCTCGGTAATGCCACCTACGTTTGACCAGTGGCTTAACCCTTCTACGTTGACGTAATAGGTTGGGAGCATACTTAATATGAGTACAATACCAAGTAGCGCTACACCAAATTTAAAAAATGTAGTCATTTCAAATCACTCCTAGTAATATTTTTTAGTTGGCATCAAAATAGACGCCAATAAATATCCAAAAATTGCGGCGCCTGGATAAAACACTCCAAATACGATGGTTGCAGCTCTGACACCCCAAACTGGTAAATTAAAATGTTTTGCAGTACCTGCACAAACACCCGTCAGCTTTCTATTTAGCGCATCTTTTGTAATTGGGTTTCCAATATATTCATTTTTCATAATATTCCCCTAGCTATTCGCTACTTTTTTCTTCAAATCAGCTAACTGCTCATCAACTTTAGACTCCACCTCTAACTTTCTAAATTCATCATGTAAGTTTCGAGAGGTTAGGTCGTATGCATCAGCTTGGCTTTCTAAGTCATCCACTTTACGTTGCAATTGCTCATAGCGTTGCGTAACCGCGTCAACTTTATTTGAATTCATAACTACTTGAGAGCGTTTTCTGACAGAAGCTGTTTCCAAGCGACGCTCTGTAGTATTAAGTTTCGCCTTTACTTCTGACAACTTTTTATTAAGCTCAGCAGTATCATTAGAGATAGTTTCCAGATCTTTATCAATTGACAATATTTGCTTATTAATCGCTTCTACCGACTTTGTATTCTGCTCTTTTTGCACCAATGCATCTCTCGCTAAATCCTCTCGGTTTTTAGATAACGCCAATTCAGCTTTGGTTTGCCAATCATCTTGTTCTTTTACCAAGATATCTAAGTCTCGTGTTATATGCTTTTTTTCTGCGATTAAACTTGCTGCATGAGTCCTAGCCTCTACTAACGCTTCTTCCATATCCTGCGCAATGAGTCTAAGCATATGTTCGGGCTTTTCCGCTTTATCTAACGCAGCGTTTAAGTTGGCATTCATAACGTCAACAAATCTATTTAATACACTCATGTTTTTCTCCTGACTAACTAATTTGTTTTTTGGTTTAAGTACTTCAAGTTCGTAATACTTACTTCCAAACTACGTGCCATTACAACAAACCACATAACCTACTGTATTTTATAAGCATTTTATTTATGTGTAACATGGGGGAAATATAGAACTTTCAAGCTTTGGTTAATTTGACGACTTGTTGAACAATTTAACCAATGAAAATTAAAGTGGAAAATATCAATACGTTTTACATTTTAGGAGTTAATTTAATAATCAGTTTTGAAGCAAAGTGAGGCGAGTTGAAGCGCTTGATATTTGTATAGGCGTGTTTGATGAAAATTAGCAAAAGCCGCCATAAATTAAAAACGAGGTAATGCTGGGTTTGGGTTTGGGTTTGGGTTTGGGTTTGGAGGAATAATAAATTCAACTTGTAACGGTAAGTCTATTTTGTTGTAGCTTAAGCAAATTGACTACATTCTAATTTGCTTATTGATTAAAATTACTAACCCAGCTAACCACTCTGAGGAGCGCACTGCGTTTACTATCGCGTAAACTACTCCTAAGCTAATTACGGGTAAGAATGAAACCGCGAACAAGGTAAAAGAACTTACCATAATTATTCACTCATCGAATCAGTAGAATTTGTTGTTTGTTTTGCTAACTTAAAAATCTGTTTCGCTTGCAAAAAGTCACTATTCATAATTGATTGTTTTGCTTTGTAACTTACATGCTTTTGAACAGATGTAACCTGCTCCTTAACTAAGTTTTGTAAATTTTGGGTATCAGATAGATTGCTAATTGATACTGGTGTATTTAATACAAGGCTGCTTAATAGAACTAATGATTGCATGACTTTCTCCTAATGTTTTTTGTTTAGTCGGAGATAGTGTTACAAAGGTTGTGCCAAGCTTAAAATAAAAAAAGCCCCTTATATAATGGGGCTTTAATAGTGTGTAAGTGCAAACATCAAATTGTAAACATCAAACCAATGTTACTCGATGGTAAATTTCACCATTTTTTAGTCAATTCCTCGTTCTCGAAAAAACTCGGTGGCTTCTAGTATCAATTCTTTACCTTTTTTATCCGTCTTAACAGCGTTTTCACTTAAATATCTGCGCCAAATCTTGGCCCCTGGCAACCCTAAATAAAGCCCCATCATATGGCGTAAAACATGCCATGCGCGTCCTTCGTCAAGTTCATGAGCCGTAATATAGTCAGACATCTTTCCTAATACACCAGAGCGAGTAATTTTTTCATGGTCATCGTCATAAATAACTTTATCAACGTCGGCCATAATGTAAGGGTTTTGGTAAACTTCTCGGCCCATCATTACACCATCTACATGCTTTAGGTGTTCAACACTGTCCTCAAGGGTTTTTACGCCTCCGTTGATAATTATTTCTAACTCTGGAAACATCGCTTTAATTTTATAAACCCGGTCATAATCTAGAGGCGGAATATCGCGATTTTCTTTAGGGCTCAGGCCTGTAAGCCACGCTTTTCTTGCGTGTATAATAAATGTTTCACATCCAGCGGCTTTAACTTTCGTGACAAAATCAAGTAAGAACTCAAAGCTGTCTTGATCATCAATGCCAATTCGTGACTTTACAGTGATAGGAATAGTGGTGACCGCTTTCATTGCCGCAACACACTCAGCAACCAATTCAGGCTTTGCCATTAAACAAGCACCAAACATTCCATTTTGAACACGGTCTGATGGGCAACCTACATTTAGATTTACTTCGTCATAGCCTCTTTCTTCCGCTAACTTTGCACAATGAGCTAAAGCATCAGGGTCACTGCCTCCAAGCTGCAACGCGACAGGCTGCTCTTCTTTGTTAAACTTTAGGAAATCATTTTTGCCATGAATAATTGCGCCTGTTGTAACCATCTCTGTATACAAAACGGAATGTTTAGACAGTGTTCGATAAAAATAACGACAATGACGATCGGTCCAATCGAGCATGGGTGCTACACAGAATTTTCTATCTATTTTTTTAGGGACCATAAACTTCACTCACAACTTACGCTAACTGTTTTTAGCACATCAATAATGAAACGAATTTTAGCATAACAAGCGAGTTCACTGCTAAGCAGAAAACTCACATTTTATAGTTCGCTTAAAAATGTTTGCTTTATTTATTCACCAAAGGCGCCCGCTGCACCTGGGTAAACAACCGGACTCTCGGTTCCGTCTGTGGATACGCTAGCAACACCAAAAAAATAGTTATCAATAACAACATCTTCCAACGTATAGCTGTCAACCATCCCAACAAAGCGGCTTTGTTGCCATTGGGGTGCATCGGTATAACGCCAATAAATTTTATAGCCAGCAAGTTGTGGATTCTGCTTATTGTCCGCTCTCTTCCAAGACAATGTGGTATCGGGTTTTACTGCCCCAGCAATGGTTACTTCTGCAGGTGGTGTTGGTGCCCAAGCCATCGATGCCAATGATACAGCATTCAACGCGGTTAACTTTGCAGCGTATTCAAAGTTAACACCATCGAGCGTGTCTCCATAATTTATGCCATTTTCTGTTCTCACGTTTTCATGTTGACGGTAATAGTTTTCATTAGTTTCCATGATACGAATGCCTGGGTAGCCTAAATCATTAAATGGACGATGATGCCCTCCTCGACGAAAGCGATCCAGTCGATAAATAATCATGGTATCTAAGTTAGGAATATACCTATCTGCCATAACATCTATGTAACGCGCTAAATTTCTACTCGGCGAATCCACCTCACCGCCGGTAAAACGTCTCAAACGTGCCTCTTTCTCAGTCTCGGTTTGGCGTGTGCCTTCTGCAAAAATCCGAGCTGTAGTGTTATTTATCACACCATTGATTCCCTCAATATTACCAATCATGTCATTGTTGAGAACTGCCTTCAGACGCCAATTTTGTTCTTTTGCATAATCCGCCAAAATACGACCACCAAATAACCCTTGCTCTTCCCCTGCGAGAGCTGCATATACAATGCTGCCATTAAATTTATGCTTGGTAAGCACTCGCGCTGCTTCTAGGGTTCCTGCAACACCAGAAGCATTGTCATTTGCGCCTGGCGCATCAGATGTGAAGTCCATTACATCTGTAACCCTTGAGTCAATATCTCCTGACATTAATACATACCTACTTGGGTCAGTGGTACCTTTTTGAATTGCAATAACACTAACAATATCAGTCGCATTGGGAATACGTTTTTGTCCTTTTAGGACTCGCGATTGATAAAACACATCTAAACAGCCACCGCATTCAGCGGAGATTTTATCAAACTCAGCTTTTATCCATCGTCTTGCTGCACCAATACCCCGAGTGTCCGACTTCGTATCTGAAAGAGTATGTCGTGTACCAAAATTAACGAGTGTTGTAATATCTTGCTCTATTCTTTGTGCTGACACTTCTCGCACAATTGTGTGTAAAGCCTCGTCCGCTTCTATTGATATTGTCGTGTTCACTGTTGGCAATGTGTCTTTAGCTGAGACCGGAGTTGCAATTGCAACGCCTAACAAAGCCAAAACAAAAATTAGATTATTGCTCATTTTTATCCCTCATTATTTTTATAATCTTTGCTTACTTTACCATCACTTGCAGTAAATACTCGCTTTTCGATTAATATTGAACGCCAACGAAAGTTACTAATAAAATGGTATTTAGGAACGAGACTAACTTTATTGGCGCATTACAAAACAGGCCCTTAAAAATATAATCCTTAAAGTGACTTTTTCTTTTTGTAACGTTTTTCTACAATAAATGACTGATAATCTGTTAAGTCTTGGTAAGTCTGTTTGGTGATGTTTTCTATAGGTGAGTGATAACTTACATCCCTTAACCACTCGATATTATAAGGGCATTTTTTGATCAACCTACGTAACGTCTTTATAACGTCATGGTTTTGTTTATCCAATGTTAAATAAAAAAGCGCTTCAGCAAACATGGTAGGAGTAACACAATAATAATTGACCCCGTCAAACTTTAGAAAACATTCGTCAAAGGAAGAAACTGCAAGATTAGAATTTGGTTTAGGAATATGTAGCGTCGTAATTGACTTGGTTAGGGTCTTACCGCTTGTTTGGGTAAAGCCAAGTTTACTAAAATATTGAATTAAATAGTTTCGTTGACCCACCGATAGGACATCATAATCATTCCGCACAAAAAAGTTATCGTCATAAACCGAAATCAATGGCAAACCATCGACCATGAACAGGTTACTATCTTTGTTTATTGTGGAGGCATCAACTGACATTACTGCTCTCTAATTATTGTTTAATAGGATGTTTGTTTGCAAAATCGCTGCTTGGTGATTTTTTCCTATAATTAAATACGAAAAATACTAAGCAGAGATCATTTCCTAACGCCCGTCAATAACAAAAGAGTTCGACAATAGTTATGTCAGTCGTTGTGTTTGCCGTGACTTAATCCTTAAAGTTCTTAAACTGAAAAGGTTGACCAAGATCGCTCGTTCTAACTAATTGCATAACAGCTTGTAAATCATCACGTTTTTTACCTGTAACGCGAAGCTCTTCACCTTGGATAGCAACTTGAACTTTTAGTTTGCTGTCTTTGATAATCTTAACAATTTTTTTAGCAACGTCTTTTTCAATCCCTTCTTTGATCGTTACCATTTGAGTACAAGCGCGGCCAGAAAACTCTGGTTTGGAAATTTCCATTGCGTTTGGATCTACTTGGCGCTTTACCAGCTGACTTCGTAACATATCTACCATTTGTTTTGCCTGGAAGTCACCTTCACATTTAATTTTTACTGCTGGCGATTTCCATTCAAAGCTCGCTTCAACACCACGAAAGTCATAACGGGTGCTTAATACACGATTAGAGTTTTCAGCAGCATTGCGCATTTCTTCTAAATTTACTTCAGAAACAATATCCATAGAAGGCATAGTTTTATCTCATTTGGTTGGAATTTTGGAAGCAGTATAAACTAAAACAGGATGTGGATTAAATCGCAGGCAATAAAAAACCCGCTATCGCGAGATAACGGGTTGTTTTATTTGGAGCCTGGCGGTCGACTGCATGGATGCAGTCGGTTGATTTCGTCGGGAACGAGCAATCTAGAGCGTTAGCGAGCCGCCTTAATTGTTTAACGCCTAG